>JBJTPZ010000382.1:0-7592 GCA_046075365.1 Planctomycetaceae bacterium
TCGTGCTCGTAATCGTGCTCGTAATCGCCCCGACCCTTCACCACCCCCAAACCCGCCAGAATCGCGCACCCGTGGGCTCCCGCCCACGGCTCGCCTCACCGCCCAATGCCCTCGTGCCCGGGCTCGAAAAGTCACCGCGAGGGGTTCTTTTTTCGATTACGAGCACGAGCACCATTTCATTGAGCACGAGCACGAAGGAATCTCAAAAACCTGAGTGCCTCGCGTGGGGCCCAATGGGGAGTGGGGGGGCACCTGCGGAACGTTTTGCCCTGAACTGCAGACAACCCGGTCCCGCTTAATCGAGGCCCGAAACCATCCCCCCCGTCGTGCTCGTGCTCGTGCTCGTGCTCGTGCTCGCCCCGACCCTTCACCACCCCCAAACCCGCCAGAATCGCGCACCCGTGGGCTCCCGCCCACGGCTCGCCTCACCGAACACCGAACACCGAACACCGAACACTGTCCCCTGCCCACTTTTTCTCCGGAACTCCCGCTGCGGTCTGCGTTTTATCTTTCTCAGGGTCTTTGTCCGCCAGCACCATCGCAGTGCCTCGCTGACTCAGACAGGGAACGCTTCAAACGTCTCGGAAAACAGAGCCGCAATCATGCAAACGCACAGCCATCAGTCCCCCCGCTCACGACATCGCCACGGCTTTACACTGGTCGAACTGCTGGTGGTCATCGCCATCATCGCAATCCTCGTCTCGCTTGTGCTGCCCGCCATCCAGTCAGCACGCGAATCCGCACGCCGCACCCAGTGCCTGAACAACCTGAAAAACATCACACTCGCTGCAGTCTCGTGGGCCGAAACTCATAAAGGCCGACTGCCGGCCTCCGGTACTTATTCCGGCACCGGATACTCACAGGGCGGGCACAGCTGGGTCGTTAATCTGCTGCCAAATCTTGACCAGGTTTCGCTCTTCCAGCGCTGGAACTTCCAGGCCTCCTTTCAGGACCGCGGCAATCGCGAACTGGGTGGGGTCAACCTGCCAGTACTCACCTGCCCGTCTGACAGCTCGGCTCATGGACTGGAAGGCGGCCTGACTTATGTGGCCAACATGGGAATCGGTGACGTCTGGGTCGAACCCTCGATGACAAAATCACCGCCCCGACTGGGACAGGTCCCGATGGAGGACACGTATGAAGCCGGCGGCACCATTCTCTGGAGACAGACCAGCATCCCGTACACACACCACCAGGGACACGCAGATGGCGATCTCAATCTGTTTCTGCCCCGTTTCCCGCCGGAATCCGTCCGCTATGCTCCGCTTGATCTGCCCAATGATTACGCCCGCAGTGCACTCATCGGCCAGATCAGCGACGGAGCTGCCAATACGCTGATGTTCGGCGAAAATATTCTCGCCAGCCCGCCCCCGGCAGACGGACTGCGAAAACCCGAACTGTCGTGGGCCAATCCGTCAGCCTATAACTGCGGCTTCGTGGTCCCCGTATATCACCTCGGCGGACAACTCACCTGGGCCAGTCTTGCCGGATCGCTTTCTCGAGTCCTCGACTACGACCCGGACCCCACACCTTCCAACGGACCATTCTCGCTTCCCAACAGAATGCGAGATGGCACAGAAGGCCGCAATCCCTACCCCAACAGCCGCCACCCCCAGCTCTGCTGCTTCTCCTTCTGCGACGGTTCCGCCCGCGCTCTGGCCGACAGCATCGATGCCGCCGCCTGGCTGCAGCTCGTGACACCAGGTGCGACCCGACAACGCCAGTCCCCCGATTCCCTGCAGGGCATGCCCGGCTTCGCACCAGAACCAGTCACCTCCCAAAACACCATCGATTAACGCGCTGCTTTTTCACCACCAAAACTCAAATCCGTCGCAATTCCCGGCCCAGCCCGAATTCGCGACGGATTTTCATTGACACAAGTGCTCAGTTTTCCCCGCGAATCACCACTGTTAGAATTTCTCCTCCGCGCCAATCCTCCCCTCGCCCCCGTGAAACAGGGGAAAGGGGTCGGGGGTGAGGGGGCGATGGCATCCATGCCATAGAAGGTAGACTTGAGAGAGTTGAGAGGAGAGTTAGCAGTTCATCACACAGACCACTTGAGCCTTCTGTGGCTCCTCTTCGCTGCTTCGCGTGAGGCCAAACAACCTCCCCTCGCCCCCGTGAAACGGGGGAGAGGGGTTGGGGGTGAGGGGGCCAGACACCCCACAAAACTACAACAAACCAAAAACCCAATGCCGCACCAACGCGACCACCAACATTACTGACCGCCAGTACCAACACCCGCAGACTCCCGTCTGCGGCTCGCCTAACGAAAACCGAAAACCGAAAACCGAAAACCGAAAACTGATCACCGCCCACCCCTCCCACCGCCCACTCTCGGAGTCCCCCGCTGCATGGCTGCCCCAGTCCCAACCCCCAGCACACCCAGACTGCTGCTCCTGCTGCTGATCGCCGCTCTGCCCCTCGGCCTCCCCAACAGCACCTGCTCCGCAGCCGACTACGAATCCGAAATCAAACCTATCCTCAAATCCCGCTGCTATGCCTGCCACGGAGCACTCAAGCAGGAAGCCGGACTGCGACTGGATACCGCTCAGCTGATCCGCACAGGCGGTGACAGCGGCCCCGCACTGCAGCCGGGACACCCCGAATCCAGCCTGCTGCTGCACAAAATTTCCGCCGCTGATCCAACAGTCCGCATGCCCCCGGAAGGCGAACCCCTGACAGCCGCACAGATCGCTCTGCTGCAAACGTGGATCGCCAGCAATGCCCCGGCCCCGGAACACGAACAGCCGGAATCCGACCCGCGCTCGCACTGGGCCTTCCAGCCCGTCACCCGGCCACCCGTCCCGGATCTCAGCAGCACTCCTCACAGCCCCGTCCGCAATCCCATCGATGCCTTCCTGCAGCAGCGCCGACTGCAGGCCGGAATTTCGCCGCAGCCGGAAGCCTCACGCCTCGTGCTGCTGCGACGACTGCATATCGATCTGCTCGGACTGCCACCCACTCTCGCTGACATCGCCGCCTGTGAAAATGATACCAGCCCGGACTGGTACGAACGCACGGTCAGCCGGCTGCTGGCAGATCCGCGACACGGCGAACGCTGGGCTCGACACTGGATGGATGTCTGGCGCTACAGTGACTGGTGGGGGCTGGGAGACCAGCTCCGCAACAGCCAGAAACATATCTGGCACTGGCGCGACTGGATCGTCGAATCACTTAACGCTGATACTCCCTATGATGAAATGCTGCGGCTGATGCTGGCCGGTGACGAGCTGCAGCCCGATGACCTCAGCAGACTTCGCGCCACCGGATACCTCGCCAGAAACTACTGGCTGTTCAACCGGCCGCAGTGGATGGAAGAAACTGTCGAACATGTCAGCAAAGGCTTCCTTGGCCTCACCATGAACTGTGCCCGCTGCCATGATCACAAATATGATCCGCTGGAACAAACCGACTATTACCGGCTGCGTGCGTTTTTCGAGCCGTATCATGTGCGAGTGGACATGGTTCCCGGACAGACGGATCTGACCCGCGACGGCGTACCTCGCGCCTTCGACGGCCTGCCTGACGAACCGACATGGCTCTACATTCGCGGCGATGAACGGAACCCCGACAAGTCCCGCCCCATTGCCCCCGGCGTGCCTGCTGTCCTCGACTTCGCACCGCTCAGCATTCAGCCGGTGTCGCTGCCGTCGACAGCCTGGCAGCCGGAACTCCGCCCCTGGGTCATTGACGGGCATCTGGCAGCGGCCGCACAGGCCCTCAGCGCCGCCGTTACCGCTCGCCAGCAGGCCGCCGACACTCTGGCAGCTGCCACCAAAACTCGGGATGCCTTTACTGCCCCCGAACCGCCTCCCGCAGGCCCCACGCTCGTTGCCGATCAGTTCCAGACGCTGGATCCCGATCGCTGGCAGCTGATCGACGGTGACTGGCAGCACCAGCCTGGCACGCTCACGCAGCGGCAGGACGGCAAAGCTCGCTCAGCACTTCGCTGGAAAGGCACCGTTCCAACGAGCTTCGACGCCACGGTCAGGTTCACAATTCGCGGCGGCAGCCAGTATCGCAGTGTCGGCATCGGCTTCGACACCGTACTTCCCGACACGAATCCGGCGGCCGCCACCGGCAGCAGCGAACAGAATGTCTACGTCAGTGCTCAGGCTGCCGGACCCAAAATTCATGCGGCCCATCAGCAGGCCGGCAACTGGCAGTATCCCGGCGGTGCCGCCATGCGACAGCTGCCCATTCGCCTCGATCAACCCTATACACTGCAGCTGAAAGTTCGCGACCAGCTGCTTAATGCCTTCCTTGACAACGTCCCCGTACTGGCCTTTGAAACGCCGCTGGAACGACGTCCTGGAGCACTGCAGCTGACCATCTTTGATGCACTCGTTGATGTCCACGAATTTCGCCTGCAGGAACTGTCCGATCAGCTCGCGCTGATTCCGGCCACAGAGGACCCGGCCAGACTGGCCCCGCCCACGCTGGCACAGCTCGAAGCTGCCGTGCAAACTGCTCAGGCTGCGCTGAATGTCGCCGCGGCCGATGCTGTCGCTGCTCAGGCCGCCCTCGACAGCGTCACTGCCCGCGCCGCTGCGGTCCGCTCGCCTGCTGACCCGCAGCTGACCGCTGCCGCCGTTCGCGCGGAACGGCAGCTGGCTGTCGCTGCCGCTCGACGACAGCTGGCCGCTGCCGAACAGCAGCAGCTGGCGGCAACCGGCAAACCCGAGACCATTCAGCAGGCCCTCGATGCCGCTCGGCAGAACCTCGAAAAAGCCGGCACTGCCGCGGCAGCGGACGTCAAACCCGGCGATACCTTCACAAAATTCACCGGCGCCGCATGGACACCCACCCGCTTCTTTAACTCCGGCAAAGATGATCCGGAAGTTCATTTTCAGCCCGTCAGCACCGGACGTCGCTCGGCCCTCGCCCGCTGGATCACCGATCGACGCAATCCCCTGACCGCCCGCGTCGCCGTCAATCACCTCTGGACTCGCCACATGGGACAGCCACTGGTTCCCACTATGTTCGATTTCGGCCGCAAAGGTACTCCGCCCGCACACCCGGAACTGCTCGACTGGCTGGCCAGCGAGCTGATGGACAGCGGCTGGAGCATGCGGCATGTGCATTCGCTGATCGTCAGCTCCAGTGCGTGGCGACTCAGCTCCTCGCAGGCAGACGCCCCCGCAGCACTCGCCCGCGATCCCGAGAATCAGTTGTACTGGCGACGGAACCCGATCCGCCTCGAATCTCAGGTCATCCGTGACAGCCTGCTGGCCCTCGCCGGAACACTCGACCTGACTCAGGGCGGTCCGCCCGTACCCGTTTCGGAACAGGCCGCGTCTCAGCGCCGCAGTCTGTACTTCTTCCATTCCAATAACGAACGCAACCTGTTTCTGACGATGTTTGATGAAGCCCTGGTGAAGGACTGCTACCGCCGCGAACAGAGCATTGTGCCGCAGCAGGCGCTGGCACTGTCAAACAGCGAGCTGGCTTTCAGTTCGGCTGAGAAAATTGCCGTCAGACTGTCTGCTGCTGCGACGGACGACAGCAGCTTCGTCACCGCGGCCTTCCGCCTGCTGACCGGGATTGAACCGGGCCCGGCTGAGCTGTCAGCCAGTCTGGTGGCACTGCAGGCATGGCAGCAGCTGCCCGGCGGTTCCGCAGCGGAAGCACGCTCCAGTTTTATTCGAGTGCTGATCAACCATAACGATTTTGTCACCTTGCGGTAGAATTCAGAGGGACTGCAGACATGTTTGCACGACGCCGTTTTTTGACAGACTCGGGGCTGGGATTTGGCAGTCTGGCACTGGCAGCCATGCTGCAGCGGGATGGGTATGGCCGGTCGACCGAGCTGACGGTCCCGGACGGGCGGCCGCATCGCACACCGCAGATCACCAGTGTGATCTGGCTGTTTATGAACGGTGGCGTCAGTCAGATGGAGAGTTTTGATCCGAAACCGATGCTGACGAAGTACGCCGGGAAAACGATCGCCGAGACACCGTTTGCGGATGCACAGAACCCGCAAAAGCTGAAACTGGAACGCCTTGTGGTGCCTGACGGCAACGGCAATCAGCGCAACACACTGTATCCGCTGCAGGTGGGTTATCGCCGGCACGGGCAAAGCGGAATTGAGGTCAGTGACTGGTTTCCGCACACGGCTCGGCAGGTTGACAAGCTGGCGGTGGTGCGGTCGATGTGGACGACGGACAGCAATCATGGGGCGCAGACGCAGTTTCATTCCGGGCGGCATCAGAACGACGGAGATTTTCCGAATCTGGGAGCCTGGGTGCATTACGGTCTGGGGTCATTGAACGACAATCTGCCGCAGTACATCTCGATGGGCAACCGCGAGTACTGGAACAAGCGGGACGGGCATTATCTGGGCCCGGCTCATGATGCGGTGCCGTTGCGAGTTGATCCGGGGAACCCGCTGGACTTCAGTCGTCCGGCGCGGCAGGTCACCGCCGAGTCTCAGAGGATTGGGCGGGAGCTGCTGGGTCGTCTGAATGAGCTGGGTGGTCAGCAGTATCCGCAGGACGCCGCGCTGGCAGCTCGTGTCGCCTCCTATGAGCTGGCATTTCGCATGCAGCAGTCGATTCCGGAGATTGTGGATTTTTCGCAGGAGACCGCCGAGACTCAGGCCCTTTACGGACTTGATCAGCCGCACTGTCGTGACTTTGGCATGCAGCTGCTGGCAGCGCGGCGTCTGGTGGAGCGGGGTGTGCGATTTATTCAGATTCAGCATGGTGCGGGCGGCGCAGGCAGCTGGGATGCTCACGGCGGACTGCGGGACAACCATGCTCGCAACGCGCTGGCGGTGGATCAGCCGATTGCAGCACTGCTGCAGGACCTTGAGCGTCGCGGGCTGCTGCAGCAGACACTGGTTTTGTTTGCCAGCGAATTTGGTCGCACACCGGGTTCTCAGGGCGCAGACGGCCGGGACCATCACATTTATGGATTTTCGGTCTGGCTGGCCGGTGGCAGTCTGAAACGCGGCATCGTGCACGGTGCGACGGACGAGATTGGCTTTCACGCGGTGGAAGACCGGCACTACGTGACCGACATCCATGCCACCATCCTGCAGCAGCTGGGGCTTGATTCACGACAGCTTGAACTGCCCGGCAGAATGACCGGCACCTTCACCACACCGGGCGACACATCGAGATTGAGAATCGGCCAGCGGCGTGCGGCGGCGAGCACCTGCAAGCGGGCATCGGGGTTCACGGCATGCGGATAACCCACGGCTTCGAGCAACGGCGAGTCGTACACGCTGTCGCTGTAGGCGGATGAAATCTTGATGTCAACGTTGTTGGTGGCACACCACTCGCTGACTGCGGCGAGTTTGCCGCCCGACCACACGAAGCGGCCGTCGAGGTCGCCGGTGTAGAGCCCGCCGACATCCACCGCATATCGCGTGCCGATGACATCGTCGAACCCGAGCGTTCGTGCGAATTCATCAATGAAGTCATACGGCGTGGTGGTGGCGAGCACAAGTTTGTCGCCGGCTGCGCGGTGCTTTTCGAAGAGTTGTTTCGCGAACGGCTGCACCAATGCGGTGAGTTCGGAGATTGCCGTTCGTGCAGCGTCGCGCACAACACGCTGCGACTTGCCGCGCATCGCGGCGGCACCTT
>JBJTPZ010000383.1:0-18273 GCA_046075365.1 Planctomycetaceae bacterium
CCTCCCTGCTGCAAGAAATCCTTTTCCAGCGCACGCAGCTGCCGATCCAGCAGAAAATTGGTCTGGTGAATCAGGCAGATCAAAATGTTGGCTACGATTTCCGCCGGTCGAGTTTCGATCCAGGTCCTGTAGTGTTCGTAAGACGCATTCCTCGCCGCACCGGTGTTGCGAACAAACACAGCTTCACGGGAATTCTTGTCCCACGGGACCTGCCCGCGAGCCCGCAGAAAGTCGCGATAGTCTTCCAGCAGCTCTTCCAGGCTGGCACGCGCTACCTTCATTAGTTTTATTTCCATCTCCTTTGACGTGCCACTGGCCATGCAGCCCTCAACAATATTCTGCTTGCCGGAACGCGCCGCCTGCACCATCTGATCCACCGTGCGGTCGCGGCTGTCCAGAAACCGCTGGCAAAACTGCACTGTGCCGTCATACACAACGCGTGCCTTTTTGAAGGACAGCAAATCTTCATATCCACCGTGCGCAGGAATGAAACCAGCCATACCGATCCCCCCCCTTTATCCCGCACACAGGCCCGTGCCCCGGCATGCGACATGCCACGGTAAGGCCTGCAGACAGACAGGCCACCCACCGCCGCGAAACGGACCATCATATAGGGTGCTATGTGTTGTATTACTTCATTGCATTGCGATTAATTACCAAAAAGCTCCACAAGGCGGAATCGCAGCCACGGCAACTGCATTAAGCACTGCAGACGGTACAGGCCTTTCAGAACTCATAGGACTTATAGGTCCTATAGGTCCTATAGGTCCTATAAGACCTATAAGACCACCCGGCCTCAGCAGGGCCGGAACTACAGCACACGGACGAATTCACCGATGAACCGCAAATCCTCTGAGTGCTCAGGCTGCAAATCGATCACCCGAAAATCCGGGTTCAATGGCCGCAGCTGAATCACGCTATGCTCCCAGCCCTCAGACGTTACGCTGTGCTCAGAATGATACCGCTTCACCGTAAAACGCCCGCCGGCGTCGTGCGATTCCAGCGACCGAAACTGCACCAGCAACAGACGACCCTCGCGACTTCCCGCTGGACACGGACGAAAGACACACCACGCACCGTCCGCAATCCGCGGCTCCATCGATCGCCCCCGCACCCGCGCCACAAACATACCCGGCTGCAGGGTCAAACCCTCAATACGCACCCAGCCCTGCTCCGCCGGCTGCTGCTCAGCACTCCACAAACCGGCACTGGCACATAAATCCCACACTGGCAGATAATCCTGATATCGCCGCTTCGATGCAATTGTCGGCCGCATGCCTCGCGGTCCGTCAGACAGCTCAGCCACCGGCTGCAGTTCCGCTTCCAGCCCACGCCGCCCCGCACCTGACAACAGCGGGGACACAAACCACCGGCCCTCACGCATTTCAAAACGCACACGAAAATCGGTTCCCGGCAAACCTGCGTCCGCTCCAAACCAGCCCCGCAATAATACACTCAACTGGTTCTGCTCAACACCCGCCGGAGCCGCCTTGTTAACCGCAATTTGCACAAACTTGAACACCCACGTCTGACCGTCCGGCAACATCACATCCACGGGACCGGTCGGACGACCGGGACACTGATTCACGCGCGGCACGAACAGAATCGCAAGGCCCGCCGCATGTGACACCTTGCACTCAAACTGCACGTCACCAGACTCAGTCGCCAACGGCTCAAGCCCCCGGTTGCGACAGTAGGCCGCCAGACGCCAGTCCACCAGTTCGCCGGTCAGCCGCTGCAGCTCAGTCTCCAGCCCCGCAGGCAGCTCGCCCGACCAGCGAAACACGTCCCCCGCCTGCTCAAACCAGCGATGACCGTCCTGCAGATCCAGCCACCTTGAAATCGGCCAGCGCTGCCACCACTGCTGCCACGCTTCAACCGTCGCTTCGTCCACGTCCACCGCCACACCACTGCCCGTTACGTCCTTCCGCAACACCTCGTGCTGCTGCAGATAACGCCGACAGTCCGCACACAACGTCGCCAGCTGCAATCCACTGACCAGCGCCCCGCGATCCAGCAACACCCGCAGCACAATCAGCTTGTACGATTTGTTCAGCGAGGTCGTCTCCAGCATCCGGAACCAGTCGGCCACAGCCGTCACCACAGCCGTTTCCTTTTCCGACAGATCCTGCTCCGACCGCAAAAACGCAAACCACGAACCTTCGGCCGCTGCGATCGTGCGCGGCAGATATCCTGCACGATACACTTCCGCTGCCGTCGGTCGCCGACCCTGCTCGTCCCTTAACCGCCGGTATCCGTCGACCGCCGCTGCCGCTCCCTGCGGCAGCAGCTCCCGCAGCACATCCTGTGCTGACAGCTCAACATCCAGCAGACAGCCGGGCGGCAGCTCGGCCTGACCCGTCTTTAAATATCGCCGCAGCGCAGGCCAGTCAGCACGCGGGCCGGACAACGCCAGCAGATGCAGCAGCCGCTGCGCGAACACGCGGTGATTGCCCACAAAATCCAGTACCAGCAGCCGCGTCTTCCCGGGTGAGACTCGCAGGCCACGACCCAGCTGCTGCAGAAACACCACTTTCGATTCCGTCGGCCGCAACATCACCACTCGGTCCACCGCCGGCAGGTCCAGCCCATCGTTGAACAGATCCACCGCACACAGGACTCGCAGCCGCCCGTCCCGCAGGGCCTGCAGCGACTGTCCGATCGGATCACTGCCGCCGCCGGAAAACACGGCCGCTGCCGTCTCACCCCGCGCCAGCAGCCAGTCCCGCACAAACACCGCATGCCGCCGCGAACAGCAAAACACGATCGTCCGCGCGGCCGGATGCTGCTGCCATGCCGTCCACAGTCGCTCCATGCGTTCGCTGCGCGCCACTGCGGCTTCCAGTTCCACAGGATCAAAACGCCCGTTCCGCCACGGGATCTGTTCGAAATTCACCGTGTCCCGCAAACCCAGATAATGAAACGGCACCAGCGACTCTTCCGCTATGCCGTCACCAATCCCGGCCTGCCACGCCAGATGGTCGTCAAACAAAGACGCCACATCCACGCCGTCCGTACGCTCAGGTGTGGCTGTCAGCCCCAGTACAAACCGCGCCTGCAAACTGGCCAGCACTCGCCGCCACGTCGGTGCCTGCGCATGATGCACTTCATCGATGATGGCATAGTCAAAGCTGAGCGATTCCAGACGCGTCAGATGCTGCGGCCGCGACAGTTTCTGCACAGACGCCACCACCAGCTCGCAATCCAGATCCTGCTGCGCGCCGACAAACCAGCCGCTGGTCGCGGGCGGATACTGTGCATCCAGCACTGCCGCAAGTGCCGCTTCCGCCTGCGCCAGAATCTGCGCTCGATGCGCCACCACGAGTACTCGCGGACGCCGACCCAGCATTTGCCCGACCTGCAGTACATCCAGTGCTGCCAGCCACGTCTTGCCCATGCCGGTAGCCACCGCCACCAGAGCGCGCTGATACCCGCGTTCCCGCAGACCCCGAAGCTGCTGCAGAGCCTGCTGCTGCCATGGTCGCGGCGTCAGCAGCGGCGCCGGTTCCCGCTGCGACTCACAAAATTGTGACCACTGTTCACCCTGCTGCTGCACGAACTGCGAATACCGGGTGATAACTTCGGGACTAAGCGGTACAGCCTGCTGCCAGAGCTGCTGGTAGGAACGGCGAAAACGGGCGGCAGCGGCAGGCACGGTGCGGTCAGACGCCAGCAGGTTCCATTCAGTGCCCGTCAGCAGTGCCGGTCGCGACAGATTGCTGGAACCGACGACCAGACAGGCGTCCTGCTGTTCCTGAATGAGCCATGCTTTGGGGTGAAACGAAGCTGGCCGCGACTGCAGCTCGCTGGTCAGCACCAGCCGGGCTTCCAGAGTTCCCGGCAGCAGTTCAGGCACAATCTCTGCGGCGTCCGTTTCGACCGGGTGAGTCAGGTCTGGCGAGCTGTTGTCGGCGGCGGCACTGAGGTGCTGCCATGTGAGCAGTCTGCGGAGCGCCTGCGGGTCTGAGATGCCGAGGTAATCGGAGACGATGATGCGGATATGCGCCCCGCGGGCGAGTGCAGCGAGGAGCTGGTGTTCGATGACTTCCAGTCCTGAGCGCTGCACGAAGGCGGCGAGAATATCGACGTGCGTGGCTGCAGCAACTCGCAGCGCCAGCAGTTCCCACAGCGGCGAGTCCGGGTGTCCGGTGGACAGCAGCTCGGACGCTGTCGCTGGCACTGTGCATGCCTGCGATACGGGTGCGGGAGTGGGTGGGACGTCGCGAAGATAATTGCCGAGTTCCGGGATAACATTGCGGATCCCGCCGCGTGGATCGGCCTGATCACCGTGGTATCGCGGGATGATGTGTACGTGCAGGTGCGGGACGGTTTGTCCGGCGGCAGTTCCGCAGTTGAAACCGACATTGTAACCATCGGGTGCGGGCTGCAGCTGTTCGTGCAGCAGCCTGCGGACGGTGCTGACCAGTTCCAGCACGGCGATCTGTTCGGCGGGTGAGGCATCGAACCACGTGGGGACGATGCGTCGAGTGATTACGAGGGAGTGTCCGGGTGAGACCGGGAAGCTGTCGCGAACAGCGAACGCCAGTTCATTGGCGGCGATGTGCAGTTCCGGCGGGATGCTGGCGAACGGCGACGTCATGCGGCGGGCTGTGGTGTGTTGAGAATGTTTTGCGTATGTGCGGGGGTCCGGGTGGCTGTGGCCCGGCGGTCAGGATGATACCAGAAGGGATCAGCGGGACAAACCCGCAGTGGCGGTCCGCCGGGGTTGGTGTGCCGGGGGGATTTGCGGCGGGGCGGGTGCAGGTGGGTTCCACGTATATTATAAACCTCACCCCAAATCTGCGTCGCCTGCGACGGACGCGATGATCGTACGATACATCAGGGTTCTGCTCTGCGTCGCTGAGACTGAATTCGAGGAAGTTTCGACTGTTTCCTTAACCTCAGTAATTCCGAAAGCAGTCGCGTCGCTGAAAGGTGACGGCTTGTTTTTTCATTGAACGCGTCACCGAGCTGCCGCAAATGTACCGGCGACTGACTAAGTTGATCCGTGGGGATACCGAGCACGGCATAGCACTCCACAAGAACTTGTCTCTCATCGTCGGTCATTGGCTCAAGGTTTCGACGAATCCGAGTCACAACTTCATCGATTCGGTTTCGTGGATAGATTGCATAGTCCTGCAAAGCCTGTGGAACGCGTGTCGAGGCAGGACCGTTCAGCAGCACAATGATAGGTTTACTCCACGCCGCTGCAGCCCCCAACTCGATCATTCCCATTGCATCAGGTGCAGAATCCGGGGAAATAATGACCATAAATACATGACATTCCGCCAGCGCATCCCAAATCGCTCCGCTGATTTCCGTGCCAGCCGGGACGTCCGCAAGATGAAACGGCTCCAATCCCTCCGCTCTGAGGCGATTCGCCACATCGACGGCAAACGTCCGATCTCGCGAGGTGTATGAAATGAATACGTCAAAAGCCGGCGCTGCTGTGATACTCATGTTTTTACCCGACGCTTCAATTCGGCAAGGTATGTATCAAAGTCGTTGATGTGAAACGCCTTCTTCCCCTCGATGATATCAGGGATCGCGTCGAACGTAACGTGACAGAGCACAGGAACAATTCGATAATCTTTTCGTCGCCCCCACGCAGCACCGACTTCCAGCAGTACCCAGGGACGCTCGATCGAGTCGGGAGTGAGCAGCACGACCAATTCTCGAGAGACCTGAATCGCTGTGCGAATGGAGTCCGGAATACTGTCGCCACCGTTGATGTCTCGATCGTCTCGGAAAGATGTGGCACCGGTTGCATCAATTTTTTCACAAAAAATCGTCGCAATCCATTTGTCCGCAGTAGCGTGGCTGACAAAAACCTGATACCCGGATCGGGCTCTGGAACCGGTCGCTGGCGTTTGTTTCCCCATTTAAAAACAACCTGAACAGTGCCATGCTTTCAGGAACAACCAGGCAATAGTCTTCGATCTTCCGATCTGTAGTCGCAGACGCTCTGCACACGCGTGATTCTCATCAGAGCTTCGATCAAAGTCAAGATGCTCGCTTAAAGATGTAGTCCGCAAGGTCGCTTACGCCTGCGGGCCCCTGTCGCTGATCCGTGGCTGGTGACCCACTCGCCACACACCCGGGCAATCCCGTGCCCGGCTCACCAACACCCAAATGCAGCAATCACCTTCATCCGGACTGACGCTGAAAAATCGCTGAGCGCAGCAGGCCCAGACGGTTCAGACAAAACTGCAGCATCACCCAGAGTGTCAGCAGACCGTACCGAGTACTGCGGCGGAAATTGATGCTGCTGGCCTCGGCAAAATAACGCACTGGTACCGGGATGTCCCCCAGCCGAAATCCAAAAAAAACAGACTGCGCCAGGAACTGCGTGTCAAACACAAAGTCGTCCGAGTTCAGTGACCAGGGTACCGTCTCCAGTACCTCCCGCCGATACGCCCGAAAACCACTGTGAAAATCACCAAGGTTCTGACCCAAAATCACGTTCTCAAAGATCGTCAGGCAGCGATTCGCGATGTATTTCCACACCGGCATCCCGCCCTCCAGCGCCTCCGACCGCGTGCGAATCCGCGAGCCCATCACAAAGTCCACGTTCCCCAGTCGGATCAGCTCGGCCGCTACCGGAATCACACGGCTGTCATACTGATAGTCCGGATGAATCATCACCACAATGTCCGCACCACGCCGCAACGCTTCCGTGTAACACGTCTTCTGGTTGCCGCCATAGCCCGTGTTCCGCTGATGCTGAATCACCGTCAGACCCAGCCGCAAAGCCACCTCGACCGTCCGGTCACGACTGCAGTCGTCCACCAGAATGATTTCGTCCACCGTACCCGCCGGTATGTCACCCACAGTACGCTCAAGCGTCGTCTCGGCGTTGTACGCCGGCATCACAGCCACAATCCGCGGCTTGTGCGGCATCTGGCGACTGTGAAAATTCTCTGAGACTGCCGAAGCCATAACCGCTACCCGAAAAAATTGATGACCAGAATGCCGCTGACCGCCGTGAAAAACAAAGAACGGACCACTGCATTACGAATCCCGGCGGATTTTCGTTGACTTTGATTCAACTTTTGATCCCCGGAATTCAGCCGCGAAACTGCCGCAAGGCACTCGTCAGCCGCTGAATCTCGTCAATCGTGTTGTAATGCAGCGCTCCCGCACGCACCGTTCCGCCCGGTTCCAGACCAGCCGTCTCAGTAAACGGCAGCGCATACGCATTGCCGTTCCAGACGCACAGGCCACGCTCCGCCAGCCACTCGGCCACCGCGCGAGGCGTACAGTCGCCGAATGTCCAGGAAAACGTCGGTACCCGGCCAGCCACCTGCGCCGGATCCGTGATCCCGTGAATTCTGATGCCCGGAACCTGCTGCAGACCGGCCAGCATCTCCAGACTCAGCGTCCGCTCGTATTCCACAATCGCCGCAAAGACCAGATCCAGTTTCTGCCGGCGGTTCAGTCCGCTGCCAGTGGCCGGCAGCAGATCAGCCAGCGACGCCAGATAGTTAATGGCGGCCGCTGTCCCGGCAATGGCTTCCAAAGCACCTGTGCCCGTCATCCAGACTCCCGGCAGCACATCCGGAGCAGGTCGCAGCTTCCAGGGCCGCAGCTGTTCCAGCAGCTCCCGCCGCCCCCACAGAATTCCTTCATGCGGACCAAAAAACTTGTAGGCCGAACAGGCCAGAAAGTCGCAGCCAAGCTCCGGTACCGAAATCCGCCCGTGCGGCGCGTAGTGCACCGCATCCACAAACGTCAGCGCACCCACCGCTTTGGCCGCACTGATCATCTGCTGCACCGGATTAATCGTCCCGGTGGCATTCGAAGCCATGCCCACCGCGACAAACCGCGTTTTCGCTGACAGCTTCTGGTGGAAGTCAGCAAGATCCAGTGTCCAGTCATCCGGTCGCAAGTCAACATGCCTGACCGTTGCCCCCGCAGCGCGGGCCGCATGCACCCAGGGCGATACGTTCGCGTCGTGATCCAGTCGCGTCACCAGAATTTCATCACCCGGCTGCCAGCGTTCGGCCAGTGACCGGCTGAGCAGCATGGCGAGGGATGTCATGTTTGGGCCGAACACGATGCAGTCCGGATCATCAGCGTTCAGGAAATCTGCCGCAGCCTCGTGCGCGGCCTGCATCACGGCGTCCGATTCACGACCACAGGCAAAGGCCGCTCCCCGGTTGCAGTTCGTGTGCCGCAGCCAGTGACAAACCGCGTCCACGACGCAGTCCGGAGTCTGACTGCCGGCAGGACCATCAAAAAATGCGACAGTGCGACCCTGCAACGTGCGGGACAGTCCCGGAAACTGTCGGCGAATCTGATCAATCGGCCAGGCGGAAACGGTCATAAGTGGTGATTGAATGTGATTGATTTTGAGTGAAGCTGTGAGCGATCCGGGGACAGGTTAACAGGCCCGCGAATGCGGGACCAGCGAGGCTGACAAGCAGAATCTGTTCCGGTACGGTGGGATCCCGCGAAAACTCTGCTATTCTGAATCACACTACCGCCATCGCCAGGGGATTTTTCCGTACAGACTGTTCTGCTTCATGTCCGCACTTTCGCAGTTTTTCCTGAATCCGGCCTTCTTTCTGCCGGGCGCTGCGCTGGTGCTGCTGCCGATTCTGATCCATATTCTCAGCCGGCTGCGTTACCGCACCGTGCGGTTTGCGGCCATGGAATTCCTGCTGGCCAGTGAAGAACTGAACCGCCGGCGACTGATTCTGGAACAGCTGCTGCAGCTGCTGCTGCGAATTCTGGCGGTGCTGCTGTTTGTCCTCCTGATTGCTCGCCTGCTGCTGGATCCCGGTCGCCTGCTGATGCTCCGCGGCGCCAGCGCACACCACGTTGTCCTGCTGGATGATTCGCTGTCGATGCGTGATCAGGAAGGTGATCAGCCCCTGTTTCAGGCGGCTCTGGCAACCCTGGAAACCATGCTGGTGGAGGGCAGTCGTCAGGGTGGTGCCGCCCGCGTCACAATTCTGGGACTGTCTGATCCCGGCCGACCGATTGTTTCCGACCGTGTTCTGGACGGCGCGTTCGTGCAGGAATTCATGCCGCGACTGCGTAATCAGCCCTGTTCATTTCGCCCGGCTCTGCTGGCCGAATCGCTGCAGACAGCCAAAGACATTCTGGCGGCGGACGGCAGCGTATCGCCGCAGGTGCATGTGCTGACCGACTTCCGAGCCGTGGACTGGAACAATCGCCCGGAGGTGCTGAGTGCCATTGAAGCGCTGGGCACGATCAGGGCGGGAGTCGACATTGTCCGCATCGGCCGGGATGCTCGCAGCAACATCGCGATCCGCGAGCTGTCGGCTGAAAGCCTCGGGGCAGCTCGCGCCGTCCCCTGGCGGCTGTCGGCCGTGATTCGCAATCACGGCAGTTCCCGGGCGACCGATCTGCGAGCCACCGTGCTGGTCGACGGAGTTTCTCAGCCGGGACGCATGCTGATTCCGGACATTGAACCGGGCACAGAAGTCGTCGTCCCGCATGATCTCAGCTTTGAAACCGAGGGTCGTCATCTGGTGGAAGTGCGACTGGAACCGGACCCGCTGGCCGAAGACAATCGTCGGCTGCTGGCGGTGGAAGTGGCCGAACGTCGCACGGTGCTGATTGTGGACGACGAGGGTGCTCAGGAGGACGCCGGCTTTGTCTCAGCCGCCCTGGCTGCGGATCCCGGCCTGACCGGGCTCAGCACCACCATTCGCACATCGCAGACTTTGACGGCAGCCGATCTGCAAAGCAGTGACTGTGTGTATCTGCTGAATGTCCGCGAGCAGCCGGCGGATGTGGTGCTGCAGCTGGCTGATTTTGTGCGGCGCGGCGGGGGAATCGTCTGGTTTCCCGGAGAACAGGCCAGTGTCCAGTGGTATTCTGAGACACTGCGGAAACCGGGCCAGAAACTGTTTCCGATTCCGCTGGGTGTGCTGCAGACTGCGGCGGCACCGGCGGCCGACCTGCTGGCTCCCGAACAGCCTCCGTTTTTGACGCCCGTGTTTGAAACTCATCCAGTCTTCTCTGTCTATAATGCTCCGGACAGTCCGTTTCCGGACACCGTGCAGGTGTCTCGCTGGTTTCAGCCGGCTTCAGACTGGAAACCGGATGACACTGAGCGTGCTGATGGTGTGCGGACTTTGATGCGGCTGCGAAACGGTGATCCGGTGGCGTTCGAACATTCGCTGGGCAGCGGACGGATTCTGACATTTCTGACAGGAGCAGGTCGTCGCTGGAGCAACTGGCCGGCCGCACCGGCCTCGCCCGGCTACGTGGTCATGCATCTGCTGATGCATCAGTACCTGCAGCGTCCGGTGGCTGACATTGAAATGCGCGAGCTGGTGGAACCGTTCAGCCTGCGGTGGTCGGCTGACGAGTGGACTGATGGCGTGGAAGTTTATCTTCCGGAAGCCGGGCCGGGTGAAGAACCCGTGGCTGAAACATTCCTGCGGCTGCGTGCCGGTCAGCCGGAATCGCCGCGGGAAGCTGCAGCGGAAGCGGAAGCAGCAGAGCCGGCAGCGACACCAACAGGCGGCAGCGGTGCAGCGGTGCAGCAGCCCGGGACCGTGGCCGGCAGTGAGCTGCAGCTTTTCGTGCCGCAGGCTCGTCGTCCCGGGATGTATCGGATTCGTCGGTTCAGGCCGGACGGTGCGGTGGGTGATCTGGCGGTGGTACTGAATGTACCGGCCAGCGAGAGTGCTTTGGCGATCGCCGACCCGGCTCCGCTGACCACCGGGGCAGACCGCAGTCATGTGGCGGTGATCACGGGCGATGACGCGGCGGCACTGGGCGGTTCCGGTGCTGGTCGCGAGCTGCGCTGGGTGCTGCTGGGTCTGCTGGCAGCGGTGCTGGTGTGCGAGCAGCTGATTTCGCTGAAGCTTAGTTATCATCCGGAGGCTGGCCGATGACTGCCTCATTTGCAACTCAGGAAGGTCCTGCTGCAGCGGCTGACCAGACCAGCGCAGCCGGTCGTGCGGCGGCCGATACACTGGCGACCGAGAGTCAGACGTTTCAGACGACCGAGCTGGATCTGCCGGAGACGGCGACGGGCATGCTGCTGCTGCTGGCCGGGCTGGCGGTGCTGTTTTATCTGACGATCCGCACATCGCTGCGGGATTCACGTTTTCTGCGCCCTGTTTCGCGTGCTGTGTTGCTGGTGCCGCGGCTGCTGGTGCTGTGCAGTCTGCTGTTTATTTTGCTGAATCCGCAAACGCGAACTCAGCTGAGTCGGACAGAGAAATCGCGTGTTGGTCTGTTGCTGGACACATCGCTGTCGATGAAGTGGCCGGGCACGGATCTGGCGGCGGGCGGTGCCGCGCAGGTTCCGGTCAGTCGCGCTGCGCTGGTTCAGCAGCAGCTGATCAGCTCGGGCGTGCTGTCTGAGCTGAGTCGGACGCATGTGGTGTCGATTTACACGTTTGATGAAACGCTGCGAGGCCCGTGGGCGGTGGTCAGCGACGGGGTGGTGCGGTTTGTGGAAGCGGACGGAGGGGAATCCGCGGCTGCCGGAATTCCGCCAGCTGCCGGGACTCGCATGTCCCTGCAGGACGAGCCGCAGTCTGTAGCGGGAGCGCCGGAGGCGGCGGCCGTGGCTGAGCAGTGGCGGAAGATTCTGGAGCCGACGGGCGCTGAAACGCGGCTGGGCGAAGCGGTGTACCAGCTGACGGGGCAGCTGTCGGGTCGCACACTGGCGGGCCTGGTGGTGGTGACGGACGGTCGCGGGAATGCGGGCCTGGATCAGGAAGCGGCTCGCCTGCGAGCCCAGCGCACCGAAACTCGCCTGATCGCAGCCGGCGTGGGCAGTCTGAAACCGCAGCTGAATTTGTGGGTGGCCGGAATGCAGTCGCCGCTGGACGTGCACCAGGGTGATCCGTTTGACATTGGTGTGTCGTTGCAGGGAGCGGCAGCGGGGGGGCAGTCGGCGCTGGTGCGACTGTTTCAGCAGACGGCGGGCGGGGACGGCAGTGATCGTCGCCAGATCGCCGAACAGACTGTGGATTTTTCGGAGGATGGTCTGCCGGTGACAGCTCGGTTTACGCAGACTCTGGCGGTCCCGGGCCGCTATGATTTTGTGGCTCGAGTGGAATCCGCCAGCGGTGTTGTGGAAATGACACTGGAGGACAACGAGCGGCGGCGGACGGTGGAGGTAACGGATCAGAAAATGCGTGTGCTGGTAATTTCCAGCGGGCCGATGCGCGACTACCAGTTTGTGCGAAACACGCTGTACCGGCACAGTGGTGTGGAGTCGGATGTCTGGCTGCAGACGGTGCAGGACGACAACGCCGGCATGGTTTCTCAGGAGGCGCGCAAGCTGCTGACGAAGTTCCCGGAGACCGAAGCGGAACTGTTTGAGTACGACGTGGTGGTCGCGTTTGATCCGGACTGGAGTCGTCTGACGGCCGAGCAGCAGCGGTTTTTGAATCGCTGGGTTTCCGAGCATGCGGGCGGACTGGTGATTGTAGCCGGCGAGATTTTTACGCCAAAGCTGGCAGAGAATTCTGACGCCGCGCGGGATGTCAGCGTGCTGTATCCGGTGCTGCTTTCCCGGCAGCCTCCGGCAGCCCAGCAGTCCGTTCGCGCAGAAGAACCGTGGCCGGTGCTGCCGACAGCGGAAGGCCGAGTGGCCGAGTTCCTGAAGATTGCGGATGACAGTGGCAACGCGGACATTGACCTGTGGAAAAACTTCCGCGGGATTTATCGGTCTTATCCGATCCGCGGACTGCGGGACGGTGCTGTGGTGCTGCTGCAGTACGACAATCCTCGGGCGCGGACTGAGCTGGGTGTTCCGCCGTTTCTGGTCAGCCAGTTTTATGGTGCCGGGCGGGCCGTGTTTCTGGGTTCAGCGGAAACGTGGCGACTGCGGGAAATTTCACCGCAGGGTCATCAGCGATTCTGGACCAGCCTGATTCGCGAAGCGGGTCAGGGTCGTCGCAGCCGCGGACGGGCGCGAGGCCTGCTGCTGCTGGATCGCACCGAAGCGAATCCAGGGCAGCTGGTGACCATTCGTGCGCAGCTGCTGAATGCTCAGCTGCAGCCGCTGGTGGTGCCGGATGCTGCTGTCACCATTACCGGTCCGGACGGGCAGACGGTACCGCTGCCGGATCGGCTGACGGCCGACAGTCGCGGCGGCGGACAGTACACGGCCGGTTTTCGACCGGAGCGACCGGGACAGTATCGCATTACGGTGCCGGTGCCTGAATCTTCAGATGTGCTGCAGGGGGTGCTGGAAGTGGTGCTTCCCGGACTTGAGTCTCTGTCGCCGGTGCAGGATGCGGAATCGCTCACCGCACTGACTCGGGAAACCGCCGGTCGTTATCTGCCGTTTGCCGAAATTGCGACTTTGCCGTCGCTGCTGAAGGACCAGAGTCAGCCGGTGATTGTGGACGAGCAGTTGCGGACGCTGTGGGACCGGCAGTGGCTGATGTACGCAGCAACACTGCTGCTGGCTTTTGAGTGGGCAATGCGTCGAGTCTGGCGGCTGTCGTGACTGGACAAAGGCCGGTTGTCCGCTGAGAATACCGCGATACCCCCAAACACGTAGCTCGGGCTTTCCAGCCCGAGCACCCCAGCAACCCAGCGTTGCTGCAATCCTTTGTCATTCTGCGTGTCAGCACAGCCTGCTGTGCTGACTGTATGTTACTTCCCGCCTGAACTCCTTTGAATGCCTGTGCCGGAGTGCCCCATGAACTTCCGGATCTGTGTGCGGTTTTCTGCCGTGCTCTGGACCTGCCTTTCGTTGTCTGCTGCTGTTCCGGTCACAGCGGCCGAACTTCCTGAGGTTGTGGAATTCAATCGGGACATTCGCCCGATTTTGTCGGACAACTGTTTTTTCTGTCATGGTCCGGACAAGAACAAGCGGCAGGCGGATCTGCGGCTGGACACAGAAGCCGGTCTGCTGGGAGCGGCCGGTTCTGCGGGCGCGGTGGTGCCGGGCAAGCCTGATGAAAGTCCGCTGCTGCAGCGAATTCTGACGGCAGATCCTGAAACCCACATGCCTCCGCCGTCCACCGGCAAGTTGCTGACAGCCGATCAGATTCAGCTGTTGCGTCGCTGGATTCAGCAGGGCGGACGTTACGAGGGTCACTGGGCGTTTTTACCTTTGAATCCGGGTGCGGTGGCGGGCACGGATGATTCGCCTGCTGCAGTGACGGCGAAGATCGACGAATATGTGGACAGCAGTCTGCAGTCGGCCGGTTTGCAGGCAGTGGAAGCGGCCGATCGGATCACGCTGATCCGTCGTCTCAGCTTTGACCTGCTGGGTCTGCCGCCGACTCCGGAAGAAACGGCAGCCTTTGTGGCTGATCAGTCGCCGGATGCCGTGCAGAAGCTGGTGGACCGGCTGCTGGAATCACCGCACTTTGGTGAACGAATGGCGGTGTGGTGGCTGGATCTTGTGCGCTATGCGGACAGCGTGGGCTATCACGGAGATCAGGAAGTCAGTGTTTCTCCGTTTCGTCAGTATGTGATTCAGTCATTCAATTCCAACAAGCCGTTTGATCAGTTTACGGTTGAGCAGCTGGCGGGCGATTTGCTGCCGGGTGCCACGCTGGAACAGAAGATCGCTTCGGGCTACAACCGGCTGGGGATGATGAGTGCCGAGGGTGGTGTGCAGGACCGCGAGTATCTGGCGAAGTATATTGCAGAGCGAGTGCGGAATGCATCGGGGACGTGGCTGGGGATTACGCTGGGTTGTGCCGAGTGTCATGATCACAAGTTTGACCCGTTCACGACTCGGGACTTTTACCGTTTCGAAGCGTTTTTTGCGGATATTCGCGAACGAGGTTTGTACAGCGGCGCGAATTCGGACGGCAACTGGGGCCCGTATGTGAAGGTGCCGACGGCTGAGCAGTCAGCGCAGCTGGATGCGCTGTCGGTGCGGATTGCGGAACTGCAGCGAGTGCTGGAAACTCCGACGCCGGAGCTGGCGGCGGCTCAGCAGGCGTGGGAGCAGGGACAGCAGCCGTGGATTCCGCTGACGCCCGATTCGCTGCAGGCCTTATCGGGGACTCAGCTGAAGACTCGTGCCGACGGCGCGATTCTGGCGACGGGTCCGAATCCGGCCACGGAAACTTACACGCTTTCGTTTTCAAAGCTGCCGGCTGCAGTAACGGCGTTTCGGATTGAGGTCTTGCCGGATGATTCGCTGCCTCAGAAAGGGCCGGGGCGTGCGGGCAACGGGAACTTTGTATTGTCTGAACTGACAGCGAAGGTGCGGACGGCAGCGGGCGAGCAGTCTGTGTCGCTGCAGAATGCGACGGCCACGTATGAGCAGACCGGAGCGGCGGGCGGCAATCCTTATGGTCGCTGGGCAGTTGCCGCTGCGATTGACGCTGACGCGAAGGGTCGCACGTGGGGCTGGGCGGTGATGGAGCAGGTTGGCAGGTCGCAGACGGCCGTGTTCGAAACGACTGCGGATCTGACGCTGTCGGAAGGAGCGGTGCTGTCGCTGGTGCTGGATCAGAACCTCGACAATCCCGGGCACAATATTGGCTGTTTTCGAATTTTTGCATCGACGGCGACTCGACCGCTGCGGGCCACAGAGGCGATTCCGGCGGAGATTGCGGTGATCGTCGCTGTTCCGTCCGAGCAGCGGTCTGAGCAGCAGTCGGCCCGGCTGGCTGCGTGGTATCGCACGATTGCTCCGCAGCTAAAGGCTGCTCGCGAGCAGCTGGCGGCCGCAGAAAAGGAGCGGGCCGGTATTGAGGCTGCCCTGCCCTCCACGCTGATCACCGAAGCGGTTGCTCCGCGGATGGTGCGAGTGCTGCCGCGGGGCAACTGGATGGATGAAAGCGGCGAAGTTGTGACCCCCGCATTGCCGGCCGTGTTTGCCAAAGAACCGGCTCAGGACCAGCGACTGAACCGGCTGGATCTGGCCAGGTGGATTGTGGCCGCCGATAACCCCCTGACTGCACGAACCACCGTCAACCGGCTGTGGAAGGTGCTGTTTGGAGCCGGTCTGTCGCGACGCCTGGACGACCTGGGGGCTCAGGGTGAGTGGCCCAGTCATCCGCAGCTGCTGGATTTCCTTGCGGCCGAGTTTCAGGCGGGTGGCTGGAATCTGAAACAGCTGATCCGATCCATCGTGCTGACGAGGGCGTATCAGCGGAGTTCCCGCGCGGCAGCCGGGGTGCGCGAGCAGGATCCGGGCAATCGCTGGCTGGCGCGACAGGGACGATTTCGGCTGGACGCCGAGTTTGTCCGTGACAATGCGCTGGAGATCAGCGGACTGCTGGTGAAATCGGTGGGTGGCCGCAGCGTGCGACCCTATCAGCCGGCCGGGTACTGGGCCTATCTCAACTTTCCGACTCGCGAATGGCAGAATGGTGCCGGCAGCGAACTGTATCGCCGAGGTCTGTATACGCACTGGCAGCGACAGTATCTGCATCCCAGTCTGCTGGCCTTTGATGCTCCCAGCCGTGAAGAGTGTACGGCAGATCGCAATCGTTCGAATACCCCGCTGCAGTCACTGGTGCTGCTGAATGACCCAACGTATGTCGAGGCTGCTCGCGGGTTTGCCGAACGTATCCTGCGGGAAGGCGGTGCCACGGAAGCAGAGCGGATCAGTTTTGCATTCCGCAAAGCCGTTTCGCGGGACGCTTCTGCTGACGAGGCGGAAGTGCTGACCGAGCTGCTGCAGAAGCACCGGACGGAGTACGCGGCAAATCCGGCTGCAGCAGACGCGATCCTCAGGACAGGCAGCCTGCCGGTGCCTGGCGAGGCTGATCGCACACAGCTGGCAGCGTGGACCAGTGTTGCCCGTGTGATTTTGAATCTTCACGAAGTCATGACTCGCAACTGATGCTGCGCACGCCGCGTCTCACCGAACGCATTTTCATCTTTCCTCAGACAGGCTCAGAAATGTCTCTTCCTTCGCCTCATATCTGCCGCCGCAGCTTCCTGCAGACGGGTGGAGTCAGTCTTGGATCAATGGCCCTGGCTGACCTGCTGCAGACAGGTCAGCTGCAGGCCAGGGACCGTCAGGACGCACAGGTGCAGCGCTGGAACGGCATGCTGACCCCGCTGCCGACGGCTCCGAAAGCCAAACGGATCATCTGGCTGTACATGGCTGGCGGCATGACTCATATCGATACCTTCGATAACAAGCCGAAACTGGCCGAGCTGCATGGTACACCGATGCCTGAATCCATCACGAAAGGTCAGCAGATTGCACAGCTGCAGGGGCAGCGACTGACCTGCTTTGCACCGCAGCACTCGTTTCGTCAGTGGGGGCAGTCGGGGCAGTCACTGGCGGAAATCTGGCCTCGGCTGGGTCGGCACTGTGCGGACGATATGTGCATTGTCAGATCGCTGCATACGGATGCCATCAACCATGACCCGGCTCATACGTTTATGAACACGGGGACGATGAATGCCGGGCGACCGGCAATGGGCTCGTGGCTGCTGTATGGACTGGGGGCCGAGACTCAGAGTCTGCCGGGGTTCGTGGTGATGGTTTCCACAGGACGTTATGGTCAGCGTCAGCCGATTGCGGCGCGGCAGTGGCATTCAGGTTTTCTGCCTGGGCAGTTTCAGGGTGTGGAATTTCGCGGCACCGGTGATCCGGTGCTGTATGTGAACAATCCGGCCGGAGTCAGCCGGAATCAGCAGCGGGACGTTGTTGATGCCGTTCAGAAGCTGAATGGCATTTCCAACCGGCGGCTGGATGATCCGGAAATTGCGACTCGAGTGTCGCAGTACGAGCTGGCGTTTCGGATGCAGACCAGTGTGCCTGAGCTGATGGACGTCAGCCCTGAGCCGCAGCATGTGTTTGATCTGTACGGCACCAAAGGCGGCGACGGCTCATTTGCCTCCAACTGCCTGCTGGCGCGGCGACTGGCGGAACGCGGAGTGCGGTTTATTCAGCTGTATCATCGGGACTGGGATCACCACGGAGCTGTGAAGGAACATTCTGCGGGCACAGCGGCCGAGGTGGATCAGGGAATGGCGGCACTGATTACTGATTTGAAGCAGCGCGGCATGCTGGACGATACGATCATTGTGTTTGGTTCCGAATTTGGCCGGACGCCCATGGCCCAGGGCAATGGGCGGGACCATCATCTGGCGGGATTCACGATGTGGTTTGCGGGTGGTGGATTCAAGCCGGGGTTCAGTTACGGGGCCACGGATGATTTTGGGTATCATGCGGTGGAAAACCGAGTCTCTGTGCATGACATTCATGCCACACTGCTGCATCAGATGGGCATTGATCACACCCGATTCACCTACAAGTACCAGGGTCTGGACACGAAGCTGACGGGTGTTGAAGAATCTCGCGTGGTCAGCGAGCTGCTGGTCTGAAGATCC
>JBJTPZ010000384.1:0-15585 GCA_046075365.1 Planctomycetaceae bacterium
TCACGCTCATCGGCGATCTTGACTTGCGTCTGAATCGCTTCGGCACTGCTGTTGACGAGACAGTGACCACGCTGGGCGGTGATGTGCGGATTTATTTTGAGACTGGCGAGCATCTTAGCCAGATCTTTGGCAGCGTCACGCTGAAGACTCCTGTCACTGATCTTTCCGGTGACTTCACAGTTGAATCCACAGGAGTCTCACCAAATCGTGAGATTCTTTTCGGCGCGGCGAATGTGTCTGCATTTGTCGGTGACACCAAAGGCACACCAGCCACCGGCGACGACATCGGCGTTCGCTTCTCCGGCGGTTCACTGGTTGGCTACATCGCCCCAAACAGCACTTATGCCTTCGACGCCAGTGGCACAGCCGCACTCGTCGGGATCAGTGACCTGACGCTGACCGGCACGCTGTCTGCCCAAAAGAACACCACAGGTTCCGCCGTCAACCGCACGATCACCGTCGCCGGTACCTCTCGCACACTCAACGTGGCCGCAGGCGCATCTTCAGTTTCCGGAACGTTGACGATTGGCACGGGTATCGCGGACTTCACAGGCGACTTCCTGATTGAGTCAAGAGGCACATCTCCGAACCGTACGCTGATCTTTGGGGCGGCCGGAATGGAGGCTTTTGTCGGCAGCAGCAATGGCCCCGGCGCTGCCGATGACATCGGCCTTCGAGTCACGGACACTGCGTTAATTGTTCTTGTCAAGTCTGACAACACCTATGCTGTCGATGCCTCTGGATCAGTGGATCTCGTGGGTGTGAGTAACCTTGAAATTTCGGGTCATCTGCGGTTTGAAAAGAACACCACTGGCGAGGCCATTTATCAGACGGTTACGATCGGTTCAGTCAGTCGCACGATCAATCAGGCGGCAGATGTCACGCGACGCAGCGGATCGCTCAGCGTGAGCGCAGGCGGTTTTGTGGACTTCTCTGGTGATTTCTCGATTGCCGACACGACGGATGGAAATGGCCTGCTGATTGGAGCTGCGAATATCAACGTCTTTCTGGGACGCGGTGCAGACACTGCCGACACGTCCGACGACCTTGGACTGTCAGTGACAGATGCGAACCTCGGAATGCTCCTCTACACAAAGACGGCATCGAAGGGCAAATATGCATTTTCGGCATCCGGAGATGCGGCGCTGGTCGGTCTGCCGGGACTGACCCTGACTGCCACCGATATGTCTGTTCGCCGCAATACAACAGGGAGCAGTGTCAGCGAGATCGTGGATGTCAACGGCACACCGGTTCCGCTCGAGTTTTCGGATGCGAGCGATGTCCAGGAATTCCGGGGTGACGTGACGATTTCGGCGGCTGGAGTGTTCGAGATTTCAGGAACGCTGTCTGCTGTCCGCACGCAGTCGGGCAACGTGGTACTGAACGTTCCGGAACTCTCACTGAAAGTCAGACAGGGTAGTGATAAGGTCTTCAGCGTCAGCGGGGCTGGTCGGTTTCTGATTTCACCTGAAGACGGATTCCGCGTCGTCGATCTGGGTCTTCAGTCACTTGAGTTCTACGCCCTTTCCATTCCACTTTCAGCCGGAGAAATGCCGGACTTCAGCGAGCCGATTGAGGGCAACGGGTCCGGCAGCTTTGGTGGTCACTGGTCTGGAGGGGCTGACGGCGCGAAAGCCGGAGTGGCCTTCACGAATATTTTTGGCGGGGCGACGGATGCATCCATTCTGAACCGTCAGGGCTATATTGACGTCACATACTACGCTCCTGCCGGTCGCTCTGTCGATTCCGCTTCGATTCTGGACAGCAGCCCTGAATTCACGATATCCGGTTCAGCCTTTGGTGACGCTGTCTATGACCGCGTCGAAAAGATGTCCGACAGTCGCTACCGGTACTACTTCAGAGATTCCGACGAGACGAATAGTGAACCGGCGTTCAAATCCGGCAGTTTGCAGCTGCAGTTTGCCTCTGGAAGCTGGTCAACGATGGACGGATTATCAGCTCCCTCAGCGGTACTGAATGCAACCGTGCGAGATGGGGCGGGGAGTGCCAGTCCGTCTTCCAGCATCAAGCGTGGTCCGATGTCGATCAGCGGCCCGCGAATCAGCATTGAAGATGTACAGTTCAAGCTGAAGCCAAAGGTCGGCGGCGGACTGCCGGATACGGCGAGCGTCGTCGTGACCGTCGGACTTGGCGCGGACAGTGGCGCTTTGAAGCTGGGCACGGATGATCAGCGAACGAAGTCAGGTTTTTCTCTGGTTCTCACCGGAATTCAGGCAACGTTTGACGTCGGTGTCGACCTGAACATCCCCGCGATCCTCGGATCCAGCGGTGAATCCAAAATCCGCGGAGGTGGAACGACCGGGAAATTCAGCCTCGACGTTGATTCGCTGAAACTGAGCATTCCGAATGTGCTCACGGTGGATGCCACCGGGATCAAAGTGTCGGTTGATCCTCAAATTGATACGAACGGCGATGGCACAGAATCACCTGCAGAGCGACAAGCGTTCAACGAGCGTGAGATTGTGTCTGTGGAGACGGCATCCATCACAATTCCAAAGGTCAACCTCAGTGGCTCGATGTCGCGGCTGTCCGTGAGAAACAACAGCTTCCATATTGGGGAAGCGAGCATTACCAAGACGAGTAAAACCACGCTGGGTTCTGCCCTTGAAATGGACAGTGTCACCGTCGGGATTACGGACTTTGGTGCGACATTCGGTGGACAGGTAAACTTCGACGGAAGCTTCTTCATCGCAACCGGCAACGCATCACTGTTTCCCGGAAAAGCCTACACCGCCAAAGTGGAGGACAGTGGCGACGCTGACACGGAGGCGTTCAGGGCGACGGCTGAATTCGACGATGGTCAGTTCAAAGGCTTTAAGGTTGAAGCCGACAAGCTGATGCTCAAATTTAACAAGTTCCTCACCGTGAATGCTCAGAACGTCATAATCGATCCTGATGCATCTGCGACCGAGGAAGTTGTGTCGTTCGATTCCATCAGTGCCTCGCTGAAGATTGGCAAGCTCAGCATCGGCGGAGAGATGCGGCACTTCGCCATCCGAGGGGACGGAAAGTTTGTGACTAAGCCCGGGTTCGGCGTGATTGTCAGCCTCGATGCTGCCGACCCAGACGCACTCAAATGGCCTTCGTGGATGCCCATTCAAGTCACAGCCCTGGGAGTGGCGTGGGACGACATCAACAACAAACCGGAAGAGTTCAAGCTGACCATGTCTGCCTCGGTGGTTGGGCTCTACAACCTGCCCTTTAAGGTCACCGGTGCTGTGAGTGAAATCGTGATCGAACCCACCCTGCTCGCGGAAGGCAAGTTTCCCATCACGGGAATTGGTGCGTTCAGTGTGTCAGTCAATGGAGATATGTTCGGAGGCCGCGTAACCGGTAGCCTGATGGGCGGTATTATGAAGATGGATGCGAACGGAAATCGTATTCCGTCCGGATCATCCACGACCGTTGTCGACCGCGTATTCTTCGTTGGACTTGAAGGTGGGTTTGAGATGCCAGGGGTGGGCGGTGCAGCCATCAAGCTGGCATTCTCGGATCTTGGACCACTCAGTGTGATGATCACAGCCAGCACTCCAACAGGAATCATACTTGATCCCGTTTCCGGGCTGACGCTGAATAACTTTGCAGCCGGCGTGGAGTTCTTCAAGACACTGCCTGCCATCAGCGAGCCCGAAGAACTGCGTGGCTCGGCCTTTAATGTCTCTAAAGTCATCGATGCAGGACAATGGCTCACATCCACACAGGATCAGGTGGTAAAGCAGTACAAGGAGATCAAGGCCAACCCAAACAAAGCCGGATTCCTTGCCGCCTTTACCTCGCCAATGCTGATTTCCGGCAGTGCTGATATTTATTCCACTTACGCAAACTACACGCTCAAGGGAAACATTTCGTTCAAGCTTGATACCCAGGGGCGATTTATGGCCGGGGGCAAGCTGGTCTTCTTCTATGGGCTGCTGACGACGTCCGCGAAACTCTACGCAGACCTGTCTCAGGTGAGTCAGGGCAATGCCAAAATCCTGCTGCTCGCCGACTTCCCCGATCAGGTGACGCTCTACACAATCAAGGGCAAGATCGAAACGAAGTACCTCAAGGCAGATGGGACTGTTCAGGAAAATGACACTGGTCTTCCGGTCGCTGAGTCCAGCAAGCCCGTTTCAGCGTCCATCTTCCCGGCAGCCGGCAGTCAAATCGGGGTGGCCGAATGGAAGAACAGCCCGTGGATCGACGTGGCCTTCGCCGCCGGTGCCGAAAAAACCCTCAACACAGCGACGATCCTCGATGTGGCCGCTGAACTGGAGCTGCTGGGCCCGGATGGTTCCAAAGTCACCGTGGCGGCGGTACCCACACAGCCGGAAGGATTCAAGGAGGTCAACAAGTTTCGCTATGCTCTGCCATCTGGATTCACTCCCCAGACTGGTGAATATCAGGTGCGATTCCTCTCTGGCACCTGGGCCGACAATTCCTCCAATACCAATGTCGCCAGAACAGAAAAAATCGTGGTGTCGGCCCCCACTGCCGTGTTCGCTGCACCCGCTGGCGGTGGCACCGTCGATCGCGTGGCTCTGAATACAGACAAGACTCTCTCGGTATATTTCAAGCCAGTTGGCGGTGGTTCCATCGATTCCGCCACCATCCTTGATACTGATCCTGAATTCACACTCTCCGGAATGGCTGCTCAGGGTATCACTCTCGGTGTTCCTACAAAGTCCACCGAGAATGACTATGAATACCGCTACCCGTTTACCGGTACATTCGGACTGGGACAGGTTGATTTTGCGATCATTGCGGGTTCATTCGCTGACAAGAAACAGAATCTGAACACGGCCAGCACCGGATCATTTACGGTCACCGGTGCGGTGGCCGCGCTCTCAGGGCCAGCGCAGGATGTCAAAGACCTGAATACTCGGGGCTATCTGGAACTGAGCTTCACGCCAAGTCTCAATTCCTCCATCGACGAAAACTCACTCACTGACGCTGATCCCGAATTCACTCTGACCGGTTCAGCGGCCTCCGGCGTCACTCTCGATGGGACACCCGTCAAACTTGAGGACGGCACCTGGCGATATTCGTTCACAGGTCAGTTCAAGACCGGAACCGTGCAGCTGGTGTTCAGCGAAGGCACGTTCACCGACTCCGCCGGTAATGCGAATGTCACCACGTCAATACCGCTGCGCGTCGATGGTGCAACCGCTCATCCAGTGTTTCCCGCAAACTCCACCCCGTCGTCCGTCGAGCTCCTGAATAATCAGCAGTGGTTTGAAATTCAGTTCAAACCAGCCTCCGGAAATACCATCGACGCGGCCACGATTCTGGACGAGGCAAACGAGTTTTCGATGAGTGGGGCTGGCCGTGGTACCGCCGCCGTGACCAGTGTCGAACAGGTCGGTCCGGATAAATTCCGCTATCACTTCAGCGGAGAATTCAAGGTTGGATCGGTGACACTGACGTTCCCGACGGGAGCGTTCAAGGACAGCGAAGGGCTTTCGAACGTTGCCACCACCAGATCGTGGCAACTTGCACAGCTCACCGGTACGCTGGTTGATCCCCAACCGGGCGAGCGGGTTTCCGCATCGGAACTGGCGGCAAGGAACAGCATTGACGTCAAACTGCCATCCCGCTTCAGTTCGAATGTGCTCGCCAGCTCCGTAACCGATGCCGATGCTGAAATTCGCATCGTCACCAAAAATGCCAACGGCGAATATGTGCCGATTCCTGGAGTTGGCGTGGATGGCCTCGCAACGCTCGTCACCGGAACAACTGACACATGGAGATTCCGCTACTCGGGCACACTCCCCGACTCGGGACTCGTTTACGTGCAGTTCATCGCTGATTCGTGGACCGACGAGGCCGGTAATCCATCTGCGCAGTCCACTGAGTCCTTCCGGACGTTCCGTTCCGCCGATACCTTCGAACTTTCTGTCTCCGGTTCCTTCGAGCAGCGTCTTCCGTTTGTCGCCGATGACTACTCCGTAATCTACGGTGTCTACGGTTGGGCTGTGCTGCGTGCACAAACCGGACGAGCGACTCTGGACTTCGGGGGACACGCCCGGGTGATTTACCTTGGCACAATCGCAGCAACCGCCGGGCGCGTCGTGTTCGCGACCAATCCGGATGGAACTTCGGAATTCTGGGGCGTTGCCAGCCTTGAGACCAACTTTGAAAAGCTTCAGCCCCTTGGAATCCATGCGGATCTCGAAGCCACACTGCAGTTCAACTCCAGCTCTCAGCCGAAAACCGAGACCATTACCCTGAAGGGCCAGGGACCCGGTGGGGCCGACCTGACGAAAACCTACCAGCTGCAAAAGGAAATGTTCCGCATTGAGGCAGGTGGCATTCTGGAATTGCATGTTCCGACATTCGAAGAGGGGCCACCGCAGGGTATGCAACTGGCCCGCGCCAGCGGCGCCTTCAGCATTGAAGTCGGCACGCTGGGGCTCAAGGCCTTTATCAAAGCGGACGTGGAAATTGGTCCCGAAGACGTACGATTGCTGGACTTCGATGCACTCGGCGTGCTCAGCATCACCGACGAAGGACTCGCTCTCGACATCCAGCTGAAAACTGCCGCAGGCCTTCCGGGACCGCTGTCTGAGTTCTTCAGCTTCAATGTCGGCGGTCGCCTGACAGTGAATACCACCGGCGAACCGCAGGAAGTCACAATTTCACCCAATCTGCTGGCATACATCCCTGACGATTTCAAGGAAAAACTGCCTGCCTCCACCGGCAACCCCGCCGGGAAAAGCCTGATCGTCCCCGCCGGACCGCCCCAGCGCGACGGCAGCGAAGGTCCGGCCGGTGCCTACCTCGTCGCAGAACTGCAGGGTAACCTGAAGCTGGCATCTGTCTTCGAACTTGACGGCTACCTCCGTTTCGAAATCAGCACAAGTCAGATTCGGCTGGACATCGATGCACTGCTTTCTGTCGGACCAATCGGAGGCGTTGCAGCTAACGGCACTCTGATCATCGACTCCTCTGGTGTTGTTGGCTCACTGCAGATTGTTGCCACCATGGAAATCGGCCCCGCCAGCCTGAAGGCGGCAGCCCAGCTTGAACTCAATACCCGCAGCACTTCAGCCTCGGTCACTCGTTACAAATACGACTTCAACCAAAACAAAGTCTCCACAGAAAAAGAAACCGCCTCCATAGCACCTCGCACGTTCCGCATCTTTGCGGCCGGAAAGGCTGAAATCAGCCAGGTCGCACGAGTCTCCGGAATGTTCGAATTTAATGCCCAAATGACCCCCACCGGTCCGAAACTGCTGGCGTACGTCAATGCGTCCGCCTACTTCGGCCCATTTGACGTCGATCTTCTGAAACTGGACATCACAGGTCTGCTCTACTGGCACGGCACCGACTTTGCCATGCGGGTCAACGCCACAGTGGACGTCGCAGTCCCGGGTATCTCGCTTGACGTCGACCTCGATCTCGCCATGAACACGTCGGGCAAGGATGTTACGTATGTTGTACCGGAGTCCATGCGGGCACTCACCGATAAGACATCCTTCACCGTTCCTGCCGGACCTCCAAAATTCGACGGAAGCCAGGGTGCACCCGGCTTCTACGTGGTGGCCATGGGCACCGGAACCCTCGAACTGCTCAGCCTCGTTGAGATTCAGGGGCAGTTCCGTTTTGAAATCACAACGACCAAAGTGGATCTGTTCGTCGGTGCCACCATCAATCTGGGCCCCTTCGGCAGTGCGGGACTCTCCGGAAATCTGCAATTCGGCGCCGCAGGAGCAGCAGGTGCCTTCAGTATCGCCCTGTCAGCAGGTCTTGACGGAGCCGGCATTAAGCTGCAGGGACAGTTCCAGTTCGAGTTCAATACCGGATCCGCACCGGCCACCGTCCGCACCATCGACGTCGATAAAACCACCGGCGAAGTCAAAGGCTTCAAGGACGTTCAGTTGCCCGGTCAGTCGGTACACCTCGTACTCGGTGGCCAGATACTGATTGCCAACGTGTTTAAAGTCAAAGGGAAAGTCGAGCTGGCATGGGTTGATGGCGGCTTCGATATGTCATTCTTCGGAGTCCTCGATCTTGCCGGATTCAATGCACTCACAGTGGAAGGTGGTGCACAGATCCGTGACGGACACTTCGCGGCCTACACGGACATTGGCGTTGGAAATCTTTCTATTCCGATGGTGACGATTCAGGGCAACTTTGAACTGGAAGTGAACACCAGCAGTTCTCCGGTGACCATTGGCGAGCGCACGATCGCGCCTGGGACCTGCCGAATTCTGATCGGTGCCACCATCAAGATCCTCGGCTTTGAACTGAGCGGTGAGGTCGTTCTGGGCATGGAAAACCAGATCTTCAGTATTGAGCTCAACGATCTGAAACTCAATTTCTTCAACTTCATCGATGTCAATATCAACGGATACGTCAGGTCGAATGGCGACTTCATGTTCGAGGGATCAATCGACATCGACGTCGAAATGGGACCGTTCAAGCTTTACGGAGGAGTTGGTGTCAAAATCACGAATAACTCGTTCAAAGGCTGGATTTACGGTGGCGTCGACTTTGCGATGGATTTCGGATTATTCGAAATACAGTTCACACTCGCCGCACTTCGCGCCAACTTCGAAATTACTCAAACCAGCGCATCAGCCGAACTGGAAATCACCGTGCTGGGCTTCACCGCCGGTGGCAGCGTAGCGTGGAGCTGGGGACCACCACCGAAAATTGCTCGCAAGGAAGGTGGCACCCTGCTGTTGAATGTGGGGCCCGATGGTCACCGCCGCGGGGAAGACTACACCGATATCATCAACGAGTCCTACAATATCAAGCCGGGCAAAAACCCTGGCGAAGTCATCGTCTCTTCGATGGGCGTTGACGAAACCTACTCCGGAATTACTAATATCAGCGTGCCTGATTTTGGTGATGGAAATGACTTCCTCTACGTCGATCCCGAAGTGGAACTGGATATGCTGGTGCGCGGCGGGGCGGCCGCCGACACGCTGTATCTCACCGGAAAGGGCAACGTCAAAGCCTTTGGTGAAGCTGGAAATGACAAAATCTATGGCGGAGCGGGCGACGACGAGATTGACGGCGGGTCAGGAGACAACCGCCTTTACGGTATGGAAGGCAACGACATTCTCGTCGGTCTTGGTGGTGATGACTACATCGAAGGAGGGGCTGGTAATGACAGAATTCTCGCCGGGGCCGGCGATAACGAGATCTACGGCGGTGAACCTGACACACTCATGGAAGAGGACGACAATGATCGAATTGTCGTCAGTGATGGAAACAATCTGATCGATGCCGGTAACGGAAACGACGAAATCACCGTCGGTGCCGGCAGCAACATGATTTACGCTGGTGACGGGGACGATGTAATTATCGTCGGAGACGGCACGAGCAGCGTTTACGGAGGCGCGGGGAATGATGTGATCACCGCAAACTCACTGACCAAATCTGTAACCATCTTCGGAGAGGACGGCAATGACAGGATCTCCGTCGGAACCGGCAACGACCGCATCAGCGGAGGTGGCGGTGATGACATCATCACATCGCTCGGGGGCGACGATCAGATTGATGCCGGAGAGGGCGATGACCGCATCACAATCACGCTGCAGATCGACGGATCCCAACTCCAGGTTTACGGCCGTGGCGGCTCGGATAGCCTTGATCTGACCGGTCCATCCAACGGTCAGCCACTGGTTATGGGGGCGCATACGTTCACTGGCAGTGTCCTGTCGCTGGAATTTGACAACGACATCGACGTCATCCGCTTCACGGACACGTCCGCCAGCACGATCCTGAACACCGCCACTCAGACCTCCATGAACTATGGCAGCATCGACTTCTCCGTGACCGGCAATCGTGTCACCGTCGATGGTGCCAGCCTGCGAATTCCGGATGGCATCCTGCGAATTCAGACTCAGGCGATCATCGGAGACTTCCAGTCAGAACTCGCCGCACTGTCTGTCAGTTCCACCGGAACAGATGCCGGCAATATCGTGGTTCGCGAATTGAACAGCCTTGAACTGATCGGCGCCGGCCTGCAGACATCCACAGGTCTGGTGGATATTCGGCTGTACGGGCTGGATTCAACGCTGGAACTGACCGAAGGACGGATTCGGGCAGGGGGGCCCGGACAGCCCATCTCCATCGTTGCCGATGACATTGACTTCCACTCCGGAGAAAACCGGGTCACCGGCACTGGAACCCTGGTCATTCTGTCGCAGACGACCACACGGAATTACAACATCGGCAGCGCCGGAGAGAACTATGCGGGCGCGGACAGCACTGCCGGTACCGGAGACAATGGCTCGCTGGACCTCAGTATGGTCGACGTCGCCGCCATCGACGATAATTTCACGAAAGTCACGATCGGCCATCGCGGCCCGGGCGTGCTGATGTATGTTGGCGACACACAGGACCAGACCAGGGTCAAATTTACACAGGAAGCGCGCACTGTTAACGCCACACTGCGTAATCCGACGCTGCTGCTCGCTGACCGCATCAACGTCGTGGGCGCTGTCGAAGCGCCCGATGACCTGCTGCGACTGGAAGCCCGTCTGGTTGAAGTGCTGTCGCGAAACGTCCACGTCCCGATGGGGGTTCCTGACTCAGGACTCACCGGCAGCAAAGTTGAACTCCTTGTAGACGAACAGCTTCAGATCAGCGGCTGGATCAAAGCCAATTCCGTGGTCGATATCGACGTGACAGCCTCCAGCGGTCAGGGATCGCTGGCAGGTTTCAGCGACGGCATCAACAGCGTAAATACAGACATCACGGCTCTTATTCAGACAACTGGCACCGGCAGTACCATCGACATTGATGCGGTCGGTACAGTCCGTAACGCCGGCACAATTGAGGCTCGCGGTGCCGGTTCCAAACTGATGATCGACGCAACTCTGGCCGTACGCAACCTCGAAGGCGGCATTCTTACGGCTCCCGGAGCCGGCAGCTCGATCACGGCAACAGGCGGCACATGGCTCTGGATTGACTCGGGCAGCGCCGTCATGGCTGGTGTTCGCTTCAATGTCGTAGGCGCTACACCCATTCCCGAAATTCTGGGACAGAACTCCACCATCACCCTCAATTCCCCCAGCGAAATGTGGCTGGCAGGCAGCGTCACAGCCTCCTCCAGCATGACTCTGAACGCCGGACTCAGGAACTTCAGCCACAAGGAGTATTTCGATACGCTCCCCGGCCGTGTGCTGGCCTCAACTCAGCCACTGACTGAACGCATCACCAGCCTGAAACAACTCACCTTCCCCGAAGACCTGCGGCCGGTATTCGCCACAGCAAAACTGGATCTGACCGAGACTGTCACCGTCATGCAGCTTAAAGCCGACAGTCGCTGGCTGGCTACCGACGACGCCGGACATCGCTACGTGCTGTACCTGTACGATCCCGATGGCAACGGCACTCCTGACGAACTGCGCGTGCTCCAGCCGCACTACCTGACCGGCCAGCGAGGATTCAGCTTCCTGGTCACAGGCACACTGACAGTCATGCAGCCGGATCGAGCGATTAACCTTGCCGCTACAGACGATGTGATCGTCCGCGGAAACTTCAACCTGCCAGGGGCCGGCTCTGACCTGACTCTCCAGTCCGATCGCTGGATCTACTGGGAAGGGGCAGCCGATATTTCCGGTGATGCCCGCCTCTTCGGCGGTTTAAAGCTCGATGGCACCGATCTGGGAGGTTTTGGTATCGGTGGTTCCAGCGTCTACATCGCTGACACATCGCTTGTCAATACCCGCGGCGCAGGAACATCTATCACGATCCGTGGCTCAAAGGACGTGGACATTACAGGTCCTGTCGTTGCAGGTGGTGTCATCGGTGAAAATGGCATTACATGGAGCGGTCCGGATTCCACGGTTGTGGTCACGGCCGGCCAGCAGGTGCTGGTGGACTCCGCAGTCGCTGCGGCCAAATCGGTGACCATCACCGGGGGAGCAGCAGCAGCTGACGACAACCGACTGAGTGTCCATGTGACGACCGTGGGCGGAGCCTCCGCGGCAGGACTAACCTCCGATAATTCGGGAGGCACCGTCACTCTCCAGGGACCAACGGATCTGCAGCTGACCGGCAACATCCTGTCCGGCGGCACCATGCAGCAGCAGTTCAATTCCGCGGGCGAACGAATCGGTGAGACCTATACGTGGTCAACCGAGAAATCCCGCATTGTGCTGAACTTTGGTGGACAGGCGTGGGTTGGTGGTCAGGCCCTGACCGCTGACGGTCAGATCGCCGAAACGGGCGGTTACCTGCGAACCAACGATTCGATCTCAATCACGGGCGGTGAAAATCCGGCCGGTGTCGGTGTGAGAATCTCGGCTGCATCCGAAGTCATGGCGGTCAACCCTGCCGCATCCATTTCAATCCACTCCACCGGAGACACCGAAATCCTCGGGTTCGTCCTGTCCGGAGGCACGATTGAGCGTGTGTTCGATTCCACTGGCCAGTACCTCGGACGACGGGCATCAGTCTCCGGCGGAGACTCCACACTGAGGATTGAAGCCGACAACCAGATTATGGTCGGCCTTGATGTCAAAGCCGGCAAACGCATCGACCTGATCGGTGGCGCAGACCCCGTCGAGCCGGGCAAGCTGTGGTCCGGCAGCGGTATCGTCCTGCAGGGGTCTGTCCAGATGAGCACCTGGCGGCCTGACAGCCAGATCAACCTGAACGCTCCCGGGCCAATCACCATACTTGCGCCCGCTTACGCTCACCAAATCGTCGCCGATGCATTCCCTGCTCGTGCCGACGGCAAGCTAACGTCCACCGTAACGCTCAAGCTGTGGCTGGACAAGATCGACTTTGAAATCGAAGCCTCCGTCACTGTGTCACCTGCCGCAACGGCTGATAACACAGCAGTTCAGGATCTGCTGGCAGATATCCAGAAGGCCATTAACGACGCCCAGTGGAGCGTCACACATTCCGACAATCTCAGCCATCCGGTGGGCAGCACCTGGACACCGGATCCGAACGACCCGGACCTCGTGGCCGCGCTTCGTAACTCCCAGATTACTCTTCGCAGCGCCTATCCGCACAGACTGCTCAGCACCAGCCAGAATGCAAACCTGCTGGGCTGGACACCGACAGGGGCCAACATCGATTCATCACTGCCCTACGTCCTGTATGCACCACTTGCCGATTCGGTAATCAATATTGGCGCACCGGCCGGACCGAACGGCAAGTTGTACATTGGCGGAAAAGTTCTGGCGAACAAAGCCATCAATCTCTACAGCGGTGCCTCAGCTCCCGATTCCTCAGACACCACGCAATGGGTGGACCTCGAAGTTACCGGCCTGCTCGAAACCCTCACCGGTTCCATCACACTCAGCCCGAATGCCCAAACCGTGCTGAGGGGCGACGTCATCGCCCGAGGCGCCACGTCAGATGTGATCATCACCGCGGCCGAGTCCATCGACCTGCGGGGCTCGCTTGAAGCCGGTCGCAACATCACCGTCTCTGCCGGCTCCGTGGTGCGCCCTGGCACCGAAAGCATCCGCACACGAGGAACCAGCGAAATTCGCACCCTCAGCGGCGGGACCATCCGCATCAGCGGTGTCAATGACGTCGTGATTGACAGCCTTGTCGGCCCCGGCAGCACGAATCTGTCTCTCGTTGAATTGCAGTCCACAACCGGTGACCTGCTCATTGCAGAGCAGTCCGGTCGCATCGAAACATCCGCCAGAATTGACTTCCTCGGGAACAATGTTGAGATCGCGGGAGTTGTCAAAAGCACGGCCGCCACGCCGTCACTGATTGACTATGAAATTCGCATTGATATCGCTGGCCATGCACTGCTGCACTCCGACTTTAACCTGCTCGGCTCACTGCTCGTCGATGCTGCAGATATCACAATCTACAACCAGCGGCTGGTGGTCGGCGGACCCGGTCAAAGACTGGCCTTCCATGCAGCAAATTCCCTCACAATGGGCAGCACAGAAACACTGCCGGATGGGAAACTGCGGCAGTTGGGAGCAGTCATTAGTGCGCCGGATCTGCAGATTGACGTCGATGGACTGCTGACGGTCAATGCAGGTTCTGCCATCTTCGGAGCCAAAGAATCAGCCACCCTGCTGATTACTGCGGACGACATGCTGCTGATCGGAACCATTTACGGAGGAGCTGTTCCCGGTGAATCCGCAAAACCAGTCTGGCTGCCATCCGGAGCACTGACCCTCGATCTGTCCGGCAGCCTGACCATGGGCGGACCAGGTGTAAATGCCAACGGCAACCTGACCACAACCGGCGGAAACCTGATCGCCACGGGCACAGTGCTGATTAAAACGGGCGACGTCGTCTCAGTCAGCGACATCAGCACTATCAAGGCGGATCCCTCAGGAGATGGGGCCCTCGCCACGACGGACTCGGGAAATCTGCAACTGGTCGTGGGGACCGATCTGCAGTTGAATGGCTTCCTGCAGTCGCTCGGACCGGCATCTCAGCTGTCGATCAAAACCGGCAGCCAGGCACGCATCAATGGCCTGGTCGAAGCACAATCCTCAGTGACCATCACAGCCGGTACAGATGTGACAGGAATCGGCATTCTGGTCATGCCGCTGATTCTGAAAACCGACAGCAATGGCCGACTGATTGACGAAAACGGCCGACTGATTGACAGCGACGGCTGGCTGATCAATTCTTCCGGACAGTTCGTCGATGAGACCGGTAACGTCATCACAGTACCGCCGGGATCACCGGTCGCGGGTGGTCAGCCCGTCCGTCTGTCCGGCGGCGAAATCCGCACGGGCCAGGGCGGCTCGATCAGTCTCACCGCGACAGACTCCATCCTGTTGCGAGGTGCGATCGGCGGCATTCGGGCCGAGGGCAGCAACCTCCGCGCCCTCTCAGAAACGGTGACGCTCACCTCCGCAGGCAGCAGCATTACTGTGGAAGATCGAGTTGAAGCAGCAGCCCTGGTATCCATGACGGCCAAAGCCATTAATGTGCTGGCAGGCGGCTCTGTCAGGGCGCGCGACACAGGCGGCGACATTCGCCTGAAAGCTGAGAATCTGCTGTATACCGACGCTGCTTTTGGTGACCTGCCCGCCGCCGTCATTCAGGCTCAGGATCTGGTGTCCCTCCTTGCATCCGATATCGATTCATCCGGGCTCATCCGCAGTTCAGCCGGCAGAATCGTGATCAACGGAGTCAACTCGGTAACAATCGCCGGGCGGGTGCTTGCGGCCGGCAGTATTCACGTCAACTCAGGCGTCAGCGCGACGTGGTCGCAGAATCTGCTGGAAAGTGGTGTAATTAATCCCGCTGAGCTCTCCAGTGGCACACTGGACATCCTTGCCAGCGGATCACTGCAGGCCAGCGCCAGTGTGCAGTTGAAAACCGGAGGTAACTTCACCGTCCGCTCAGCAGCTGACCTCTCCTCCGGAACCGCTGCTCGCCCGCGCCCGGTCGTCTCAACGGCACCTCAGACAATCTACACCGTCACCGGATACAACAAGATAGACCTTGGCGTAATTCAGGTGCCGGAAGTCACACTGGTGCCCACCACGGAACAGCGTGAGGTTGCCGCTGACACCTTCGTTGTTGGTCGCTACTACAACGTCATGGATGTCGCACTGACCCAGGACGCTTATTACAACGTCAACGCCCCCTCCGGCAAACAGATCCGTGAATACTTCATTG
>JBJTPZ010000385.1:0-3505 GCA_046075365.1 Planctomycetaceae bacterium
GTTCTCGCCAAACGAAAACCGACTCTGCTGCCCCGGCCCCCAGGTGAGTAGTAGTCGCGGTACCACGCAGAGCAGACGTCAGAGCCGCTGCTCCAGGAACCGCCACGCAACACGCGGCCTGCCTTTCCACTTTTGTACAACGACGACGTCCACTCCCACACATTTCCAGTCATATCCACAGCGCCGCACGGAGACGTGGCCTGCGGAAATGTGCCGACCACCGATGTGCTGCCCAGCAGCCTCTCGCTGTTACAGTACCCCGTCTTCCACTCATCACCCCAGCTGTACTGATAACCTTGCAAACCGCGTGCCGCAGCCTCCCACAGCTCCTCCGACAGCAGCGCGTACTGATACTCATCGTCCCTCACACTCATCCACTCGCAGAAAGCACTCGCCTCGTACCACGACAACCCTGCAGCAGGCTGCGTCGCAGCGTCAAAACCACGCAACTCAAACGATCCGGGCGAACTCCAGTTGCGCTGGCACTTCTCCTCCCAGCCGGATTTCCAGTACTCCTGCTGCTCATAACCGCCCGCCTCCACAAACTTCCGAAACTCGGCATTCGTGACCGGATAGCGGGAAATCTGCACCGGCTGCGACAGCAAAAATTTGCGATCCTTTTTCTCCCCCAGTCGATAGTCGCCAGCGGGCACCCACACCCACGCCTCCGACGTCAGCAAATCCAGCCCCGGTCGGTCGTCGCCAATTCGCGATACCAGCAGCCCCAGCGCGTGACGAGCCACGAGGTCGGCAAGCTGCTCCAGCGACTGCCGAAACAGACGCCGCACACACGCCCGCAGCGCTTCGGACAACTGATAGCCGCGATCCAGCAGCATCTGCACCGCATCACAGCAGACCACCGCCAGCGTCGGCACCCGCACCGGCGTCTGCTGCTCCACATGCTGCAGCAGCTGCCACGCCAGATTTGTCACCAAAGACTGATCCCGCTCGTCCACACGCCGACCAAACAGAAATCGCAGCGTTTCACGCCAGTTGGCGACCAGCCCCCGAACCTTATACAGGTCCAGCAGCTGCTGGTCCGTACACGTCTTCGAAAACCACTCGGCCGCCAGAAACTCCTGAAAGGACAGATGCTGGAAGGCAGCTTTCCCGTCCGCTTTCGGCACCAGCAGCCCGCTCTTTTGTAACAGCTCTTCACGCACCGTCGTTATTGCTGCCTGGCCTGCGTCCGTCTGCGGATTCGTTCTCACATACTCCGCCAGAATCTGATCAATCTCCACAAATCCGGCTTCAGCCAGCGGATTCCTGCGGCCCGGCTCAAACGGCTCACCCGTGTGCAGCCCCCACGCAATCCGCGCCAGCCGATTCCGATTTTGCTCCACCAGCACTGTGTCATTCTGATAACGTGCACTGAGCGAACTGCGAACCAGACGGTTGTAAAGATCGTGAATATCCTTCGGCAGCTCGCCACCCTGACCGTAAACCACACAGATCGCCGTCAGCTGCAGCGGACTGCTGATCAGTTCGTTCACCCGCGGAATACTCCGCACAGACCGCAGCATTGTCTGGGCCTCGCCGAGCGGATCTTTGCTGTACTTTGGCAGCACAGAAAACCAGCGATTCACCAGCAGCGTCTGCAGTTCTTCCGGCAGCGGCTGCAGACTGCAGCTGATGGCTCCGGCATGCTGCAGTGCCTGCCGCTGGTTCTCTTCAAGACCATAAGGTCTGCTGGTCAGCAACACCCGATTTCCCAATTGCCCCCATGCACGCAGGACCAGCGGCAGACTGTCCACGACCACATTGCGAGGATTCCACTGGAAATCAGGGGCAGTCGCTGCCGTCGGCAGCTCGTCAATGCCGTCGAAAATCAGCAGCGTCCGGCCGGCCTGCAGCCACGCCTTCAGCAGGGCCGGTGTCACTCCGGTCTCGGCCGCCCGCCGAGCAGCCCATTTCTGCAGCAGCGCCAAAAATTCGTCCGCCGACATCGCCGCCTGCCGCGGCTGCGACCGCAGCTCATCCACCATGTCACGAAAAGGAATCAACACGGGCAGACGACCCTGCAGCGATTCCGGCACAACCTCGTGAAATTTGTCCGGACCGGCCACACTGAACTGCTCTGACTGCGGCGCCAGCACCTGCAGACACAGCCACCGACCAAAAGTGCTTTTCCCGTATCCCGCATTCCCCGCCAGATACAGCGAATCCACACCCAGTCGCTCCATCAGCAGCTGCCACGACGGACGCTTGCTGTCAGCGGACTCCTGCTCACCCGCGGATTCCCGCCCAGGATTCTCCACCAGAGCCGGCACGTACACATTCTGCAGACTGATCGACAGATCCGCGCTGGGCTGCACACCCAGCGGCAGCGCATGAGCACACTGCTGCCGCGCGTATTCCCGACAAAGCGGCGGAATCGCAGGCAGACTGTTCAGCGTCGCGGCTTCGGTTTTCACAGGGGCCGCAGATGCGGCCGCTGCCAGCTCTTGCAGCAGATCGATCAGCGGCTGACCGTGGTCACTGTACTCGATCACTCTTACCTGAAACCGGTCCCACAGCTTCCGCGACCGGTCGTCCCCCTGCTTCAGCAGCGCCCAGCGAGGCGGCGCATAACCTTTAAATGTCTGCAACCCCTGCTCGATCGCATCCAGCACGTAATCATCCGACATGCTGAAGCCGATGAACAGCACAGGTTCCCGCGTGAACAGTACATCCAAAGTCTGTGCGGCGGCTCGCAAATTGCTGCCTGGATCATTGATCGCCGAATACAGCGGCCGGTACTGAGACGGGGCCAGAATCAGAGAATCAGCGGTGTCCACATGTCCGTGCAGATGCCACACCGGCGGACGGTCTGAATCGTCAAACAGTGCCTGCAGTTCGCGATGGGACGAGTTGAGCACCACGCGAGCATCAGCAGCTTCGCTGCCCCACTGCAGCACTCGGTCATAATTGGTCGTCACCACCAGCCGTGGCTTAAGCCCCCAGATCGCTTGTGTCAGCCGCAGGTCGCAGAATTCCTGCGGCACCGAGACAGCGTCAACCACGGCATCGGCGAACGCTGCGGGGCCAAGTTTCTTGAGGGCGATGTCCGCTGCATCCAGCAGGTCCCCATCCTCAAGCGTGGCCTGCACGCGGTTGGCAGCTTTGGCATCTTTTGACTGCAGCACTGTCACCAGACACTGCAGCAGTTCTTTCCACGAAGGGAACTTCTTCAGTGCCTGGGATTGATTGACGGCCAAACTGGCCCCGGCCCCGACGAACGGCACCAGTTTCCGTCGGGCGATTGCCAGCAGCAAATCTTTATCAAACGATGTGGTCATGAAAACTTCACCTGGAGTGCTTAACCGGCCACAGAGTACTTACCCGCAGCCTCTGCTGATCCGTATCCGTATTCTCCCGCAGAGCGAACAGATCTCAAGCGTCCAGCCCGGGTATTACGCAGCAACACACACTTCCGGCAACGTTCCCACCGGACCGACTTGCCCCGCCCGCCCCCGCCGCCCCCGTCGCCCCTCCCGTAGCTCGGGCTTTCCAGCCCGAGCACACC
>JBJTPZ010000386.1:0-2345 GCA_046075365.1 Planctomycetaceae bacterium
GCCTCGCTTAACAAACCAATATTGATCCTGGAACAGCCGTAGATCGCGGCAATCTCATCCCCCCAGGCGCCACGCCCCTGCCAGCAGCGCCGCACAGTGGGGTCAGCCAGATGCCACGATGGTCCCCAGATCCGCAAATCCAGCATCGGCAAACAGTCAATCAGATGCCGCAGAATACGTTCTTTCTTTGGTGACCAGTACCCGACAAATGACGCATCACACGTATACAGCCGGCGAACTTCTTCAGAAATCGAAACAGCTCGATGCACTTCAGGATCAAAACCATGACTGACCAGCTTCAGATTGCGGACGCGAGCCCTTAGATTCGGGTCCAGCAGATGATAGGATTTGGTCGTGAAGACGCAGTCATACAGCGGCAGACAATCCCAGATGTTTGAACCATGATCCTGAAAGCTGACATCCGGATAAAGACAATAAAGAGGTACTGCCCGATCACGAAAACGCTTCAAAGTTGCCGGCGACAACAGCATGCCCTTGAACACCAGCAGGAATTCCAGCGGACGAACCTGCAGCATCTCAAGCACCGCCGCGTTATACTCGGCTGCCATCAAGGGACGACACAACCGCCGCGCCGCACGAAGGCAGCGAGAACGCCAGCGAGTCGGGAAGTAGTCCTCGTAGTGCCGCTCAATCAGCAGATGCCCGCGGCGACGGAACTCAGCACCGGTAGCGCGAGCATCACTGCCCCACCAGTCAGCCCCCAAAAAACCTATCGGGTTGAGAGCACAATCGACCACAGAACGCCCGCCAAAGACCGGTTGATCTGCCCGCCAGCGAAATACCAACTGCTGGATTACACTCCTATACTATCAATCAAACGGTCCTGACGCGAGCCCGCATGAAAAAAAATTTCACGCGGCCACAGAACTATTTTCAGTGTACCAGACAGACACTTCGCCTGGGACACGACCGCCACTGCCATTAAAGCTCAACGTCGCCACACTGGATACCCAGCGAGGAAAGCACACGCAAAACCAGCCCGTCATTGTGACAGCCTGAATGCCTGACACACTGCAGACCGCGATCCGTCACTTGCCGCAACGCAACAGGATCACTTAACAGCGTCACGCACTTCGCTGTCAGCTCACTGAAATCTTTAAAGAAAACCACATCACCATCCCCGTAAACCTGCCGGATCTCTGCGTTGTCCTCAGTTGCCAGTGCCGTCCCACATGCCGGAATTTCAAAACTGCGAGTCGTATGAAGTTCCGAGAAACGTCTTGTCACCAGTCCCAGTCCGATAGATGCACGAGACAGAACATCCGCGTAATGATCACCAAAAACCGCATCACCCTCAAAAAACAAATTCACATTTCGCTGATGCCGACGCAAAAAACCTTCCCAGCCGCGGCCACCGATGCGGACCGGAACACCCGCAGCCAGCAGCGCTGAAACACAGGTCTCACGAGCCGGCTCGCACAATCCTACCAGTACCGCCTCACGCCGCTTCTTCTCAAAAGGCACTCGCGGAAAATGCAGCTGCTGGTCATAGGTCTGAGTCATCAGCAGGAGCTTTTCCGCAGGCATCCGACGCTGAAATTCGGACAGCTCCAGCGATTTCGTCGTAACCACACGATCATAAAACAACAGACTGCGATTGAAAAAACGGGACCGATTGTGCAGGAAAGATGTGTCAGGAGTGTAATAAATCAGCCATCTGGACAGCTGACGCAGCCGGGCAATCGTGGACGGCCACAGGCAAACCCCTTTGTCCACCCAGATCAAATCCAGCGGACACGAAGGCAGGCGATCCAGCACATAGTGATTGATGGCCGTCACTGCCGGACCCAGCCGCAAACGAAACGCCAGCGAACGCCAGACTCTGAGTGCTGATGCAAACGGAACGTCGGTATCAATTATCGACCAGTCAGACTGCGGCAAAGCACGCGCAAGAGCATCAGAGCGCAGACGGGAAGTCGTTCCGGGCGTGCGAATTCCAATGTACAGGCAGCGTTGTGGCCGCAGATTCTGCATGACAATCTCGATGTCTGGCGAACCAATTTCCGATGGTGAACTTCGAATTATTGAGTTTCTGTCGGTTCCTGGCAACCTCAGCCCAGCAAGCCGCCCAAAAACCAACATTCCGCCACCACGAACTATTCCAGAACCGCCAGAAAATGCGATCGCCCCTGCCCCAGGTCCTGATTGTCCTGTCTGACACACACCCAGTGCCCCCCCTTTGCCAGACACCGCAACGCCGCTTCAGGGGCTGTCAAATCGCAGTAGCCCTGATTCCATTCATTCGCAAACACCAGCCGGCCAGTCCCGCCCAGCAACTGCCGCAGCCTCTGGCCAAGCACCTGGATTTCACCGGGCGACAGATA
>JBJTPZ010000387.1:0-8991 GCA_046075365.1 Planctomycetaceae bacterium
GGCTGTCGCCCGAGCCCTTCCGGCAGACCGGCTGGCCGCAGCTCGTCCGTGCTGATCGTTCCGTCCCCGTTTTTGTCGAGTTTAGCGAGTGCTTTGGCGGCATTTTCGATTTCAGCCGGAGACAGCGAACCATCCTGATCGGCATCGAGTGCCTGCATCAGGGGTGCCACCATCCGCTGCCGACCGGCACCGCGACCGCCTTCTGGAGCATCCTGAGCAAAACCGGGGGCTGCAGCAGCCGCGAAAGCCAGAGTTGCGAGTAAACTGGTAGAAATTTTCATGTTTCAGGTTCCTTTCGTGAGTTGGTTGGTGTTTAGCCTGTGTCTCTCTGAAATTCCGCCGTCCGGCAGCCGGAATCCACAGGAGATTTGATAATTTCATGGCAGCGAGAACGAATACTTGCTGTCGGAGGACATCCATGAGCGCTAATACCGATGAGGAACTGGAGCTGCTGCACCGTGACGGCGAAGCGGCTTTGGCCCATTTGTTTGCCGCCAGTCAGCCGCGTTTGGAGCGAATACTGCGGTTTCGCATCGATCCGCGGATTCGGGGGCGAGTGGAATCGGCTGACGTGCTGCAGGAAACCTGGCTGACGGCCGCGCGGCGGCTGCGTGAGTATTTGCAGCAGCCGACGGTTTCACCGTTTGTCTGGCTGCGACAACTGGTACTGCAGACGCTGGTGGACCTGCACCGGCATGAATTTCGACAGCGCCGAGACGCCGGCCGCGAAGTGCACGAGGGGAACGCCAGCCCGCTGGCAGACACCAGCCTGTCAATGGCGGATATCCTGCTGGCTCAGCTGACATCACCCAGCGGTCGGCTGGTGCGAGAAGAAGAGATCCAGCAGCTGCAGCAGGCCCTGAATGCGCTGCCCGAGCTGGACCGCGAAGTCCTGGCACTGCGGCATTTTGAACAACTGAGCAATTTGCAGACGGCAGAGGTTCTGCATCTGTCGATCACGGCTGCCAGCAATCGTTACGTGCGTGCCGCAGCCCGACTGGCCGAGATCCTGCAGCGCACTGCGGGCGGAGGTCTGCCATGAACACAGCAAGCGACATGCCCGAAGAGGAGCGGCATCCGGTGGAACTGCTGGCAGAAGAGTTTGCCGAGCGCATGCGGGCGGGCGAACTGCCGGATGTGGAAGCGTACTGTCGGCGTCTGCCCGAGCACAGTCAGCTGCTGCGAGCCGTACTGTCGACGGTGCTGGCAACCGAGCGAGTCAGCGGGCATCACCAGGCAGTGGCTCGGGCTGAATCGGCGGCGGCCACAGTCGTCATGCCGCAAACAGCAGGTGACTTTCAGCTGCTGCGTGAAATCGGTCGGGGCGGCATGGGCATCGTATACGAGGCGCTGCAGAAATCCCTGAAACGTCGAGTGGCACTGAAGGTGGTGAACCAGTTCATTGCCGGTTCGGAAAAGCAGCTGCGGCGATTTCGCCGGGAAGCCGAGTCTGCGGCGCGACTGCACCACAGCAATATTGTCCCGGTCTACGGATTCGGCGAGGATCAGGGGCTGCAGTTTTATGCCATGCAGCTGATTGAAGGGTCAACGCTGGCGGAGGTCCTGGACGTTCTGCGTGAGCTGGATCCCGTAAGCTTCGAGACCGCACCGTCGCCTGATGTTCGCGCGATCCGAGCGCAGGCTGCGGCCAGACGACTGCTGTCCGCAAAGACGCTGCCTTCGCTCAGTCCGTCAGCAGGCCAGGGAGACCTTACTGCTGAGCTGGCTGCGTCGTCGCCAATGTCTTCCGATCCGGACCCGACAGTTCTGGCCACGGCACCAGCAAACACTGGCGGCGACTTTCAGCTGACTCAGTCTCTGCCCGCAGCAGCAGAGGTGACGAACGCAGCGAGGTCTGCCGAATGCGTGGCAAAGGGACCGGGAATCATCTTGCCGCCCGAATATTTTCGGCATATTGCCAGACTGACTGCTGCTGCGGCAAACGGACTGCATTACGCTCATGGACAGGGCATTCTGCACCGAGACATTAAACCGGCCAATCTGCTGCTGGATCCTGACGGCACGATTCGGATCGCTGATTTTGGACTGGCGCGAGCTATTGAGCCTGCAGCTCAGACGCAGACGGGCGAGATCGTGGGCACACTGCGTTACATGGCACCTGAGCAGCTGCGGGGGCAGGCGGATCAGCGGACAGATGTTTACGCGCTGGGGCTGACGCTGCAGGAACTGCTGACACTGCAGCCGCCCGGCATTCCACTGATGTCGGCGGGTGGTCAGCGTGAAACGGTGTCGCTGCGAACGCTGCGCCCGGAAGTGCCTCGAGATCTGGAGACGATTGTTCAAAAGGCCTGCAGTGCTGAACCTGAGCGTCGTTACCAGACAGCAGCGGATCTGGAGGCTGACCTGCTGCGATTTCTGGAAGATCGTCCGATTCTGGCGCGACCGGCGGGGCTGGCCGAACGTGTTTGGCGCTGGTCGCGACGCAATCCGCAACTGGCCACACTGTCCGCAGCAACTCTGCTGCTGATGCTGTCAGTCGTGGTGATTCTGGGTGTCAGCAATCGGCGGATCCAGCGACTGCTGACAGCCCGGGACAAGCAGTATGAACGCGCGGAACAGTCATTGCAGGACAAGGGTGCGGCGCTGCAGACGGCAGATCGTGAGCGTCAGCGTGCGGAGAAGAACCTGCAGCTGGCAGTGACGGCCTTTGAAGAAGTATTTGCGAATATTTCTGCGCGTGGTCGTGCTGAGGTACTGCTGGAGGAGCTGGGTGGTGAGGAGTCGCTGGAGGACACAACGGCGGTACTGAGCGCGGCGGATGTGACGCTGCTGGAAACGCTGCTGGGTTTCTTTGATCGACTGGCGGCTGAGAATTCGCGGAACCTGGGTCTGACGGCAGCTGAGGCGCGGCGGCGTGTGGGTGATATCCAGCGACAGCTGGGGCGGCTGGAGGATGCGGCAAAGTCGTATCAGCAGGCGCTGGAGGCATGTCGTAACGCAGAGACGGGGAACTTGACCGATACGGCAGCGGCGAATATCGGGCAGACAGCGCCGGCCATCGTGGAGGCTCGCATTCTGCATGAGCTGCAGCAGCTGGAGATGCGGCGGGGCAACCTGCCAGCGGCACTGCAGGCCCTGCAGCAGCTGCGAGCGGTGCTCAGTCCGGATTCGGCAGCCGGGCAATCGACAGCCGGTCGTCATCTGCTGGCGGCGTCACTGAATGGACTGACGGCCATGGGGCTGCGGCAGGGACTTGAGCCACGCAGTCGCTTCCGCGCTGCCACCGGTGGTCTGGCCGGCTTTCCCGCAGTCGGTGCCGCCGGCAATCTGCGCGGCCCTGTTGCAGCCGGCGGATTTGCCGGCCCTGGTGCCGCCGGTGCGGGGGTGATGGAGGCGGCGCTGGAGCAGCGGTTACGGAGAGCGGCCGACACGAATGCAGAAGCCTTGCGAATTCTGCGGCAGCTCACTTCGGAGGATTCATCCAATCTGGCATGGCAGCTGGATCTGGCTCGCGCGCTGCGCGACAGTGCACGCATCACCCAGCTGCGACAGGACTGGCCGGCAGCCGAACCGGCAGTGCAGGAAGCAGTGAAAATTCTCGAATTGCTGCACAGTCAGCATCCGGAGACGGCCCTGCTGCAGTTCGAACTGGCGGATGTGCTGGGAACGCTTTCCGGATTACGTCCGGGGGATTTGCCGCAGCTGCAGCGATCCGTGGCACTCAGTCGTCAGCTGTCTGAGCGTTATCCCGGGGTACCGGAGTACCGAAGTCTGCTGGCTGCGACGTTGGCGCGTGTGGCCGGTGTGAGTGCCGGCCAGGGTCAGTTCACGCGTGCGGAAAGCGACCTGCAGGAGGCGGTTGAGATTCTGCAAAGTCTGGCCGAACAATATTCGGAGGCAGTCACGTGGCATGTGGCGCTGGGACGCACGAGACAGCAGCTGGCCGGAATGTATCTTCGCAATAATCGACCGCAGCAGGCGCGAGCGGTCCTGCAGGATGCGATCACAGAACTGGAGAGGGTTGTTAATGGTGCCAGACTGAATGGTCGGCAGCGGCCGGCACTGCTGGCGATGCTGAAACGGCTGCGAGAGATGCAGCCGAGCGAATGAGACTGCAGCGGTTGGGGCGGCAGTGATCGGGAGGCAGCGACAGAGCTGAAGTAAGCAGTACTCACTGCGGGCGAAATCTTGCGTTTTCCGTTCCTGGGGCTTAGGATAGGACGATTCGAGTGCCGTCCTGATGCATGGGGGAGAACTGTTGCATGCTGACAATGCTGGGATCACCACGACGTGGCAGCGACGGAAAGACTCGGCGACAAACCCTGCAGGCCGGTATGCTGGCGGGGCTGGGTGGCCTGCCTGGTGCGGGCCTGTCGCAGATTCTGGCGGCTGAAGAGTCCGGTCAGATTCGCGATGCGAAGACGAAAAATGTGATCTTCATTTTTCTGCTGGGCGGCGCGGCGACTCAGGACATGTACGACCTGAAACCTGCTGCACCGGCGGAGGTCCGCGGCGAGTTCCAGCCGATTGCAACGACGGTACCAGGGATTCAGGTTTGCGAGCACTTGCCGCGACTGGCCCGTCTGGCTGATCAGTTCGCATTTATTCGTTCGGTCAGTCACACGGCCGGCTGTCATAATTGTCTGCCCTGTTATACGGGCTACGATCTGATGCCGCCGGACCAGCATCCGCGTCCCACGGATGCTCCCAGCATCGGCTCTGTGCTGCAGTACCTGCAAGGGCCGCCGACAGGATCACCCCAGTACGTTTATATGCCAAACTGGCTGGGCTGGGGCCAGTCTTTTCGCAGGGCGGGGCCGTATGCCGGTTTTCTGGGGCGACGTTATGACGCACTGACCACTGAGTGTTCCCCGTACTACGACAAAGACTCGTTTGCCCCTTCGCCGGGCAATCCGCAGACGGTCCGAGGTTTGCCGCTGCTGCCCAGTACATCACTGGAAGACGGCATGACGATCGACCGCCTGAATACTCGTCGAACCCTGCTGGCACAGATCGATTCAGAGCGGCGACGACTGGAAGAGGCCGCTGCTGCCGGCCTGGTATCCTACCAGCGGCAGCAGGAGCAGGCTTTTGATTTGCTGACATCTTCAGAGCTGCGGCGGGCGTTTGACCTGTCGCAGGAATCACCGCAAATGGTGCAGCGATACGGCAACACGCTGTTCGGCAATACAACTTTGATTGCCCGCAGGCTGATTGAGGCGGGCGTGAGATTTGTGAATGTCACATGGGACCTGTTCTGGGGACCGGTGAACGTCGATTACGACGCCTGGGATACTCACACAAACAACTTCCGCATTCTGAAAAACAACAAGCTGCCGGGATTTGATCAGACGATGGAGGCCCTGATCACGGACCTGTCCGAGCGTGGTTTGCTGTCAGAGACGATGATCGTGGTGACCAGTGAAATGGGTCGGACGCCTAAGATCAACGGCAATGCGGGCCGGGATCACTGGACCAACTGTTATGGTTCGCTGCTGGCGGGTGCAGGTATCCGAGGCGGTACTGTGTACGGCGCCTCAGATGCGCAGGCAGCCTGGGTGGCAGACAATCCGGTGCGTCCTGCCGATCTGCTGGCGACTGTTTATCGGTCACTGGGAATTGACCCGGCTACCCGAGTACCGGATCACACCGGTCGTCCTGTGGAAATTGCGCAGGGTGGTCATGAGATTCGGGATGTGATGGTTTGACAGCGATTCCCGGAGGCACTTATGCACGAGGGAGGGGAGAATCACGATGCTGGCTGCACGGCTAATATTACTGTTCTGCAAGTTGCTCTGTTGGGCGGAAGAACCATCAGGACTTGCGGTGGCGGCATCGCAAGCTGACGAAGCACCGATTGAACCGCCGGCAGCAGGTCCGGAGCTGCTGAAGTACACTCCTGAGCAGATTGAGCAGGCTTATGCGGGTCGTCGCATGCCCGAGGCGGTCTCGATGTACCTCGTGATCGCGCGTGGTGGCCAGCTGGATGGCAGTGGCGGCTGGTTTCATCCTGCGGCCAGCCGATTTTCTTTCGAGCGACTGGCAAAACACTTTGAAGCAGATCCCGCGCAGCCGCTCACAAAAGCACAGTTCACTGGTCACGAACGTATCTTTGAACAGCTCGATCGCGATCATGATGGCAGTCTGACTCAATTTGACCTGGACTGGTCGGACAGCAATCCGTGGGTTCGACAGTCGTATATGGTGAATCGAATTTTCCGCCGGCTGGAAGCTGACGGGGATGGACAGCTGACATCTGAGGAGCTGACAGCCTGGTTCGACAAGCTCAGTCAGTCCGGCGGACCGATTCGTTTTGAGCAGTTCCGGGACGCCCTGGTACCGCCGGGCAGCGGGTTTTCTCCGGGTGATATGCCGTCGCAGGAGGTACTGATCAAGGGCTTTCTGGCCGGGGAAATTGGGTCCCTGCAGGAAGGACCAGGCCTTGAGGAGGCGGCTCCTGATTTCACAGTGCGAGCCATTTCGGGGAAAGAGACGGTCCGGTTGTCCGAACGACTGGGCAGGCGACCGCTGGTGCTGGTTTTTGGAAATTTCACCTGCGGTCCATTTCGGTCCATGTATCCGACGGTGGAGGCTGTTTGGAATCGTCAAAAGGAACACGCTGATTTTCTGTTTGTGTATGTCCGGGAGGCACATCCCACAGACGGCTGGGTGATGCAGTCGAACGAGAAAGCCGGCGTGGTGATTGCGCAGCCGCAAACTTTTGCTCAGCGGCAGCAGGTGGCTGAGCAGTGTGTGGCGAAGCTGAAGCCCAGTATTCCATTTTATGTGGATGACATGGAAGATACGGCGGGGAACCTGTGGAGCGCGATGCCGGCGCGGCTGTACGTGATTGATTCACAGGGGAAGGTCGCGTGGAAGAGTGGTCGCGGCCCGTTTGGCTTCAAGCCGGAAGAAATGGAGCAGGCGCTGCTGATGCTGCAGCTTGAAGAGAGTGACGTGCAGTAGTCCTTCGACAATCACGCAGAGACTAGCGGGAGAACATCCTGTGTGGACTCAGGTTTATGCTCCGGTACTGAACGATCGCCTGCTGTCTGCACTGGTTGCCAGTTTGCCGGTTGTGGTGCTGCTGGGACTGCTGGCATTTTCGCATTTGCGGGCCCATCTGGCGGCGCTGGCCGGTCTGGGCGCGGCACTGACCGTAGCCATCGTGGTCTATCGCATGCCACCGCAACTCGCGCTGATGGCGGGCCTGCACGGGGCCTGCTATGGACTGTTGCCAATTGGCTGGATCGTGCTGAATGCAATTTTTCTCTACGACCTGACGGTCGCTGCGGGAGATTTTGAGGTACTGAAAAACTCGATCGGTCGGTTTGCCGCCGATCGTCGGCTGCAAGTGCTGTTGATTGCGTTTAGTTTCGGGGCATTTATCGAGGGTGCTGCAGGATTCGGGACTCCGGTGGCCATTTCCGCTGCGATGCTGATCGGTCTGGGATTCCGTCCGCTTGAGGCAGCCGGGCTGGCGCTGATTGGCAACACAGCTCCGGTCGCGTATGGTGCGCTGGGTACGCCAATCATCGCGCTCGCGGCGGTGACCGACCTGCCGCTGGAGTCTTTAAGTGCAGCTGCCGGTCGCATATTGCCGGTATTCTCCTGTGCTATACCGTTCTGGCTGGTGTGGGTGATGGCCGGTCGCAAAGCGATGCTGGAGGTGGCCCCCGCCTGCATGGCGGCCGGTGGCAGCTTTGCCGCCGTGCAGTTTCTGATGAGTAATTTTCACGGCCCGTGGCTGGTAGACATTGCCGGATCCATTGTTTCGATGCTGACGCTGATTCTGCTGCTGCAGTTCTGGCAGCCAAAGTCCGTCTGGAAATTTGATTACGAAACTGAGACTGGACCAGTTGAAACAGAGTCCCCGGCTGGGCAGTTCGTCAGCCCGGTCAGGCTGTTTAAGGCGTGGCTGCCGTGGCTGCTGATGTCCATTTTTGTTTTCGCCTGGGGAACTCCGCAAATTCGCACACTGCTGAATGGCGGCACGCCGGAACAGCCAAACGCCCTGTTCGGTATCACCCGCTTTGAACTCGATGTGCCGCTGCTGCATCAGGCGGTGCAGCGAGTACCTCCGGTGGTGAAAGTCGCCGGGGCCGAAGCTGCCGTCTTTCGGATTGACTGGCTGGCGGCAACAGGCACCGGCTTGCTGCTGGCAGCATTGCTGAGCGGTCTTGTGCGCGGGTTTCGACCGCTGGCACTGATTTCCATCTACGCAGGTACAGTCCGACGCTGCAGCAACTCGTTGCTCACAATTTCCACGATGATTGCCCTGGGTTTTGTTACCAAAGCCGCCGGGATTGACGCCACGATGGGGCTGGCGTTTGCAGCAACCGGTGATTTGTTCCCAATCTTCAGTGCACTGCTGGGCTGGCTGGGAGTAGCGCTCACAGGCAGTGACACGTCATCAAACGTGCTGTTTGGCGGTCTGCAAAGAATCACTGCCGAGCAGCTGGGGCTGAATCCGATCCTGACGGCGGCCGGAAACACGACCGGCGGCGTGATGGGCAAGATGATCGATGCGCAAAGTCTGGTGGTCGCCTCGGTGGCCACCGGGCAGTCAGGTTCCGAGGGAAAAATTCTGCGATATGTCTTCTGGCACAGCATTGCCCTTGCCGTTCTGACAGGACTGGTGATTCTGGCATTCGCGAGTTTACTGCCGCAGGAGTGGATGCCGAGCGTATAGCCGAGAATCAGCCCGGCACCGCGAAACCGCACCGGATTTTCGTTGCATTTGCTCGACCGGCTGTTCTCAGTTCAGTTGCCGTAAAGGTTTTGCAAAGCCTCAGCCAGCTGGGCAAACTGGAACTCAAAACCCGACTCAGCCAGCCGCCGCGACCTGACGTACCGTCCATAAAGTGCCAGTTCCGGATCGGTCCGCAGCAGCCAGCGAGCTCCGAATCGCACCATCCACTCGGCAGCCGGCAACCCAACAGGCATGCCCACCACGTTTCGAAGCTGTCGCATGAATTCAGCCTGACTGACAGGATGCGGAGCTGACGCCACAAACACACCGTTCATTGC
>JBJTPZ010000388.1:0-20665 GCA_046075365.1 Planctomycetaceae bacterium
GGGCCAGCTGGAACACGGAGGCGGCGCAGTGCTGCAGCCGGATTCGTCCGCCGTGCAGCTGCTGGCGGAATTCAAACGGCGAGTCGATCAGGCAGCGGTCTCGCCGCAGCCCGCTCTTCCACAGACTGCCGACGGCGACCAGGCCGCAACACCGTCGTTCTTTGCCGGAGTGACTCTGGCGGATGACCAGGAACTGCTGCGGCGGGCAGCGCTGTCACTGGTCGGTCGTCTGCCGACAGCGGCCGAGCAGCAGCAGGTGCAGACCGGCGGTCGCCCGGCACTTGCTCAGATTCTGATGCAGCTGCAGCAGGAAGAGCCGTACTATGTGCGGCTGCGAGAAGCCTTCAACGATATCTTTCTGGTGCTGGGCATTGACGGCAACCCGGACTCCACTGTGCTCTCGTATGAGCACTTTGAAAAGAGTCGTCTGTGGTATCAGCAGCATGACCTGTCGCACATCGCCGATGAGAAAGAGCGGCGGCAGGCCGGATACAAGCTGGCGAACGATTATCGCCAGGCACTGCTTGAAGAACCGTTGCGGCTGATCGAGCATATCGTTCGGAATGACCGGCCATTTTCTGAGATCCTGACGGCCGACTACATCATGGTGTCCGCGTATTCAGCGCGCGGCTACGGCGTGTACGACCAGCTGAAAACTCAGTTCCGCAATCCGGACGATCCGCTGGAATTCCTGCCTGTCCGGCTGTCAGCGCTGGTGGGTCGCAACGCATCCGAGAATCAGGAATCTGCCACTGGCTTTTATCCGCATGCGGGAGTGCTGAGCACCTTTCAGTATCTCAGCCGATATCCGACGACGGAAACCAACCGCAATCGTCTGCGGGCTCGCATGTTCTACCTGCATTTTCTGGGGGTTGATGTGCTGGAGCTGGCCGCCAGGGGCTCAGATGCCGCCGCAGCGACAGCGGCCTTCCCGATTCCCGTGATGCAGGCCGGTGAATGTGTTGTCTGCCACAAGACGCTTGATCCGGTCGCCGGACTGTTTCAGGACTACTGGCGATTCGATGCCAATTTCAGCATCTACGGACGGCGCAAAGAGGGCTGGTTTGAAGATATGTTTCCGGCCGGTTTTGAAGGTCAGGCGCTGCCTTCGGCAGATCGCTGGCGTGCGCTGCAGTGGCTGGGTGAACGCACGGCTGGTGATCCGCGGTTTGCCCGCACGATGGCGGGCCATGCGTGGCAGCTGCTGACGGGGCGGCGTCCCCTGCAGCCGCCGCAGGATATTGATGATCGGCTGTTTGACGCAAAGCAGCGGGCGTGGGAGCAGCAGCAGTGTGATCTCGATACGATCGCTCGTCGTTTCACCGAGGACGGCATGAATTTTCGTGGCCTGATTCGTGACTGGGTCCTGAGCGATTTCTATCGCGCTCACAGCCTGCAGGCGGCGGTTGATTCGGACGAGCGACTGGCCGAGCTGTCAGAGACGGGTGTGGTGCGGATGCTGTCACCGGAGCAGCTTGAGCGTAAGGTGGAGGCGATTTTCGGCAGGCCGTGGGGCCGTTTGAATGAGCAGACAGCCATGCTGTACGGCGGGATTGATTCAAAAGAAGTGACGGAGCGTGCCACGGATCCCAGCGGTGCCATGGGTGCCATTCAGCGAACTCTGTCAAATGATGTTGCCTGCCGCAACACGGCGCTGGATTTCAGTCGTCCGGTCTCTGAGCGGCTGTTGTTTGCTGACATGGAACCGACTGTTGTACCAGGCAGCTCAGAGGCAGCCGATCTGCAGATTCGCCAGACGATAGCCCGGCTGCATCAGCGGATCCTGGGACGTACTGACGCTGTGGATTCTGCGGAAGTGCAGCGGACATTTCAGCTGTTCAGTTCGGTGGTTGCGGATGCCGCCGCCACGGAACGATTTGAGCCTCAGGAGACCTGGCACTGCCGCCAGGGCTTGCAGGGCCCGGTGCCTGATCCTCATTACACGGTGCGTGCCTGGCGTGCCGTCCTGACGTATTTGCTGCGGCAGCCCGAATTTCTTTACGAGTAGATCATCACCATGCGGCGTGACTTTCTGAAATACTGTGCCGCTGCCGGGCTGAATCTGGCAGCACCTGGTTTTGGCTCTGCACTGCTGTCTGCAGATGAACGCAGCGAATTGCCGCCGCATGAGGGGCTGTGCTATGTCGTGCTGAATGCCTCGGGCGGCTGGGACACCACGATGCTGATGGATCCCAAGGGCATCGGCGGCATCAATCGACTGTACTCAGCCGATCAGATCCTGCAGCAGGGCCAGCATCGGTTTGCACCGACAGAGCAGCATCGGGATGGTGGTCTTTCGAACGAAGCGTTCTATGCTGAGTTTGGTCGCGAGCTGCTGACGGTGAACGGGCTGGATTACTCCGTCAACAACCATTCGCCCTGCTCCAGATACATGGCCACCGGGAAGCTTGACAGTCTTGCCTGGCCAACCTTTGCGGCGCTGGTCGCGGCCTGTCAGGGGCCCGCCTGTCCGCTGGCCTTTCTGACCTTCGGCAACTACTCGGCCACCGGCAATCTGGTGGCCATGTCGCGAGTGCCTTACTTGCCGTCGCTGCAGCGGATTGCCAACGCGGATGCCATCGAGGGTAATGCCCGATCGCCCTATCATGACGATTTCGCCCTGCAGCGGATCGAACAGGCGATGGCCGATCGCCGGGCCGCAAGACAGGCAGCGCCGCTGCTGCCGCGCAGTCAGCGGGCTGAATCCATGCTGTATGCCGCCCAGGTCAATTCGAAAGCCCTGTCGCGAGTTGTCCCGTACATTCCCAAAGAGATTCCGAAACAGCGAGTTGCCCAGCAGGCAGAAATCGCACTCGCTTCCTTCAAAGCCGGCGTCTGCGTTTCAGCCAATCTGTCCATCGGCCAGTTCGACAGTCACGCCAACAACGACAAGGATCAGATGAAACTGATTCCGGAGCTGCTTGAGGGGATTGCTTACATCCTGCATCGGGCAGAGGAACTGCAGATCCGCGACCGACTTGTGGTGATAGCGCAAAGTGAAATGGGGCGGACTCCCAATTACAACAACGGCAACGGCAAGGACCACTGGTCGATCGGATCGGTCATGTTTCTTGGCCCGGGAATCCGGGGTGACCGCGTTATCGGAGCAACGGACGACGGACAGTTCGCCGTCCGGATCAATCCACAGACGCTGGCACTGCAGCCTGCCGACGGACTGCTGCTGCGGCCTGAACACATTCATCAGGCACTGCGGCAGTTTGCGGGCATCGATCAGCATCCGTTCAGCCTGAAATTTCCACTCGGAATCACCCCGGAGCAGCAGTTGCGGGGCATTTGGAGCTGACGCCGTCGCCGTCGTCGCCCGGTCTCGCGAGGCTCGCACCCCGCCCCAAAAGTCAGTATCATCCTGGCTGCTCAGACCACAAGTTCGCAGTCTTCCCGGGAGATCCCGCAGTGCAGCCTACCGGCACGTATCGATTCCTGACCCTGTTTTTGCTCGCCAGCCTGCTCACAGGGGTGCTGTCTGCCCAGACTCCGGATGATTTTTCGCACGCCGTCCTGCCCATCCTGAAGACTCACTGCGTTCCCTGCCATGGGGGCCGTGAGGCCAAGGGCAGCTTCTCCATGAATACTCGCGAGCTGCTGGTCAGTTCCGGGCACGTGGTCCCTGGCAAACCGGCCGAATCGCGTCTGCTGGAAGTCATCACCAGTACCGACAAAGAACAGCAGATGCCGCCTGCGGACCGGCCTCGCCTGTCTGCCAGGGAACAGCAGGTACTGACTCGCTGGATTGAATCCGGCATCGAGTGGGAACCGGGCTTCTCCTTTGCCCCCATTGCGTGGGAACCGCCGCTGCGGCCCCGGATGCCCGAGCTGCCTCCGGCAATCGCTGGTCGTGAACATCCCATCGATCGCATTCTCGACAAATCGCTCGCCGATCGCGGACTGCCGCTCCCTGCTTCGATCAGTGATGCCGAATTTTTGCGGCGCGTGTCTCTGGATCTTGTCGGCCTGCTGCCGGCCCCCGACATGCTGGATCAGTTTCTTGCCGGCACTGCCCCCGACAAACGCGCAACAGTGATCCGCACGCTGCTGGAGGATCGCATCGCTTACGCCGATCACTGGCTCACCTTCTGCAACGATCTGCTCCGCAATGACTACAGCGGAACCGGTTTTATCACGGGTGGTCGTCAGCAGATCAGCGGCTGGCTTTATGATGCCCTGTTACAAAACAAGCCGTTTGATCAGTTTGCCCGCGAACTGATTGCTCCGCCGACCGCCGCCAGCCAGGGATACATCGACGGTATCCGCTGGCGGGGTGAAGTCAGTGCCGGTCAGACCGTGGAAATCCAGTTCGCTCAAAGTGTCGCCCAGTCATTCCTCGGCATCAATCTGAAATGTGCTTCCTGCCACGACAGCTTCATTGACCGCTGGACACTGGATGAAGCGTGGGGCATGGCGGCTGTGTACGCTTCGGCCCCGCAGGCAATTCACCGCTGTGACAAACCGACCGGCAGAACCGCTCAGGCTGCCTGGCTGTTTCCGGAACTTGGTCAGATCGATCCCGCTGCTCCGCGTGAACAACGTCTGCAGCAGCTGGCCGCTCTGATGACTCATCCCGAGAACGGACGGTTCACCCGCACCATTGCCAACCGCCTGTGGTACAAGCTGACGGGACGCGGGATTGTTCATCCGCTGGATGCCATGCAGTCCCCGCCATGGAATTCGGATCTGCTGGATTACCTCGCCTCGTACCTGCAGCAGCAAAATTATGACCTGAAAGCACTGCTGCAGCACATCGCTGAATCGCAGGCCTATCAGTCGGCGTCCCTGCCTCGTCATTCGTCACAGGGTGACCCTGCCGACGGCTGGCACGGACCTGTGGCCCGCCGACTCACTGCCGAACAGTTCATGGACGCCGTCTGGCAACTGACAGCTTCCGCGCCGACCGCCTTTGATGCACCCGTCATTCGCGCTGCACCGCCCGCCGAAACACCAGCGGCGACAGGCAGTGATGCACCTGCCGCAGCTCCACAGACGGCTGCCGCTCAGTTGTCAGCTCAGTGGGTCTGGGGCAGCACTGCGGCTGATGGCAAAGTACCGGCAGCCGGCGAAACCATCCTGCTGCGAAAGACCTTTAAGCTGGACGGCGAACCCGCAAAAGCCTTCATCCTCGCTACCTGCGATAACGGCTTCACGCTGTTCGTCAACGGACGACGGGCGGAACAGGGCAACGACTGGTCGCAGCCCAAAGTGACCAGCCTGCAGGGACAGCTCAAAAAGGGCGAAAACACTCTGGCGGTGATCGCCACCAACGCCGGTTCCGGGCCAAATGCTGCCGGGCTGCTGCTGGAATGTCGAGTGGAACTGAAGGACGGCACCTCCGTCACCATCAGCTCAGATGCTGCATGGGAATACACCGACAAGGTGCCTGCAGTCCGTGAAGGACGACTGGCTGCCGGCAAAGGGCCGTGGCAGCCGGTGACCATCGTACCGGCATTGCAGGTCTGGACAGATGCAGTCAATCGAGCGGGCCTGCCGGGGCTGATTCAGGCGACCAGCGGTGATCTGCGAATGGTTCGAGCCTCGCTGATGCGAAATGATTTTTTCATGCGGTCACTCGGTCGGCCTCACCGTGAACAGATTGTATCAATGCGTCCCGACGAACTGACCACTCTGGAAGCCATCGATCTTTCCAACGGCGCTGTACTGGCCGACGCACTCACTCGCGGCGGACAGCATCTGCAAAATCAGTTCGCCACGGACCGCACGGCGCTTGTGCGACACCTGTGCGTATCCGCCTGGGGCCGTGAACCGCAGCCGGCAGAACAGACTGCCATGCTGGAACTGCTCAGCCCTGAGCCCGCTGCCGAAGAAATCGCCGACGTGCTGTGGGCAGTCCTGATGACGCCGGAATTCCTGCTGGTCCGCTGAAGTTGCCATGTCCACTGAACAACCTATGACAGTCAGAACCGAGTTCTCAGAAATCAGCATCCTGATCCCAGGATACTCCGTGGAAGATCTGCCCGTGGATCTCGCGGAAACTGAAGCGGCCAGCCTCTGGAACGCCATCGCCTGTGCGTGGCATCCAAAACTGCTGGCACAGTCAGCCAGCCTGCCCCTGCTGCGTCAGGCGGAATCACAGTATGGCTATCCCGGACGAAGAATTGTGCTGGTGCCAATCTCTGCCGAAGCCTGGATGCCTCATGAGTGGCGCAGCGTGCTGCGTGAGCAGGAGCATGTGATTCTGGACGGGTGCACAGAGCGGGGTGAATACCTGACGGCTTTGGCACAGCACGTACCGGCTCCGGTGATCGAAGGCGGAGCCACCATTTCCCCGGCGGCGGGAGACTTTCTGCTGGTCGACGACTTTGTGGCCTTTGGCACCATGGTCGTCCAGCTGCAGCTGCTCAGTCGTCGCCGCCATCACTACGTCGATCCCGACCAGATTCTCCTGACGGCCGACATGCGGGCGGCCGCCATCGCCGCAGTCACAGGTGACGAAAACACAGCCCGGCAGCATCTGCAGAAGGCCTGGGACCAGCTGCGGGAAGTTCGCGAGCGGATTTATCCGCAGGCTTGTTTCCTGGTGGATTTGTGTCTGCCCGGAGAACGTGATTCAGCAGAAGTTATTTTGTCAGCCCTGGATTCCGGCAGTCCTCTGAATCTGCTGTGTTCCGCCAGTGAACTCCGGCAGGCAGCCGAAAGCAGCCCGGCAGCACTCGACATGCTGGCTCAGGCCGCTGCTGCCAGCCGACTGCAGATCCTGGGCGGGCAGGCCATTGAATCTCGCACCGGTCTCGGATCCATGGCGGCACTGATTAATGACCTGCAGCAGGGCGCCGCAGAACTGCAGCATCTGCTGGGCATCGTACCGCGACACTGGGCCCGACGACGCTTCGGACTGACAGCCTCGCTGCCCACAGTCCTCTCGTGGCTGGGCTATGAATCAGCACTGCATGTGGCGCTGGACGATGGCCTTTATCCGGACCGGGAACGCAGTCAGTTCGACTGGCAGGCTCCTGACGGATCACTGATCGCCGCCGCCTCGCGCATTCCCATCGCCATTGACAGTGCTGCCGGTTTTCAGAAGCTGGCAGATCGCCTGAATGAAACGATGCAGGAAGATCAGACGGCCGCTCTGATCCTCGCTCGGCTGCCGCAGACTCGCGGACCGTGGCTGACTGACCTCAGGAAAGCGGCTGCATGGGCACCGGTCCTTGGAGAATTTACCTCCATGGACTCGCTCTGCCAGAACGCTTCCGGAAGCCGCCTCGCAGAGCTGCACCAGCACAGCGATTATCTGAGTCCGGCACTCATTCAGTCGTCTGTACTGCGTACGGAACCACCCATCACCGGACCGGCACTGATCCGCTGCTGGCAGCAGGAACTGGAATCTCTGCGGCAGCTCGTCGCCATCGCTCGCATCATGCGCGCAGAACTGAGTCCGATCAGCGCCGACCAGCAGCTGCAGGGAGTGCAGCAACGACTGGCAGACACCGAGCTGCTGCACGTAGACCTCGATACAATGCTGCCCGAAAAACAGCCGCAGCTGGATTCTGCCTGGGCCGGATTGCGACAGGCATTGAAGTTACTGCGGGACGACGTCGCAGACGCGATCAGTGCCCGGATTCCCGCACAGCCGGCGGCAGTCCGCGGACTGCTGCTGCTGAATACCCTGCCATACGCCCGGATTCATGAAGTTCGCTGGCCTGCCGGCTGGCAGCGTCCTGCAGCGGAAGCTGCCGTGGAAGCCGCACAGGCCGCCAAAGCAGGTTCCGGCACTGCCGATTCCGCCAACGAACGACTGCTGGTGAAGCTGCCGCCGGGAGGCTTCGTCTGGCTGCATGAAGCCGGATCCGGACGACCGGTTCAGACACTGACGACTGCCGCTAAAAGAGAACCACCGCTCGCCGAACCGCTGAAACTCCGCAACCGCCACTTCGAAGTCACACTCAATGAACGGACCGGCGGTGTCGCGTCAGTGATGTATCACGGGCAGCGCGGCAACCGACTCAGCCAGCAGGCCGGCTTCCGCTTCGAACGCGAGCTGACTCTGCCGGATGATGGTTCCGGCGAAGTTCGCAAAGTCAGCTATGCCCTGCCCAAACTGGTCCAGCAGCAGGTCCTTGAGTCGGGCAGTGTGTTTGCGGCCGTTGAAACCACAATCGAGTTTTTCTCACCGCAGGACGGCACATACCTCGGTCGCATGGTGCAGGTGACGGCGGTGGACCGGGTCCGTCCGCGACTTCAGCTGCAGCTCACACTGCAGGATGCCGGTTCGGTGCCTGTGAAGGGCAATCCGTGGCTGGCCGGATGGTGCTCACGGTTTGCCTGGGAACAGGAAGCTGCAATTGTGCATCGCAGTGTGCTCGGACAGTCAGCCGGCTTTCGCCTGGAACGCATCGAGTCCCCGGATTACGTGGAAGCCGAGGACGGTTCCCGCCGGCTGGTGATCGTATCGGAAGGTCGCCCCTGGCATCGTAAAGCCGGGCCTCGCACGCTGGACAGCCTGCTGATTTGCGAAGGCGAAACGGAACGTACGTTCCGCTTCTGGATCGACTTCGATCAGCCACATCCGCTGCGGACAGCGGAAGAAATGCTGACTCCGGTCGTGGAGTACCCGGTGGAAGGTCGCATGCCAACGGGTACAGCCTCGGCATGGATTCTGGGTCTCTCCGCCAAAAACGTACAGCTGGTCCGCGGTGACTACGAGGTGCGAAGACCGGCGGAATCTGATTTGCTGTCACTGATTCTCAGTGAAACGGACGGAATTGGCGGTGACTGCTTCATTCGTACGGCTCGCCGTCCCACAGGCGCATGGGAAATGCATCCCGGGCGTCAGGCCAAATCCACTCTCACGCTCAGCCCCGAAGGTGTTCTTGTACCGCTCAGCGCATGGCAGCTGAAAGAGATTCAGCTCACGTTCTGAATCCCTGTCTGCTCGATATCTCTCAAACACTTCAATCAGTTCTTCAGGAATCCAGCTTATGTCCACCCGCCGCTCCTTCACTCGTCAGCTGGCCGCCTTTTCTGCGCTAAGCATGGCTTCACCGCTGGCGTTTGCCGCTCGAAACGCACCTGAGTCTCTGACAGCAAAGTCGGGTGACTGGCCGTGGTGGCGTGGGCCGTCATGGAATGGCATTGCAGAATCCGGTCAAAAAGCCCCAGTTCGCTGGAGCGATGATTCCGGGCTGGCATGGCAGGTCAAAGTTCCGGGGCGCAGCCATGGTTCGCCGATTGTTGTCGACAACCAGGTACTGATTGAAATCGCGGATGCCGCACGAAATGTGCAGTCTTTGCTGTGTGCAGACCGAGAAACCGGGAAAACGCTGTGGGAAACAGTGGTGCACAAGGACGGGCTGAATGTGAAGAACAACGAGAAATCTACGATGGCGTCCGCTTCGCCGGCCTGTGACGGCGAACGTTTTTTCGTGAATTTCCTGTCCGGTGATGCCGTCTGGATGACGGCACTCAGCCGCAGTGGTTCTGTGCTTTGGCAGGTCAAACTCAGCAGCTATGTCAATCATCAGGGCTTTGGTTCGTCCCCGCTGCTTTATGACAACCTGGTCATCGGCGTGTCGGACAACAAAGGCGGCGGGGCGATCGTCGCCATGCAGCGCGATAACGGCAAAGTTGTCTGGCGCCATGATCGACCGGCCAAACCGAATTACCCGTCGCCCGTCATTCTCGAAGCGGCCGGCAGGAAACAACTGTTTCTGACAGGCTGCGACCTGGTTACCAGCCTTGATCCGGCAACCGGAAAAACGCTTTGGGAAGTCCCCGGCGCCACCACGGAATGCGTCACGACCACAGTCACAGACGGGCAGCGTATCTTCACCAGTGGCGGCTATCCGAAGAATCATGTATCGGCGGTCTCCGCAGACGGAACCGGTACACTGGTGTGGGAAAACGCAGCCCGGGTCTATGTTCCATCGATGCTGTTTCACGATGGCGTGCTGCATGCGGTACTGGATGCCGGAGTCGCCATTTGCTGGGACAGTGCCACCGGGCAGGAGCTCTGGAAGGGCCGACTGGGCGGGACCTTCAGCAGTTCGCCGGTACTGGTCGATGGTCTCATTCATGCCACCAATGAAGCGGGCAAAACCTTCATTTATGCGGCTTCCCGGGATGGTCTTAAAATCGAAGCCGAAAATCAGCTGGGTGACAGCGTATTTGCCACACCGGCCATCTGCGGCGGTCGCATCTACCAGCGCATCGCTCGCACTGAAAACGGAACTCGTCAGGAGTATCTGGTGTGCATCCGGTAAGCTCTGGCTGGGCTGCTGAAGTCCTGCTGGAATCAGCATGGCAGTCGATTTCCGACGAGGATTTTGCGAACCCCGAAGCGGCTCGAACTGCCCTGCGACAGATCGCCGCCTGGTGGCAGGAATCCTGTGCCGCCGGGGGAATTCTGACAGCCCCGGACGAACCGCCGGCCTGGGCCGCGACACTGCAGCGAGTCCTGCGAGAAGCACCACTGCGCGAAGCTGTGCTCGTCGCCATCGCCGGCTTCATTCGCAATGCCCGTTCCGGTTTTGATCCGTTCCAGCTGTTCAGTCGCTCACCACGGGCTCTTGAAGTACTGGCGCGGCTGGCCTGCGGCAGCCCGTTCCTGACGCAGACGCTGCTGTCCGACCCGCAGTGCCTCGCCGCGCTCACTCTGCACGGTCGCACCGCTGACACCAAGGATCGTGAACAATTCATTCACGAGGCTCAGCAGTGCCTGCTGGCCGCGACTGATCGACCAGCCCGGCTCCGCGAACTCCGACGCTATCAGCGGAGACAGCTGCTGCGAATTGGCATGTGCGACGCCTTTGGGCTAATGGACCTGAAGTTCATCACACTTCAGCTGTCGCTGCTGGCGGACGCCATGGTGCAGTGTTCACTGGAACTGGCTGCGGCGGAATGCGGCACAACTGCCGATCAGATCACCGTGATTGCACTGGGCAAACTGGGCGGTGAAGAACTGAACTACAGCTCAGATATTGATCTGGTGCTGATCTGCAGTCAGCAGTCGCCACAGACGCAGCGGCTGGCGCGACTGATGGTTGACAATCTCACGGACAACTCGCCACCCGGCTTCCTGTACCGCGTCGATCTGCGACTGCGGCCGTGGGGCGAAGCCGGGCCACTGGTCAGCGAACCGGCTGCCTATGCCGCGTACCTCGCACAGCACGCCGAGCTGTGGGAGAAGCAGGCCATGCTGAAGGCGCGACCGATCGCCGGCTCCGCAGCTCTCGGAACCAGCTTCCTTGAAAATATCAGACCACTGCTGTTCACCGCCTCTGAATCTCAGATTCTGGCCGGCGTGCAGGCCATGAAATCAAAGATTGAACAGCGGCTGAAACAGCGTGGCAAGCTGTATTCCGAAGTCAAACTGGGGGCCGGGTCCATTCGTGACATCGAGTTCCTCGTACAGGCCCTGCAGCTGATCCACGGAATGCAGGAACCCCGAGTGCTCACGGCAAACACCCTGGATGCCCTGGTGCGGCAGGCTGAGTTCGGACTCATCTCGGCCCACTGGTATCGCCAGCTTCGCACCGGATACGTGTTTCTCAGAACTGTCGAACACTCGCTGCAGCTGCTGCACAATCAGCAGACTCACGAACTGCCCACGGATTCGCGACAGCTGCAGTGGCTGGCCCATCGTCTGGATTATCCCGATGCCGCCACATTAATGGCTCGCTTCGAAGAACATCGAGTGGCAGTGCGGACAATTTTCGAGCAGTGTTTGCGGGTCGAAAGTGCTCGCGCCGGCACTGCCGAATCACTGACCGGCAGACTGGCCGCTGGTTCCGCTGATTCGCTGCCGGACGATCGGAATGTGTCGGCTGAGTCCTTGCCTGACAAGGACGACCTGCTGCACCTGCATGCCGGCCGCCTGACTGACCTCGCGGCAAAGGCGGATCAGTGCGGTGGCTGTGCGGTTGAGCAGTGCAGTCCTGCTGCTGCCGGGGAAACGTCAACTACCAGACCCGTCAGCGGGGCATCCGCTGCAGTCAGTGACCTGCTGGTTGCTGGCGTTGATTTTTCAGGCTGGCTGTCCGTAATTTGTGGCCTGTTGTCTGTGTACCAGCTGGACATTCGCAGCGGCGATGCAGCCACGGGAGCGGGTTTGCGAGGCGTCTGGGAACAGCGGCCGGAGGGATACTTTGCAGCCTGTTTTCGAGTTCGCATGGCGAAACGACCTGTCGCCGGCAGCGCCGCCCCGTCGCAGTCGCTCGCAGACAGACTGCAGCAGGAAATCGGGCGTCTCGGAGCGTGGTCGCGGGATGGTCGCATTGAGGAGGTACGAGCCGAGCTGATTTCCCGATTCTGCGCTGCGGTGCCTGACAATGGCCGCCGCACAACCGATGCTGAAGACAGCGAACTGACCGTAGAACTGAATCCGCTGCCAGGCTCGGTCCTGACCGAGATGAAAATCTGCGGTGAGGATTCATGGGGCTTCTTCTATGAACTGGCCAGTGCTCTCTCACTCAGCCGCTTCCGCGTGCTTCGCGCTGTGATCCGTTCGGACGGCCGACAGGTGCGCGACATTCTGCACGTCCGCGAACGAAACGGACTGCCAATTGCCAGCGAAGAACGGCGGCAGGAGCTGCGACTGGCGGCCACGCTGATCAAACAGTTCACGCACTGGCTGCCAACCGCCAGCGACCCGCATCACGCACTGCTCAGATTTCGAGACCTTGTGTCACGTTTGCAGCCGGCGTCTGCGTGGGAAAGCAATCAGCGGTCTCTGCAAAAACCAGCCGTACTGCATGCCGTCGCTCGCGTCCTGGGAATCAGTCAGTATTTGTGGGACACATTTCTCAGGTCAGGACACGAGGAATTGTTTCCGCTGCTGGCACACAGCGAACAGCTGGCAGCAAAGCTGGATGCCGAAGTGTTAAGACACCAGCTGAGCAATCACCTTGCAGGCCCGCCGGCGAACCTGACAGCCATTAACGGCCAGCCGCCGGACATTCGCGCAGACCGCTGGCAGCTGCTGAACGACTTCAAAGATCGCCATCTGTTTCGCATTGATATGCGGCATGTACTGGGACATTGCAGACCATTCGGTGCGTTCTCACGTGAATTGACGGAACTGGCCGAACTGATTGTTCAGGCGGCCGCCGACATCGCCTGGCGCGAACTGACTGCAGCCCACGGGACACCCGCATGCGCGTGGATGATTGCCGGTCTGGGCAAATTCGGTGGCGTCGAGATGGGGTTCGCGTCAGATCTGGAACTGATGCTGGTGTACGCAGCTGAGGGACGCACTGCCGGACCTTCACCGCTCACAAACGCCCAGTTCTTCGAACGACTGGTCAGGCTGGTGGAACACGGCATTCGAGCTCCACAGGACGGCATCTTCCATGTCGATCTAAGGATCAGACCCTATGGTCAGGCCGGCCCGGCAGCCGTGCGGCTGAGTGATCTGCAGGCGTATTATGAATCCGGAGGTCCGGCATGGCCATACGAACGACAGGCGCTGGTGCGACTGCGTGCTGTGGCAGGTGACGTACCTTTCGGTCGACAGGTAACAGAAACCGTACAGCAGCTCGTGTATGCTCACGCAAACTTCGATTTTGCGGCCATGAATGCCATGCGGGAACGGCAGGTCCGGCAGCTGGTGCGAGGCGGCACCATCAATGCCAAACTCAGTGACGGTGGACTGGTAGACTGCGAATATGCAGTGCAGGCCCTGCAGCTTGTTTTTGGCGGACGACATGCCGCACTGCGATCTCCCAGCACGCTGACAGTCCTGCACAACGCCAGGGAAATCGGTCTGGTGACAGCAAAACAGCAAAAGGCCGTCGAGAACGCCTACGTTTTTCTGCGCGAACTGATTGACTGCCTCCGCATGGCCCGCGGAAATGCGAAAGATCTGACAGTTCCGGCCAGCGGCAGCCGCGACTGGCTGCAGCTCAGCAGCCGGATGTCCAGCATCCACGATTCCACAATCCCGCTGGATTCACTCGAAGAACAAATGACTGTCGTCCGCGAATTCGCTCGACACGTCGAACGACTGTGCCATGCAGATCTGGCTGGCCGACAGTAACTGGAAACGACTCACGAGAGTCCCTTGAATTAATGACCGCAAAAAGATCGCCTCCCGGGGATTCCCATTTTGCGTCGCACCGATATGATCCATGCCAGCGTTCTGCCCGCCTTTTCCTGCCTCAATGAAATCAGGCAACCCGCCATGCCATCTGCCCGCAGACTCACATTGCTGATCCTGATTCTTCTGACCAGCAGCAGCCTCGCCCACGCCTGGCAGTCTGCTCCCGCTGCCGGCTCGACCGCCGCTCCGCTGCGCATCATCTGCTTTGGGGCTCACCCCGATGATGCAGAATATAAAAGCGGCGGCACCGCAGCGCTGTGGGCCGCGGCCGGACACAAAGTCAAAATGGTGTCTGTTACCAACGGAGATATCGGACACTGGAATATGGCCGGCGGACCACTTGCCAAACGACGCACTGCCGAATCCACCGAAGTCGCACGACGCCTCGGTTTCGAATACCAGGTGCTGGATATCCATGACGGCGAACTGGAACCGACACTCGAAAACCGACGACTCATCACTCGCCTGATCCGCCAGTGGAATGCCGACATCGTGATCGCTCACAGACCCTGGGACTATCATCCCGACCATCGTTATGTCGGTGTACTCGTGCAGGATGCAGCCTACATGGTGGCTGTACCATTCTTCTGTCCTGATACACCACCGCTGCAAAAGAACCCGGTATTTCTTTACAGCAGCGACCGATTTCAGAAGCCATACCCGTTCAAAGCTGACATTGCGGTTGCTGTGGATTCGGTGTTTGAGAAAAAAGTGGATGCCCTGATGGCCCTTGAATCGCAGACGTTCGAAGGCGGAGCACTTGGATCAGAAGAAACCATGGCCGCCGCACCGCCTGCTTCACAACCCGAGCTGCGTCGCGCATGGCTGAAAGAACGCTGGGAACGCCGTCAGGCCGCTGAAGCTCGTGACTACCGACCTGCCCTGCTGCGCTGGTACGGAGAAACAGCCGGAAATGCCGTGAAATTCGCCGAAGTTTTCGAAATCTGCGAATACGGCCGACAACCCTCCGCAGCCGAAATTCGCCAGCTGTTTCCGTTCTTCCCCGCATCGACGACGGCCCCCTGAACGGCCTCAATTGCCTGCGCCATTCCTGCAGCCCGGAAACACATATTCCCTGAAACCTGCACTGGCAGGCCGCCAGACCACACCCTATTGTCTGAGATTCGCTCAGGAATCGACCCGGCAGCAATCCTTCAGACACAGGCTGCAAGGCGCTGAGCATCCAGGAATCAGTGATGCCAGCCTCAGGGAACTCCCCGGATAACTCCACCGCCCGGTTGTGGCTGGCAGAACTGTCGCTCCTGTCGGTCGCCATCATCTGGGGTGTCAATATCCCCATCATGAAGATTGCTCTCGCGCTGGGCATCGATCGTTTTGCCCTGAACGGTCTGCGACTGGTGATCTCCGCAATCACGCTGCTAATTTTCGCCGGCCTCGAATATCGCCGCGGCATTCGACCGTCTGTAAAAAACAACTGGAAAGGCATTTTGGGATATGCCTGCCTCGTTTCGGTGCTGTACCAGATGCTGTTTCTGCTCTCCGTATCCCAGACCACCTCAGCAGATATCGCCCTGATCATGGCCACGGTGCCAATGTGGACGGCCATTGGTGCTCGCCTGCTGCTCCGGGAAATTCTCTCAGGCCGTGCCTGGCTTGGCCTGGTCATCGGATTTGCCGGCACCGTTGTGGTGACTCTCCAGGGGGCTCCCTCGTCAGGCACAACCCGCACAAACACAACGACAGTGGTCGCCGCCACGAATACCTCGGCAATGCTCACGCAATCCCAAAACGCACAACCTGATCAGGCAGCCCGGGACACCAGCAATCCGCCGCCAGCCGGCTGGCGCGGCCTGTTTGCCGGGCGATTCGGCGGCAATCTGCTGGCACTCGCAGCCGCTCTCATGTGGTCCGGCGGCACCATCTTCAGCCGACCCATGCTCACTCGCATTTCACCAGTTCAGTTGTCCGCATTCTCGGCCTCAATCGGACTGCCGTTCCATCTGGCTGTCGCATGGCCCGTACTGCCCGCCGGCATCCGGCTGCTTAGTAACCAGCAGCTTGATGCCTGTTTGATTTATTCGGGAGTCCTGTCAACGGGCCTGGCCCTGCCGATGTGGAGCTTCGGCGTGAAACACGCCGGAGCCGCTCACGCCACCATGTTCCAAAACCTCAGCCCGATTGTGGCCATCATCTCTGCCTGGCTGATTCTCGCTGAACCTCTCAATGTCGCCCAGGCAGCAGGTGGCGCTCTGATTCTTGGCGGACTGATCATCATGCGATCCGGCCGAAAATAGCGGCCCTGGATGCAGCTGCCAAACATCTCAGACGATTTTCGGCCACAGCCTGGATTCGCCCGGTCGGAAATGAGATACTGCAACTCTTCCCGCCCTGCTCACAAGCCCGCCCGGAACCGCTCTGATGTGGACCGTCCTTCTGCGAACGCTGTGTCTCGCCTGTTTCACCGCCTGCTCAGTCTGCACCGCGCCGCTGCTGGCACAAAATGCTGACGGCTGGCACTTGCTGGCAATTCCGGACGCCTGGCGCAGTGTCCCGGGCGGCGAATTAAAGCCGATCGACGGCTACTCATGGTATCGCGCCCTCGTGAAGCTGCCCCCGGAATGGCAGGGACAGCCCCTGACACTGTTCGTCGAAGCACTCGATGACGCTCGCTCAGCCGCAGTCGGCGGTCGGACAGTCGGAGCAGCCGGGGGATTCCCGCCTCAGTTCCGCAGCGGCCTCGGTGAACGAGGTCGCTGGACCGTCGACGCCGAACTGGTCAACGGCGAATTCACAACCGTTGCCATTCGAGTCTATCAGTACGATCCTCGCCCTAACTTCAGCGTCGCTCCCCCTGTGCTGCTCAATGAAGCACGCCGTGAAGCCATTCGCCTCGAAGGTATCTGGCAATATCATCCGGGCGACAACCCCGCCTGGGCCACGGCCACCCCCGCCGACTTCGGATTAACCGCTGATGCCAGACTGACTGATGCAGAAGCCGCCGCCAAAGCCGTCTTTCAAAAAATCGACAAAGTCGAAGATGTCGAAAAATACGTCAGCCGTCGCAATGGTGACACCGAACCGCTGTCGCCAGCCGACGCCCTGCGGCATTTCAAAACCCCGCCCGATCTGCAGGTCCAGCTGGCTGTCGCTGACCCCGATATCGCCCAGCCCCTGTTCCTCTCATGGGATGCTCGCGGACGACTGTGGGTCATGGAATTTCGCCAGTACCCCGATCCCGCCGGACTGAAAATGGTCAGCCGTGATACCTTTTTAAGAACCGTCTACGACAAGGTACCCGCAGCACCGCCCAATCACGTCCGTGGCGCCGACCGCATCAGTATTCATGAAGACGCTGACGGAGACGGAGCCTTCGAAAAACACTCAGTCTTCGTCGACGGACTCAATATCGCCTCCTCCTTCGCCATCGGCCGTGGCGGAGTTTTCGTTACCAATCCCCCCTACCTGCTGTTCTATCCCGATCGCAACCAGGATGATGTTCCTGACGGGGATCCGGAAGTCCTGCTGGAAGGCTTTGGGCTGGAAGATTCGCACTCCGTCGTTAACAGCCTGCGTTTCGGCCCCGACGGCTGGCTCTACGGGGGCCAGGGAAGTACCGTCACCGGTGCCGTGCGTCGTCCCGGCAGCAAAGACGAACCCGTCCGTTCACTCGGCCAGATCATCTGGCGATACCACCCGGAACGGCGAATTTACGAAGTTTTTGCCGAAGGCGGCGGCAATACGTTTGGCTGTGAAATGGATGCTCATGGCGAAATTTTTTCCGGCCACAATGGCGGAGACACCCGCGGATTTCACTACGTCCAGGGCGGGTACTATCGCAAAGGATTCGGCAAACACGGTCCTCTCTCAAATCCATGGGCCTTCGGATTCTTCGAGCACATGAAGCATCCGGCAGTGGCTCGCTTCACGCACAACTTCATTATCTATGAAGAGCAACGATTGCCCGAGCGTTTTCAGGGGCGACTGTTCGGCGTGGAACCGCTGCAGGGACAAGTGGTGCTTAGCGAATTTCGTTCCCTGCAGTCATCATTCCAGACCGAGGATATTGAACGAGTTCTGAAGACGGATGACCCCTGGTTTCGACCGGTTGACATCAAAACCGGGCCGGACGGCGATATCTACGTCGCCGATCTGTACGAACAGAGAATCGATCACAGCAGCCACTATGCCGGTCGCATTGATCGCACCAGTGGCCGGGTCTATCGACTGACAGATCCGCAGCGCAGCCGTACCAGTCCCCTTCCGCAGGGACTCGGATACAACCTGCTTACCAGTGAGCAGCTCGTGGAACTGCTGGATCATCCCGCCAAATGGCATCGACAGACAGCTGTCAGACTGCTGGGCGATCGTCGGGACGCGACACTCATACCGCTGCTGCGACAGCAGCTGGCAGCAACCACCGGCCAGGCGGCACTCGAACGACTGTGGGCCCTGCATGCCGTCACAGGACTGAACGACGAGACTGCCATCAGCCTGCTGAGCCATGCCGATGAATGGGTTCGAGCCTGGACGGTCAGGTTGCTGTGTGATCCAAAGTCGGTTTCCGCAGCAGCCGGTTCGGCACTCGCAGCCGCCGCTGCACGCGAACCCTATATTGTGGTGCGCAAGCAGCTTGCCAGCTCGGCCCGGCGACTGCCGCCGGCCACAGCGCTGCCGATTCTGCATGCCCTGCTGCAGTACGATGAAGATGCCACAGATATCCATCAGCCACTGCTGCTGTGGTGGGCTCTGGAGGCTCAGGTGGCACAAACGGACGGCAAGACACTGCTGGCAGCATTGCTGCCTGCCGCAGCAGACTGGAAACGACCGATTGTCGATCAGCATCTCATGGAACGCCTGATGAAACGGTACGCCCTCGCTGGCAGCCCGGATGACCTGCTCCAGGCCGCTGCTCTGCTGCGATCTGCTCCCGACAAAGCATCCGGTGAAAAACTCCTGAAGGGTTTTGAAGAGGCATTCCAGGGACGCAGTCTTGCCGGAATTCCGCAGCAGCTGGCCGATGCGCTGGCTGCCAGCGGCGGTGGATCACTGGCGCTGCGATTTCGCCAGGGTCAGGCAGATGCCGTGGAACAGGCGGCCCGGCAGATTGCCGACCCCAAAGCTGCACCTGCAGTTCGACTGCCACTGATTGAAATTGCCGGCCAGCTGCACAAGCCTGAGCTGCAGCCTCTGCTTGAACAGACCACCCAGGACTCCTCACAACAGGTGCAGGCAGCAGCCCTTGCCGCCCTGATGAACTACAACACTCCCGAAATCGCCGACCTCGTGCTCGGACAGCTGCCACAGTCGCAGGGCGAAGCTCGCCTCGCAGCCGAATCGCTGCTGGCCAGCCGCAATGCCTGGTCCCGCGCACTGCTGACAGCAGTTGATGCCGGTCGCATCAGCCCCGAGCTGATCAGTACTGCGGCCGTGCGACGCATGTCGATGCAAAATGACCCTCAGCTGCAGCAGACACTGCAGAAATACTGGCCCGAGGCCGCAGGAATTTCCGCGGCAGACGCCCAGCAGGAAACCGCTCGAGTCCAGGCGGCACTCGCCGCAGGCAGCGGCAACCCAAAAGTCGGCAAACAGCTCTTCATGCAGAACTGTGGACGCTGCCATCTGCTGTGGGAGGAAGGCGGGCGAGTCGGTCCGGACCTGACACCATTCAACCGCGACAACCTCGAACGCATGCTGTCCAGCATCGTCAATCCCAGCCTGGAAATTCGCGAAGGCTTCGAAAACTACGTCGCCGTTGCAGCTGACGGTCGAGTCCTCAACGGGTTCCTCGTGCAAAAGGATTCCCAGGTGCTCATCCTGCGAGGTGCCGACGGACAAAATGTGATTCTGCGTCAGGACGAAATCGATGATCTGCGAGTTCTGCCGCAATCCGTCATGCCCGAAGGGACCCTGAAAACGCTGGCCGATCAGCAGCTGCGTGACCTGTTCGCCTACCTGCGATCCACACAGCCCGTCAACTACTGACGACAGACCTCTGATCTTCGCGGCTTCGCGTGAGCCCGACTGCCTGCAAAGCAACCATGCCCAGGCAGCCATGGGGCGGGCGATAGTGTAGCCTCCCCCTCACCCCCATCCCCTCTCCCCTGCCAGGGGCGAGGGGTGCTGTTGCGTTTTTCCACAGCACCAAAAACACAAAATCTCCCCTCGCCTCCGTGAAACGGGGGAGAGGGGTCGGGGATGATGGGGCCATGGCATCCATGCCATAGAGAGTTGATTTGAGAAAATTGAAAGGAGAGCAGGCAGCTCAAAACACACCACAACAACCCTGTGCATTTCACTTCGCGGCTTCGCGGCTTCGCGTGAAACCAACCGCCCCCCAGCCCCGTGCGGCGATCTCCACGCAGCCCAAACGCAAAGGAAAGATCTCGGGCTGGAAAGCCCGAGCTACGAAGATTTCCCCCCGGCGATTCTTCGTGCTCGTGCTCGTGCTCGAACACCGAACACCGAACACCGAACACCGTACACCAATTCCTCCCCTCGCCACCGTGAAACGGGGGAGAGGGGTCGGGGGTGAGGGGCAACACCCACCCTGCCACCGCTCCCACGCCGAGGCTCCTAGGCACGCCGGCTGCGGCATTGCCCGGCCGTGCGGCATGGAGTCCGTCGAACGCCAGCCGC
>JBJTPZ010000389.1:0-6766 GCA_046075365.1 Planctomycetaceae bacterium
TTTTTGTATTTCGAGCCATTGTCTTGTATCCGCCGCTCACCCCGTAGCTGCGTCTGACTCCCAAAATAAGAGTCATATTAAGCTGCGTAGACAATGTGGCCCCTTCAACTCGCTGGGGCAGACCGGATGCGAAGTATCCGAATCTAAGTCGCGAGGGAATTCAAGTGCGACACCGCCCGCCCGGCTCATGCCCCTACAGTTGCGTCGTTCAATGTGGTCCGTTGGACTGCGTACTGTAGGGATTTCCAAAATGGGAGTAGGGTGCTTACAGTTCCAGCCCTGGCCGTCACCTGACGTCGCCAAAGCCAGCCACCGACGGCAGCTGCGCCCTACGGAAAACCTGAATTCCCAACCCCCCAATCTCACAAACCTCGGGCAGACAAACGGTGTTATGATGACACCCGCCGAAAATGTGACCTGCTTCACGAAGAGACGTGCCCACCGGTTCCGGCACGCGGGCAGGCTCCGCCCCATGCCCGGTGACTCTGAGTGAAGCCCCACCGCCCCACACCACCGCTAACCCCGTGACCTCGCGGGGATTGGCCGGATGCTGTGGGGACGATGTAATTCAATTTGATTTGAGCGGGCACAAACTGTAAAATCCTGACCATGAGCACAGTACTCGATGATGTTGAGGCCTTTCGAAAATTCGTCCTGGAGCATTCCCGGATCGAGGAGGCTGGTATTGCCATCGAAGACCTTTTCAAGCGATGGCAGGCGTCTCGCCTGTCGGAAAGTGAACTGAAGCAGAGTCTTGAATCACTCAATCGAGGACTCGCGGACGTCGCAGCCGGTCGACTCATTGACGCACAGGACGCAATACAGCAGACACGCAATCGAATGTCGAAAAAACCATGAGTTTTCGAGTTCGATTTACGGCCGAAGCGGTCCGAAACCAGAACGACTGCGTTGACTGGATGATGCAAAGATCTGTGCCCGGCGCCCATGCATGGCTTGATGCGCTGTCTCAGACCATTCAGCGACTCGCTGCCAGCCCCTTTTCTTTTCCGAAAGCTCCAGAAGATGGGTTCTGCATTCATGAACTGCGGAACGCATTCTTTGGCACACGCCGTGGTCGAACATTCCGCGCTGTTTTTTACGTAGATCGGGACACCGTGATTGTCACTCACCTCCGCGCACCGGACCAAAATCTGCTGTCCAGCCTCGATTTCACAGACGCTGATTCGCCTGGTTTCGGGAACACCACATTTCAAGACTCCACTCAGACGGGCCGCTCAGACGGCAAGCGGATCGACGTCGGGGTTGATGTCACACAAACGCCTCTTTGTGACTCCGCAGCTCCCTGAGTAAAAACCATTCGCAGTCAGAAAGCCCTAAATCCAAATTCCTGACTGCCTGCATACCGCCGGGCTGCTCCTTGAGCCAGTTGAGGGGCTCCGTCGCAGCTGTTTCGCCGGGTGGTTCCGGATGGCGATGAGCTGCGGGCGAGGTTGGGTGGTGGGCCGGCAGCGGCAGCGGCCTCGGGCAGCGGCTCAGCGAGCGGCTGGGTTTGCGGCTCAGCTGGAGCTTCGCCCTCCCACGGGTCGGAAATACCGGGAAACTCCGGTTTGCGGGGCGGGGACCGGAGATATGCAACGCCGGGGGGCAGGGGGGCCATAACGCTGGTTGAGTGCTGCGGCGGGAAGTCGCGGGCATGGGACAAGCTGGTGCGGGTAGAAGTCATGACCTCCGGGAACTCGCGGATGCGACAGCCGTTCGGCCTGTGGTCTGCGCGAGAGACCGGTGGTGCAGAATCTGGTCTTCAGGTTGGGCTGCGTCTTTGTGGACGCGGCCGTGTTTTGGAAACTCTGGAAATCAGAAAGTTGAAGACGTCATGTCACACGTATTGACTCGGGCCAGCCGCGAACTGTTTGCTCGCGGTGACGATGAAGTGTTCCACAGCCTGCCGGATCTGTTTGATCACTGCCGGCGGGAACGGGAACAGTCAACGGACCGCTGGGAAATGCCTCGTCGCCTGCAGCCGCTGGCCTGTCCTGACGGGCTGCTGCTGAATCTGGGACTGGACGGGGCCTTCCAGATGAATGACTGGTCGTTCGGGCAACTGTGTCGTCTGGCGAAGGTGAACCGGGAAACCGTGAACCGCGTCAGTGCCGACACCGCGACTCGTATCTTCCAGGAAACTTTGCCGCGTTCCGGCAAGCCGCTGCAGCTGCTGACAGCAGGTGACAGTGTGCGCGCCATTCACGGTGCCAGCTACACTCGGCTGTACAACAGCGAGCTGCTGGAGATTGTGCAGGACACGGCGAAGGGATTTGAACCGGCGCAGCAGGGACTGCTGGGAAAAACGGGCCTGTACTGCGGCGAGCAGGACATGTTTGTGTTCCTGATTGACCCGCTGGGCTGGACAGAAATTGACGGCGAAGCGTTTGCTCCGGGATTCTTTCTGTGGAATTCCGAAGTGGGCCGTCGCAGTGTGGGGATTGAAACGTTCTGGTTTCAGGCGGTGTGTGCGAATCACATTGTCTGGGACGCTGTGGATGTTACGGAAATTTCGCGCAAGCACACGACCAACGTCCGCAGTGCCTTGAGCGACATTCGTCACAGCATTCGTGAACTGGTCGCTCGCCGTGACGCTCGCCGGGACCACTTTGTCAGCACAATTCGCACGGCCATGCGGCGTACGCTGGGTGACGATGCGGATGCGGTGCTGAACAAGCTGTCACAGCGAGGCATTCCGAGAAAGATGGCGAAGGAAGCAGTGGAACTGGCCACCCGTAACGGGCGCCTGACCATTTTTTCCGTCGTCGACGCTTTGACTCGACTGACCGGCATTGTTCGCTGGATTGGCGACCGAACCGAACTGGACCAGAAAATCGGCAGCCTGCTGAATCTGGCCGTTTGATTCGTCGCAACAAAGGAGAGCAGACCAGATTTCATGCACCACCCGGTCTCTCTTCCGTTTTGGGTGGGGGAACGGGGGGATCTGCACAGCACTCGAACTGAGGATGCTAAGAACGAAAAGGGGGTCTCACACCCACGGCAATTCCAGTTCAGATAATCGACAGAGTGCTGAGAGAATGTCAGCTGAGTCGTACGACCGTGGGTTTTGAGAACGTTTGTCGCTGAATCGGTCTGACGATCATCGCTGTACTCGGCACGTAGTGGCTGGCGATCAACCGCCTGACGCCTCGTGCTGCTCAACCGTCGCACACGTCCGGATGGCTCGTCACGCATCTGTCATTTTGGTAGGATCACGATGACGTAGTGAGCCGTTTGGCAGAATTCTGCTGATATCACGGCCCAACCCTGCATAGTGAGAGTCCGTCGCCTGCGACGGGCATGCCGGCAACTCGAGGTGACAGACTGCATGACAGCAAATGAAGACGATCGCGCATTGATCAGGCACCCGTCCTCGACGCCCATTCGAACTGGCGTGAGTCGCAGCGGCGTGCTGCAGCGCATGACCGCCAGTACCTTGCAACTGATGCGGCAGTTTCCTCCGCCGGCCGCAGTACCACAGCGATTCACCTTAGGCGATATTGCGTTTGCTGAACCAGACTATCGCCAACTGCTGATCTGGGCAGAGGCCCTTGGACTTCGGCCAGAAGAACTGGTCCTGAGACTGCAGCAACAGCCACCTTATGAACTCGCTGAACAGACCATCTCATTCAAGGTAGTCAACGGTTCGATCCGGGACCTCGTTTGGGATCTTTCTGCCTTTCCGGTGGCCGACTTTGCATGGGTCGACGGGCTGAAGATTGAAAAACTGGCTTTCTGCGGCCGGGGCGTTCGCACCACTAAGCTTGTTCCACGCCTGCCGCAACTCACAACACTTTACTGCTGCGGCATCCAACTGACGGAGCTTGCACTTTCCAGTGTCCCAGAACTCACCAACCTCTACTGTCACGACAACTTACTGACGGAACTCGATCTGTCCAGCGTGCCGCTACTCTTCGGACTGTGGTGCAAGAACAATCGGCTGACGGAGCTTGACCTTTCCCGCGTCCCACAACTCACCGCACTCGGTTGTTGGAGCAACCGACTAATGAGGCTTGGCCTTACCAGCGTGCCAAAACTCACCAATCTCTACTGTGGCGACAACAAACTGATGGAGCTTGACCTTTCCAATGTGCCGCAGCTCGGGATACTGTACTGCTGGAATAATCAACTGACGCAGCTCGACCTTTCCAATGTCCCGCAGCTTACAATGCTTATCTGCAATTTGAACCAATTGACGGCGCTTGACCTATCAAATGTGCCACTACTCACCACACTTAGATGTGACCAGAGACTGGTGAGGAGACTGAACACTTCCTTCAGACCCTTTCTGAAAGTGAATCAAAGACAATAACCCCCAACTTTTTTAGCGGTAGTGCCTGCGAGTGAATGTAGAATACCTCCGGAATTTTGCCCCATTGTACGCCCACGCCCCAAAGCAGTAGCCACACCAACGGCTGTAGATTAACGACCCATGGAAAACAGTCGCTGGATTTTGATTCACACTGAGACAAACGGTCTCTCCGCTCCCATACATGTCGTTGAGCTGGCCGCCCAGCTGATGTGCGGATGGACGCCACATGGACCACCGTTTCGCCAACTGATCAATCCAGATGCAGACATCGCACCCGAAGCTGCCAAGGTTCACGGCTACACCCGCGAACTCCTTGAACGTGACGGGGAACCGCCCCACGATGTGTATCGGGAATTTGCCGAGTACACCGGTGCGCTGCCACTGGTTTCTTTCAATCTGGCGTTCGATTTCGATAAGGTGCTGCTGCCCGAATGGAAGCGACTGGGGTGCCAGACTGTCGGCAGCCGGGGCTTCTGTGCGCTGCGGTTGGCCCAGCGACTGCTGGACCCGGTGCCCGCCGGAAACTGTAAGCTGCAGACGCTGCGGCAGTACTACGGTCTGCCTGAACGCGGAGCACATACGGCTTTGGGCGATGTGCAGACTGTCGTCGACCTGCTGGGAACTGTCCTCCGGCCGATCGCCGAAGAGCGGGGGCTGGGTTCATGGGATGAAATCTGTCGGTTCACAGAAGACACCTGGTATCCGTCGCGACTGACCTTTGGCAAATTCAAAGGCCGTTCCTTTCAGGAAGCACGCACGGATTCCGCACTCCGAAGCTGGCTCGAATGGCTTGCCGGATCAACCAGCGCGGGGAACGCGACGATGGGTCGCTGGTACCTCGAGCGGCTTAACGAACCGGAGCGGAGCACCGAAAAACGCATGCAGGTCGTGACTCCAGCCGTCACGGAGCAAGCCACGCCTGCCCCACGAACGGCCGCCCCTCGTGGCGTTGTGTTTTTGGGTGATCCGGAACTGGAAAACCTCAAGCAACTGGTCGACGGTGCACGCCTGCAGCTGGCTGAACTGGAGACGCAATACACAAAGGAGCGGCATGCCGTCGACGTCACACAGTCGAAATTGTTTAGTTTGCTGCAGTCGCACTACCAAAAGAGAGACAGGCTGCAGCTGATCGTTTCTTACCGACAGAAATATCTCGATTTGTTGCTGCGTGAGGGGGAGGAAGAAGCGGAACACGTTGCTGAAGAGTACGAGGAGGCAAAGCAGCAGTCGGATGCGGAATACCGCAAGGAAGCGGAAATTGCTGCGGACTGTCGGCAACTGAGCGACGATGATCAGCGTGAATTGAACAGTCTCTGGAAAAAGCTCGTACGGCTCTTTCATCCCGACCTCGTGGCGGATGACCCGACGAAGCAGGAGAGCCATCAGCGACTGACGGTCGAAATTAACAAGGCTCGTGACGAGGCGGACATCGGCAAACTTCGTGAGATTGCGCAGGATCCGCATGGTTATATGGCACGAAACAATCTCGGCAGTCTCGACTTCAATGACTCGGTGGAAATCGACCACCTGCGAAGTCTTTACGAAGCGTTGCAGTTTCGAATCCTCGGCATACTTGAATCGCTGAACGAGTTGAAGGAAAGCTGGGAGTACGAACTCCACAGGTTGAGCGGTCTGCATCCAAATTATCTGGAAGAGGTTGCTCGGGAACACGCCGCCAGCCTGACGACCGAAATTGACGAACTTGCAGCTCAGGCAGCAGAGCTTGAGCGGCAAATCAGCGAACTGCGTGGTGAAGGCAGTCCTGTGGCCTAGTCGGGGGGAACACCAGGCATTGCAGAACTGCGAAAGAGGGGAGGGGCTAATTCACAGCAGACACACCTGCCTGCCCCGTATTGTTCGCTGGATTGGCGACCGAACCGAACTGGACCAGAAAATCGGCAGCCTGCTGAATCTGGCCGTTTGATTCGTCGCAACAAAGGAGAGCAGACCAGATTTCATGCACCACCCGGTCTCTCTTCGGTTTTGGGTGGCGGGGGGGCTGCGGGACACAATGGTTCCATCACTCGTTTTTCAGTGTTCTGGATGACAGACCATTCGTCAGAGGTGCGGTTGCGTAAAGACCTGAAAAATCAGAGGAGATCTTCACGAGTCATCCTGTCCCGGGAAGCATGCCACACACGCAGGACAGTCACGAATTTGTTGTTGATCACGAACAAAATCCGATACTGGACCTGTCGACGGCCAAAGGAAAGCTCGCGGATCTCCGCACCCGCGTACTCTGACTCTGCCGCCACCGGACACCGATCGGGATGGAGTTCGAGGGTTTGGATACGCTCTGTGAGGAGGTTAAATCACCTTTTCCCGGCGTCGCTGGCTCGCTGCTTGCGAAACCACAAGAGTGCGGAGTCGATGTCGGACTCTGCCCTGTCCGTAAGCAGCACTTTATAGCGCATCGTCACCGCCGGTCATGCCGTATTTTTTCGCCAGTGCCTG
>JBJTPZ010000390.1:0-7473 GCA_046075365.1 Planctomycetaceae bacterium
CAACATCAGCCAGCGACGAGCCACCTCTTCATCGCTCCATTCCCGAACCACGTCCGGACGTGATCGCAGCACCAGATGCAGGTGATTCGACATGATCGCCTGGCCCAACAAATCAATGCCGAAGTGTTTGGCCTGATGGACGAGTTGTTCGTCGATCCAGACTTTGCGGTGGTCATAGTTTCTGCCGGTGATCGGATCATCGCCCAGCAGAAAACAGCGGCGCACCGTGCGATTCATCACATGAACAATCGCAATTTCATCTGCCGCAAAGACTTCAACGCGAGCCAATCGTGCCATGGGGCACCTCAATTCACGGCAAAAAGGCAAAAATCTGAGTATGTCTCCAGTTTCGAATGTACCGAGAGAGAAACCCAAGTCAAGGGAAAAACGAATATTCGTAGGTGTGTCCGTAATTAACCCATTAACGCACGTTGAAAAATGCATCCCTCATGTCCGCGGAAAACTTGTTCTCCAGGATGCTGTGTCCCCCCCAACACCCCCAACAGGATGCAGTGTCCCCTTCCGACCGACACCCAACGGATGCTGTGTCCCCGTCACCCGCGCCGAGCGCCGTCAAAACCGAACAAGATGCTGTGTCCCCCTCAAAACTGGCTTGGCGGGAGGGCTAAGCTCTGGCTGAGCCACATCCCTTTCGCCAGCACTGCACGGAGCTCGAAACACCGGGTTTGTCACCTGCAGTTTCACCGGTTTTGAAGTCAGCACCCCGCGGGCTTCTGTTGGATGGGCAGATACCCCGGCTCGCCCAGCGGCACCTTAGCAATTCGGGCGTTCCAGCCCGAGCACTGCTTTCACGGAACACCACGTTTTGCACTGCAGCTGTGCCGTTTCACGGCACAGTTGCACTTTTCTGCTGCTGTTCGCCTGGTGCTAGATTGTGCCGCCTGTCAGCAGCCCCTGCAGCAACGAATCGGTCAGCAGTGACGAGCCGAAGAAGAGGTCGGCAGCCGCAGGACTGACGGCCGGATGGGCAGGCGGCGTGACCGGACGACTGTCAGGTTTAATGCCAATGAATCTGAGTGCTGGTGCACGAGTGCTCGCGGGTGTCGGCGGCCCGGGCTGCGGCAGAGCAATCGCCGCAGCCAACGCTGATTTTGTCAGTGGTCCCATCTGACCATTGCTGGCCACCAGCGGTGCTTCCGTCGGCTGCCATGCGGTGGCGGGCACCGAGAACGGATCCGCAATCCCTGTCGCATTCAGGTTGCCGGCCGGCAGTGCGAAGGACTGGCTGGGGGCCTGACTGCCGGTGGTACGTGCTGTCCCCGCATCGTATTGATAGACTCGATCTGTGCCGGAGTCGACAATCCACAGGTGATTGACGTTATTAGGGTCGATCGCAATTCCGGTGGGAGTCGCGGCCGTAACTGTCAGGCTCCAGCTGCCCTCGAAGACACCGGCCATGGAGTATCGAAACACGCGGTCCGTCGCCAGCGTGTCATCAACTGTCCAGATGTGGACTCCGTCGGTCACCATGTCTGTGACATTCAGGTTGGCCGTATTGAGTGCGAAGCTGGACGTGACATTGATCCGCCCGGTTCGGGCCGACGCGCCACCCGTGAACTTGTAGATCCGATCTGTCGTCGGATCGGCCAGCCACAGGTCGTTGCCCCAGACGGCGATTCCTTCCGGCTTGCCAACCTTCTGCGGCGTCCACGATCCCTGCAGTACGCCATCTTTCGAATAGACGAAAACGTCACCGACGGAATCGATAATCCAGAACAGAGTTCCAGTGGTGTTGGTGGCAATTCCGCGGGAGCGAGTATTACGGGAATTCAGCGGAGAACTGGTCACAGGTGTACCATCAGCCGCATACTGGAAAGTGGATGCTGCAGTTCCGTCCACGACGAAGAATTTTGGCACCAGCAGCGGCGGGGCGACGGTCAGGGTGACGGTCGCAGCCACCGAATTCAGCAGGCCATCGAATGCGGCATAAGCGAACGAATCTGTACCGCTGTAATTAAGCGTCGGAGCATATGTGAAAGACCCGTTGGGGTTCAGCACCACGGTCCCGTGAGCCGGACTGGTCAGCAGGATGGCCGTGAGCGGGTCCCCGTCCACATCCCGATCATTCGACAGAACTCCCGCCGCCGCCACAGTGACGGGAGTATTCCATGCGGTGCCAGCATTGTCATTGACGGCGACGGGCGCATCATTTACCGGTGTGACTGTGAATGTCACCGTGGTCGCAGCTGACTGCAGCAGGCCATCACTGGCCACGTAGGTAAAGCTGTCGGTACCAGAGAAATTGGCAGCAGGCGTATAGGTGAAAGCACCGCTCGCGTTAAAGACCAGTGTACCACGAGCGGGCAGAGTCAGACGGACGGCCGTCAGTGGACTGCCTTCCGGATCCGCATCATTTCCAAGGATACCTGGCAGCAGAATTGAGAGGGTGGAATCTTCAGCAAGAGTGTAACTGTCAGGCAAAGCCACTGGCGCGTCATTGACGGACACTATTGTCAGCGTGACGGTCGCAGTCACAGGGTCCGCGATCCCATCACTGACGCTGTAGCTAAAACTGTCTTCCCCGAAGAAATTCAGAGCTGGCGTGTAGAGAAATGTACCGTCGGCATTCAATAAAACTGAGCCATGCAGCGGTCCTGTCAACATTTTGACCGACAGCACATCACCATCCGGATCGACATCGTTCGCCAGCACACCAGGCACCGCATTCAGCACCTGATCCTCATTGATGCTCCAGCGATCCCCCACAGCGACGGGCTGATCGTTGATTCCAGTTACAGTCAGACGGACGGTGGCGGGCAGCGAGTTTCCGAAACCGTCGTTCAATGCGTAAGTAAACGAGTCGCTGCCGAAGAAATTCAGTGCGGGAATATATACGAACGAACCGTCGGCATTCAGCACAAGGCTGCCGTGTGCAGTGATTGTCAGCAACTGTACGCTGACTGGGTCACCATCAGGATCACTGTCATTCACCAGCAAACCAGAGACACCCACGTTCAGCGCTGTGTCTTCGAGCAGACTGAACTGATCGTCAGCAGCCAGCGGAAGATGATTGAGATGACTGACAGTCAGCGTGACAACGGTGGCAGAAGACAGATCCGTACCGTCACTTGCGGAATACGCAAAACTGTCAGCGCCATACCACCCGGCAGGGGGCGACCAGTCGAAGGAACCATCGGAATTCAGGGTAAATGTCCCATGCTGCGGACCGCTCAGCAGCACTGCACTCAAGGGCGATCCTTCCACATCAGAGTCATTTGCGAGGACTCCGGCAAGGCCGACATTCAGGCTGCTGTTTTCAATGATCTGCCACTCATCGGCAACGGCCACAGGCGGATCGTTGACGGGCAGTACGGTAATCAGGAAAGTGACTGAGGCACTGGTGTCGGCACCTCCCGGACCAATTCCGCCATTATCCTGCAACTGGACAGTGACCAGTGCCGATCCGGAGGCGTTTGCAGCGGGCGTAAATGACAGCGTACCGTCGGCAGTGATGCTCGGCTGCACCGCAAACAGCCCGGGCTGGTCATTCTGCACCAGAAACGTCACCTGCTGCGCCGACTCGTCGGCCGTACCCGCAGAAATTCCCGTGGCCCAGGCCGGTACTGCCACTGCTGCCGCATCTTCAAGGACTGTCTGATCTGTTCCGGCAGTAAAGATCGGAGCCGTATTGGCAAAGTAATGCCCGAAGTGCGATGACCGATGAATGTCTCCGTCCAGCAGATCGTCAAACTGATAACCATCACCCGGCACGGGCGTACTGAGCACCACTGGTATCGAGCCGAGAACGACGCTGGTCCCCGAACGAATGAACTGCAGATCGAAGCGTGCCGGACGGCCATCGCCGATGAACTGAATATCGAAGGCAGCGGTCTGTCCCGCAGCAATTCCTGTCAGCACGCCGGTGGTATTCACCAGCTGGACTCGCGGATCCGACGCACGGACGGTGATATCCATGGCCACGTTGGTAACCGCACTCTGAATCGCCTGCGTCACTCCGTCAGCCACTGTCGCGGCAAAACCGGTCTGAATTTTAAAATACAGCGGGTCACCGGGATTGATGGGTGTCAGTGTGCCATTGGGAATGGCCTGAGCGGATCTGTTAACGGCACCGGTTAGTCTGGCGAGGGATTCCAGCAGCTGGCGGGGATCTGCAGTGCTGAGATCGTTTGTACCCAGCCCAATCACGAGCGCTCCCAGTGCATTCAGCCCCGTCACAGTTTCCTGCAGTCCGGCACCGCTGCCAAAGGGAGTTGTGTTGCGGGAAGTTTGAGTGAGTGCAGCCAGTGGCAGTGCAGTACCATCGAGGCCGGTAATGATTGTCTCGCCTTTCGGCTGCCACGCGGTACCGATGTCGGTGGCCGTCAAAATCACGGGCAATGCACCTGCCCGAAACCCGGCGCCGCCGATCGTACCGGCCGGTGTCAGGACGCCGGCTGCAGCATCCGGTATGAACGAAGCAAAAGGCGGCACGTCACCGGAAGTTCCGGGAAACAGCTGCGAGGCGGCAGGTCCGGCTGGCCCACTGCTTAAACGCGAACCATCGTTGTTGCCATCGAAGCCCAGTCCCGTAACAAGCTGGTAGAGGGCTTCGATATCTGTTTCGGGGCCGTCTCCGCCGTAGCCCGGAGCCATGCGATCGAGGGCAGCCTGGATGGCCGCGGCGAAACCTGGTCGAGTGGATTCGACAATGGGATGATTCAGAATGAAGGGACGCCCTTCCGGAAACTCGCCGGCAAAACTGCCGTACTCTTCAAAACGCCCCACGCCGAAGCCGAGGTCCACGCCTGGCAGCGCTGCCTGCAGTCGGGCGATGATGTCCGGGAAAGCGGCCCGCACAATCGGACTGTTGGCGGTGAAACTGCCGGTATCGTCGAACAGCAGGAACACATCAACCATCGTGGACAGACTGCCGGCGGCCGGCAGCGTCAGACTGACGTTGTGCAGCGAGCTTTCTCCGGGGGCCAGCGTGATGTTGATGGCAGCGGGAGTCACATTGCCGGCGACCGGGTTACTGACACCTGCAGGATACAGTATCCCGCCAGCCGGCTGCCCCGTGGTCCACGGTCCCGGCTGCCGAACTTGTTCGCGAACCACATAGGTCCCGGGAACCAGCCCAGTGAAGCTGTAGCTGCCGTCATCAGCCGTCAATGCCTCTGGCTCGCCAGCTTCCCAAAGATCATCCCTGTTCAGATCAAGGTAGACGGGTATCGCCGCACGTCGCAGTTCACCAGGATCCGGTGTGCCGTCAAAATCGGTGTCGTGAAACACCACGCCATGAATCTCATTGGCCCTGAACACGTTGGCGAAATTGGCCACCGGGGGTGCAACGGAGGGCAGCGTGATGCTGCGTACCTGAGCGGTCAGGGGAGTTGCATCCATGGTGCCAGGCACGATTTCGCGGATCGTATACGTACCGTGGCCAAGGTGAGTGAATGAATAATCACCGGTTTCGTCAACAGTCGGCGTGAAGTAGTAATCGGCAATCGAAGTCGTGACCGGTTCGCCGGGATCCGCGATGCTGTTATTGTTCAGATCGAGGTAGATGGTGACACCACTGAGACCACGTTCGCCTGGCTCACGGCTGCCATTGCGATTCACATCACTGAACACATTGCCGCTGATGGCATACTGCTGCAGATCGTGATTTCCAAAGCTGATCGCTGACCGCTGTTCGCCATTCAGCAGCAGAAACGCTGCGCCGGCGGGAAATGTAGTCGCAGTAAATCCCGGCAGAATGGTCTGGCGAATGGAGATTTGTCCATAGGCCAGTCCGGACAGCGCATAGCTGCCGTCCGCCGCCGATAATGTTCCAGGCTCAGCGGTGTCAAAAATCCCGTTGCCGTTGAGATCCGCATACACCTGCCAGCCAGCCAGAGGCGCATCACCGGCATTAAACAGGCCATCGGAATTGACGTCGCTGAAGACTCGCCCTGAGACAGTGCCAGGTACCGGAATCAAGGTGAAAAAATCGGCCGTTGTGGTCGTGCCAATACCAACAGTCAGACTGCGAACAGCAGGACGTCCGATAGCCGGAATCCGTCCTGCAGGTACCTGATGCACGATGCTGAACGTACCAGTGGGCAGGCGAGCCAGCAGATATGAACCGTCAGCGGCAGTCAGCGCTGCAGGCTCGCCGGCTGTCAGCAGGCCATCATTGTTCAGATCCGCAAACACCGTCAGCCCCGGCAAAGGCAGCTCGCCGGTTTCCTGAATGCCATTTCCATTGACATCGTCAACCACGACTCCGCGGACGTCGCCCAGCAGTTCGCGGAGCCCGAAATTGACAGCGGTTCTGGCCTGACCGTTCAGCAGCAGGAATGATGCTGCACCGGCTGCCGGACTGGTTACTGCCCAGTTGGCCTGCGGAATCACGCGGACAGACTTCGTGCCATATGCCTGACTGGGAAAGCTGTATGTCCCGGCGCCCGCCGTGACGGCAGACGGTTCACCGGCAGTAAGGATGCCGTCGGCATTCAGATCAACATAAACGGTCCAGCCAGACAGCGGCGACTCGCCCGCACCGAAAATCCCGTCACCATTAATGTCGTTCCAGATCGTACCGGAAATACTTCCAGCCAGAGGCTGCAGGTTGAAAAAGTCAACAACACTGAGTCCGGCACGGACAACCAGAGATTCCACCGCAGCCGGTCGCCCCACCGAGGAAATAAAGCCGGCAGCCAGGACTTCGGAGACACGCCAGGTACCAGTCCGAATGTCTGTAAACGTGTAAGCTCCTGAGGCATCCGTGGTACGCACAGGTTCGGTGGCAGCCTGCACACCGTCACGATTCAGATCGATGTAAACGGGCCGACCCGCGAGCGGCGTTTCCCCGGCACTGCGAACGCCGTCACCATTTGAGTCGTTCCAGACGGTACCGCTGATGGTGCCCACAAGCGGAATCCAGTTGCCAAACGAAGCGGTCGCCGTACCACCCGCAACGACGGTGACCATTTTGAAATTAGGTGCATTCTGCAGGGGAAAGAGTGATCCGCCGGAGGTTGTGCGGTAACCGCCGACTGGAATCTGACAGATGGGCCACGTTCCTGTGGGCACAGAGCCCAGGATGTAGTCGCCGTCTGCGTTGGCAACAGCGGTCGGCTCGCCGGCTGTCAGAAACCCATCGCTGTTGAAATCGGCGAAGATGGTCCACCCGGAAATTCCACCCTCGCCGACATCCTTGATGCCGTTTTCATTCAGATCGCTGAAAATCGTCCCGGTGACTCGCCCGGTCACCACTGCAGCCGTCACCATCGGGAAATCGGCAGATACCGATCGGCGGTCGCGCACCGAGACAGTTACCACACTTTGCCGACCTGCCAGCGGTGTGAAACCTGGCTGGACCACTGTGCCCACGCGCACGTTGCCGGCCGTCAGACCTGCAAACAGGTACTTGCCATTCGCATCGGTAGCCGTCACCTGCTCGCCGGATGTCAGCAGACCATCACCGCTGGAATCAATGAACACCGGCCAGCCGGCCAGACTGCGTTCACC
>JBJTPZ010000391.1:0-3598 GCA_046075365.1 Planctomycetaceae bacterium
GGTGGGGCGGGCGGAGCGACGAACAGGCACGGCTGAGCTGGATGTTGTGTGGATCGATTTTTTTCAGCTGCTGTGCGTGGAATGGTGAGCCGCGACCGTGAGGGAGCGGGCCGGTAGTTGGTGTTCAGTCGGTTTGCAGAGTGTTTGTCTCACGCGAAGCCGCGAAGTTTGCCACGGATGTTTTTCGGGTGGCTGTTTTTTTTGCCACGGATGAACACGGATTGCCACGGATAATCGCAGTGGGTGGGGCGGGCGGAGCGACGAATGTCCGGGATTGATATTCGCCTCGTTCTTCGTGCTCGTGCTCGTGCTCGTGCTCGTGCTCGAATTTGCACCTTGTTTGCGTTTGTGAATTCTCTGTGCTGCCGGTGTAGTGTTTTTCGAGTACGAGTACGAGTACCGTCCGCCAGGGCGGACTGAGTACGAGTACGAGGGGGGGGCGGTTAGTGGGCGGTATGGGCGGTTTGGGGCTCACGCGAAGACGCGAAGACGCGAAGGGAAACGCAGGGGGCTGCTGTGGTGTGTTTTGAACTGCCTGCTCTCCTTTCAACTTTCTCGAATCTACTCTCTATGGCATGGATGCCATGGCCCCCTCACCCACGATCCCTCTGCCCCGTTTCACGGGGGCGAGGGGAGGATGAGTGGTGAGTGGTCGGTGGTGTTGCGGCGGGGTGTTATTTGGGGGGATGGGGTGGGCGCTGCAGTCGGCGGGCCACCACATGGTGGACTCGACCCGCCACTCGACAAACGATGATGACGGTGGGCGGGCCATCGCCTTTTGGCAGGCTGCGGCGCAGCACGTCTGCTTCAACTCGGACTCGCCGACACTTGATTTCGTATTCGCTGCGGGGTGAGCTGCGGAGGTGTGATTTGAGGTCTTTCACGTTGCTGCCAAGCACTGCTTCGATTTCGAAGGCGGCAAGGAATCCAGTGTCCGGCAGTTGTGATCCGGTCAGGTATTCTTCTTCGCCGTCCAGCCGCAGCAGGCAGTGGCGTTCGGCCAGCACGTCAATCAATCCGGCTCGGACAATCGCCGGATCGGGGTCGAACAGAAAGCGATCGGTGTGTTCCGCTTTGGCGACCCAGGCGGAGAGCGGGTCGGCGGACAGGGTTTCGTTGCTGTCGAGGCAGGTGGCTGAGAACGCGAAGTTTCCGGACAGTTCACCGAACCAGACGGTGGCTTCGCGGCATTCTCCGTGCAGACTGATCAGCTCGATTTCACAGCCGGGAAATTTTTGCTGGAAGTTGCTGGCCGGGCTGATTTTGATGGCACCGCCTTTGGCGGTACCTGCCAGTCGCTGCATCCAGGTGAGGTCGGGCAGGTATTGTTCGAGTCGTTTGGTGGGGCGGTCACGTCCATCCCGGCGGTCCGGATCGGCGTGCACGAAAGTTCCTGTCCAGTCGGTTTGCTGTACATCCTGACAGAGTGTTTGCAGGGGGTGTTTTCCTCCGAGCACTTCGTGGTTCCATGTGGTGCGGAGCACCATGGCTGGTGACTGATCAACGGCGATGACGGGGGTTGCGTGTGTGAGGGCTGCGGCATCCATGCCGATGCCGCAGCAGAGGTCATACACCTGTTCGCACTGCGTGAATCTGGCAGCTTTATGGCGGGCGATTTCCCATGCGGTGGCTTGTTCCAGTCCTGTTCTGCTGAGCCACAGCAGTGCGGGGCTGGGCAGTTTTCCGATGGCTCGCTGACGTGTTTCGTGCAGGGCGATGGCGGCGGGGACCAGCAGTTCATCGAACTGTTGTCTGAGTCGTTTTTGATTGCGCAGTTCTGCGGGCGTGCACTGGCTGAGCAGCTGCATGATTTCGGGCTGGCTGCGGAGTGCCAGCAGCTGGCGGACTTCGAAGGCTTCCTGGTCGGCGGGGGAAAACGGGTGTTCTAAGGAACTCATGCGCCTGATTTCTTTTTCATGCGGACGATACCGTCCCAGCCCTGCGGAGCTCGGCGGTCGTGCTGGGTGATCAGCATGGAGAGGAAGTCCTGAGCGCGGTCTTCGGCCGGCATTCTGTGCAGGAAGTTCCATGCTTCCGGCCAGCGACCAGCGATGAACGCCTGGAGCCCGGCCTCAAAGTCTGTGATGTGCTGATCTGTGAGCAGGGGGAACCGTTCGGCAGGTGGGACGAGTTCGCTGACGAACATGGTTTTATCCATGCCGTAGGGCTGAACTTTGAGCAGTCGCCGGATGCGGCCGTCTGTGGCTGCAAGGCGGCCGCGAACGAGTGCATCGAGTCGTTCGTCGATCAGTACAGAGACGTGCAGTTCGCGGGTCATGGCTTCAAGCCGACTGGCGAGATTGACGACTGGTCCGAAGACTGTGACTTTGACCTGTTCGCGAGTTCCGATTTTTCCGGCGACGGCTGGTCCGTGGCAGATTCCGATGCTGGTTTCGAAGTCGTGCAGCGGGTGCTGGGGGTCGGCCTGAGCTTTGGCGAATTCTTCACGGATGGCGAGTGCTGCGCGGCAGGCGTTGAGCGGTGCTTCGGCGGATTCGAGAGGCCAGCCCCAGAAGCCGAGTGCAGCGTCCCCCTGAAAATCGCCGGTGACACCGCCGAATCGCAGAATCTGACTGGTCATGACTTCGAGCGCCAGACTGACTCGTTCCAGGAGTCCGGTGAGATTGTCGGCCTGTTCTTCCGCGCGATGGCTGAAACCGCGCAGGTCGCAGAACAGCACGGTGACATCACATTCGCGAGGTTCGAGCAGTGAAGTATCGAGGTCACGTCCGAGTGCTTCGAGAATGGGCGGGGAGAAAAACTGACGCAGTCCGGACTGCTGGCGTTCCATGCGTCGCTGTTTTTGCAGGGCGGTGACGATATCGGCGATCAGTTCGGCGAAGCGAATGTCGCCGTGGAGGCGCTGTTCGGAGTTTTGGCCGGGTTCGATACTGCCGCGTCCGCTGATGTAGAGTCCGCGTTCGCCGTTGAGATCTGCGAAGGGTGTGCAGAAGGCCCAGCCAAATCCCTGTGCCTGTGTGTATTCTGCGCTGGCTGCGGCTTCGTCCCAGATGTGCAGTACGGTTTTTTGCTGCTGCATGGCGGCTGCGATGAGCCGCGAGCTGGGTGAGACGGCGGCTGCTGCATCAAACCGATGTTCAGCATGAAAGATGCGGGGCTGCAGCTGTTCGGAGAGGCCGACGACAGCGGCCAGATCGGCATCGGAGATACCGGCGAGCAGCAGTGAGGTGAGCTGCAGAGAGAGTTCGCGTTCCACAGCGGCTTCGCGAATGACTGAGGGGAGGCTGGTGAGCACTTCGATGCGTCGAGCGGCATCGTTGAAGCGGACCTGTTCGAGCGACTGACGTTCGATTGTCAGCTGGCGGACTCCGTCAGCGGGTGGCTGTGAGGAGTCGGAGCGGATGTTGAGCTGCAGTTCGAAGCTGGTAGTGCCGATGACGAAACTTTGTCCGGGTTGCAGCAGGGCACTGGTGATTTCGCGTCCTTCGACGAAGACCGGATTGGTGGCGGCGGGAATTTTTGTGAGGCGCAGGCTGGATCCGGCGGGCTGCAGGCTGACGTGGAGGCCGGAGATGCGCGGATCCCAGGGAGTCTGCAGGTCGGCCTGCGGTGAGCGACCGAGGTGCAGTTGTGCGGA
>JBJTPZ010000392.1:0-11121 GCA_046075365.1 Planctomycetaceae bacterium
AAAAACACCCCAGCACCAAGTTTTCATTGTCACCATAAACCCTTTTGGAGTTGGGGTTTTCAAGCCCGATCACCGCCCCCCCCAACCAACCGACCTCACTCGAATTCATCAACCGTTTTCTGAGTCATGCACATGCTGTCTGCTCTCACCGCACGCCGCACTTTTCTGGCCACTGCTGCCGCCGGACTTTGTGCCGTCTCTGATGCCGCCACCCGTTCCCGCGGACCAGTCCGCATCGGGCAGATCGGAGTCGGACATGCACATGCCTCAAAACTATCCGTCTACCGCAACAACCCCGATTATGAAGTTGTCGGGATTGTGGAACCGGATGAACAGCTCCGTAAAGCAGCCCAGGATCGCGACCCGTGGCGAAATCTGCCATGGATGACTCGGGAACAGCTGCTCAACACACCCGGACTGCAGGCAGTGCTGGTGGAAACACAGGTCCGTGATCTGCTGGATCACGCTGCTGCCTGTGTGGCCGCCGGCAAACACGTGCACATCGACAAACCGGCCGGACAGTCGCTGCCACAGTTCGCCGCCATTCTGCAGGCCGCCGAACAGCAAAAGCTGCTGGTACAGATGGGTTACATGTATCGCTACAACCCGGGCATCGTGCTGCTGCGACAGCTGCTGCGCGATGGCTGTCTCGGACAAATCTTTGAAGTGCATACGGTGATGAGTAAAGTCGTGGCAGCTGCTGACCGCACCGAACTGGCCCAGTTTCCCGGTGGCATGATGTTTGAACTGGGCTGCCACATCCTGGATCTGGTCGTGGGGATCCTCGGCGAACCGACTGACGTGACCCCCTATATCCGCCACTCAGCATCAGTCAGTGACGGCCTGAACGACAACATGCTGGCTGTCCTGCAGTATGCTCAGGCAACCGCCACCGTTCGGACCACAGCGCTGGAAATCGACGGAGGCCGACGGCGACATCTGACAGTCTGCGGTACTGCAGGCACCTTCCATCTGCAGCCACTGGACAATCCGGCCGCCACACTGACCCTGTCAGCGGCGCACGGAAACTTCAAAGCCGGCACACAGGACATCAGCTTCCCGCGATATGTTCGTTATGTGGACGATGCAGCCGACATGGCCCGCATCATCCGCGGTGAAAAAGCGACGGATTTTCCATACGCACATGACCTTGCCGTGCAGCGGACTTTACTGCGAGCCTGCGGCGAAAATCCACCGACCAAAAACTGAACGCCCAGCCATGCTGCAGCAGGGCTCCGCCAGCCGGCCACAGTGCCGGGCAAGCGAAGGCTCGGTCGGGCGAGCCGCAGGCCTGCAGCCACGCTCACCCGGCCAGCCATTCGTCTCGCTGCTCAAGCACAAACTCGTCGTCCGACAATTCCGGATAACTGCGATAAACCCGCTCAATCTCCGCTGCCTGACCGGGACTTAATCCCTCAGACTCGTCCAGACACCAGATCCCCTCCAGCAACCCCTGCCGCTGCAGCACCGCGTGCAGGCCCGCTATACACCCGCGAAACCCGTTCGCCGCATCAAAGAACGCTGCGTTGCAGTCCGTGACCGCCACATTCAAAGCCAGCAGCTCCGCCGAAACAGGCTCTTCATGACACCGCCGCAGCTGCTCAACCGCGCGCTTCGTCCACACCGCCCAGTGCCCCAGTAAACCACCCACGATCCGACATTCACGCCCCTGCAGACGAAAAGGCGTCACCAGATCCGCAATCAGGTTGTCGTCATTGCCGGTGTACAAAGCCAGATCTGTCCGCCCGGATTCCAGCACCGCACGCACCACATCCAGCGTCTGATAGCGATTGAACGGCGCAATCTTGATCGCCACAGCCCGCTCAATCTCTGCGAATCGACGCCAGAAGACACTTGAAAGCAATCGACCGCCAACCGCCGGCTGCAGATAAAAACCCACCAGGGGCAACACCTCACCAATCCGCTCACAATGCTGAATCAGCTCAGCCTCACTGGCCGTCCCCAGAGCCGCCAGGCTGACCATCCCGGCGTGATAACCCAGCCGCTGCAGCAACTGTGCTTCCGCCACCGCCTGGGCTGTCGCACCGCAGATGCCGCCAATCAGCACCGTCGGCCGACCGGCACGACCGACCTCCTCTGCCGCCAGAGCCAGTACAGGTTCCAGCAGGCCGTGCTGCGGCTGACGGATGGCAAACTGCGTCGTATGCACAGCCACAGCCAGCCCGCCGGCACCCGCCGCCAGATAGTAGCGAGTCAGCGCGCGCTGCCGTCGCTCATCCAGCTTCCGCTCTGACGTTAATGCCAGCGGATGTGCCGGAATCACAAGGCCCTGCTGCAATCGACTGCGAAGTTCAGTAGTTTCCATCACGCACTTCAAAATGAGTCGGTTTGTTCAAAGTACTGCCGCCACGCTGCACCCACGCCGCTGTCGCCTCAATCATCTCATCCAGTGACACCAGCGGATCCCCAAACAGCTCACAGGAACGAGTCGCATCCCACAGCCACGCCGTCGCACCCTCCGTCCCGCTGAATTCCACCCTGCGACCCAGACGTGCACCAAACCTTTCAGCCAGCTCGCGGACCGAAATTCGCCGCGGACCCGTCACATTCAGCGCCACTGCCGGTGACGCCGCATGCTGCAGACTTTGAATCGCCCGCGAGCACGCATCAGCCTGCCAGATCACCTGTACCCAGCCCATCGACAGATCCACCGGCTGACCGGAAGCGACGCGAGTCGCCACGTCCAGCAGCACTCCATAACGCAGATCAATCGCGTAACACAGCCGAAACTGCAGCACCCGAGTTCCATAACGCTGAGACGCATAACCGAACATCCGCTCCCGACCAACACACGAAGACGCATATTCGCCCGGTGGAGTCAGCGGATCGTCCTCCCGCGCCCCCCGACCCGTCACCGCCAGCAGCGGATACACACACCCCGTCGAAAACACCACAATCCGCGCTGACCGATAACGTTCCGCCACAATCGCCGGTACCAGCACATTCATCGCCCAGGTCTGCTCAGGCTGACCGCTGGTCCCAAATTTCTGGCCTGCCATGAAAATCACATTGTCCGCGGCCGGCAGCCGCGATACCGCGTCCCGATCCAGCAGATCACAGGACAACGTCTCAATACCATGCTGCAGCAGCGCCGCTGCTGCACCACCAGTCTGAAAACGAGACACCGCCAGCACCCTGCGCTGCTGACCGCCCGTGGCATCCAGCGCTCGACGCAGCATTCGACACAGCGTCGGACCCATCTTGCCGCCAGCACCCAGCACCACAAAGTCACCCGGCAGCTCACGCACCGCCTGCAGCACCGCTGCATCGGGCCGGCTCAGCACTTCCTCCAGCTCCGCTTCACTGCCGATAGACTGCATGCCTGCTATCCCCCGCACTACGGTTTCATGGGCTGTGGATACGTTGCCAGTATCTGCTGCAGTCGCCCCAGCTCCGCCGGCTGCTCAGCCGCCAGATTGCGACTCTCCAGAGGATCCGTCTCGTAATCATACAGCTCGTACTCCGGCTCAGCCGCTGCGTCACCCACCTTGTGCCACTCCACCAGCCGATAACGCTCCGTCCGTATCGCTCGCCCTAAACGGCCCTTCGGGAAGACATGGTACGCATGATCGCGAACACGCGCACCGGCATCGCTCAGCACCGGCACCAGACTGACTCCGTCCAGTGCAGGACTGCACCGAGGTCGCGGCAGACCGGCCAGTTCCACCAGCGTCGGATACAGATCCACAGACTCGGCCAGCTGAGCCGTCACGCCGCCCGCAAGGCCCGGTACCGCAATCAGCAGCGGAATCCGATTCGCCTGCTCATAGTTGGTGTGCTTCGTCCAGATACCCAGATCGCCCAGATGAAATCCATGATCGCCCCACAGCACCACAATCGTCGATCGATCCAGCTGCAGACGTGACAGTTCCTGCAGCACTTTTCCAATCTGTGCGTCCACATAACTGACACTCGCGTAATACCCATGAATCAGCTCACGCTGCAAATCACCATCCACCTCGCCACTTTCCGGAACAGGCAGATAGTTGCTGATCTCACCGCCACGCTTGCCGGCGACCGCCGGGGCTGCTTCGGGAAGCTGCCGGCGCTGCGGCTGAGGCAGTCGATCGGCAACATGCAGATCCCAGTACTTCCGCGGAGCACTGAATGGCAGGTGCGGGCGCACAAAACCTACCGCCATGAAGAACGGAGCACCGCCATCACGCAGTCGCCGCTCTGCGGTCTGCAGCCTGCGCACCGCTTCCGCCGCCACTCGACCGTCCGCATACGCCTCATCAGCCACATCCGGGCTCTCAAAGGCCGCACCACGCGGCAGCGATCGAATATTCTGCAGCTGCTGATTCGTGAAGTAAGCCTCTTCCCGAGTCAGCTGGCCTCCGCCAGTACTGGCCGGATCCAGATACTCAATCACCCGGTCCCCAAAATGCGGCACCGCAAACGACTGCGGATCACCGTCGTTGCCATGCCCCACATGAAAGACCTTACCCAGCGACTCAGTCAGATAACCGTGCTCAGCAAAATACTGCGGCAATGTCACGGCCGCCGGCCAGCGCTCTCGCAGACGACTGTGCAGATGATACAAACCCGTGCTGGTGGAATGAGCCCCCAGCATCAGAGTAAACCGGGACGGCGCACACACAGCCTGATTGCAGTACGCCCGCTCAAATCGCATCGCTCGCGCTGCCAGTGCATCCACCTGCGGAGTCTTTGCGGACGCATCTCCGTAACAGCCCAGCGCCGGCTTCAAATCATCCACCAGAATCAACAGCACATTCGGACGCTCGGCCGCTGCAGTCACTGCCCACGAACATCCGGTCGAGATCAGGCCAAACAGCAGGACACCCACCATTCCCCGCAGCATGGAACTGCCCCCTCAGTCAGCACAACGCAGCAGCCAGCCTGCCTCCGGCTGCTGCTCCAGCAGCAGCCGCACTTCTGCACCCGTCGGAACCGCTGACTGAGCCCCGTGCCGAGTCGTTGCCAGCGCGCCGGTGGCACAGGCAAACCGCACTGCCTCTGACTCACTCATGCCACTGCCCAGCCCATAAGCCAGCCCACCCGCAAAGGCATCACCAGCCGCCGTCGTGTCCACCGCAGACACCCGAAAAGGCTCAGCCACCTGCACCTGACCCGACCGATCAACCAGCAACACGCCGTCACCACCCAGCGTCACCAGCGCCCGCTTCGCACCCAGCCGCTGCAGCTGCTGAGCCGCCCGCTGCGCCGACAACCGCTCCGTCACCACTGTCCCCGTCAGCACCTCCGCCTCAGTCTCGTTCGGCACCAGCCAGTCCGCTGACAGAATCACCGAAGACACGTCCCGCTGCGCAGGAGCCGGGTCCACGATCACCGTCACACCCGCCTCGGTCGCAGTCCGAATCGCCGTTTCGACCGCCTCCAGAGGTACCTCAAACTGCACCAGCAGCACGTCGGCCGCACGAATCACGTCCGCCGCCGCTGTCACATCAGCCGCCGTCAGACCAGCATTCGCACCGGGAACCACCACGATGCTGTTCTGCCCCGAATCCTCAACCTGAATCACCGCCACACCACTGGCACCAGCAGTTTTCTGCACATGCTCAGTTCGAACACCGGCAGACTGCAGTCCCTGCAACAGCGCAGCTCCGAATCTGTCAGATCCCACACGACCAATCAGCCACACGTCGGCGCCCAGCCGCGCTGCCGCTACCGCCTGGTTCGCCCCCTTGCCGCCAAAATGCTCCTGCAGATCACGCCCGGCCAGCGTCTCGCCTCGACGCGCAATCACCGCACAACGCAGTACCAGATCCAGATTCACTGAACCCACCACCACTATTCGCGGCACCCGCCGATCGTCGGTCATGGCACGGACTGCCGGGGCGGCTGAGTACAAAGCTGCACCAAAGACTCTGTCACCCGCACCTGCTGCTCGGCCGTCAATGTCAAATAACGGTGCAGGCCGTTTTCACCAGGGGCCAGAGTCGTCAGGCCCTTCTCATTCACCGATACCGTACCCTTCGGCGACAAACCAAAATAGCCGCGGTCCGGATACACCGCATACAGCACGCTGGTCAGGTCCCACGTCGGACGATTGTGCGGCGGAGGCTCGTACAGCACGTACGATTCCCGCAGCGGATGATGCGGCACATACAAATAATCCTGCTCGATACTGACCGCCGGATAGGGCACCGCCAGCCCAATCTCAAATCCGCTGTAAACAATCTCCGTGGGCCACTCCAACGCCAAAGATTTTGCCGCAGCCAGATCCTCCACCACGTTGTATTCATAGTGCGGCTGACCATTGACCGGAGCAAACGCGCCGGCCATGACCGACACCAGACGCACCTTCTTCAATGCCAGCTCTCGACCCGTCAGCGGCGAAATATCGTCCGCACCCGATCTCAGCAGATTCACCAGATTCGTCGAAAAACCCACCTGCACAATCACCACTGAACCGTCAGCCTCAGCTGCCAGGACCCGCCGCAATACTGCCACGGCATCCGCAGCATCACGACCACTGCGCAGATCATGAGGGTAACGGTCTGCGTCACCCTGCTTTTCATTCACCAAAGTGGTAAATCGGCTCTGCTGCGGAGTCACCCCGGAGCGACAGACGCCTATCGGCACGTCGCCACGACCGTAAAAAGTATTCACCGCATCCACAAACGGTGCACACTGGTCGTGGTCCTTCGTAATGGTCACCGCAATCAGACGACAGCGATTGCGAGTCTGCAGGGAATGAATCAGACCCAGTGCCAGCACGTCGTCACAGTCGTTGCCAATATCCGTATCAAAAATCAGCGGAATCGGAGCTGCCGCAGATGGAGCAGGCGCAGACTGAGCACCCACGGGGGCAGAAAATGCCCCGGCAAGCACCAGCAACATCACCACCAGAAAACAGCTGCGAACCATAAGCCAAGCCCTGAATCCGGTCACCAACCTGCCCACCAGCCACCACAGACAACGATCCTGCTGCCATCCAAAAATACTGAGAATCAGCGGGCTGCACCGAATAACGACCGCGAATCCGGGGAAAATCCACAAGGTGAGAATTCCCGGGAATCGCGGACTCAGATCCCGCTGCCACTGACTCAGCCAGGCAACAAACGACGCCGCCAGGCGTCCACCTGAGCCGCCACGGACTGCTGACCGCCAGACCCAAAACTCTGCAAGGCACGATTCGCATTCACCGCACCCAGCACCTCCCGCACGTCCTCACCAATCAATCCACACGCCTCCTGCAGCTCAGACAACGGCAAGTCCGCCAGACGACAGCCCCGCGCTTCACAATGAGCCACCAGACGGCCAACCGTCTCATGACCCGTTCGCATCGGAACTCCCCGCTTAATTAAATACTCCATCAGCGCTGTCGCATCCAGAAATCCATCGTCCAGACGCGACTCAATCCGCTGCCGCTGCAGCTCCGCTCCGGCAATCATCGAAGGTGCCAGCTCGAGACAGGGACGCAGCGCGTCCAGTGCCGCAAAAACACCCAGCTTGTCCTCCTGCAGGTCCCGATTATATGCCATCGGCAATCCCTTCAGCAGCATCAGCAGCTGCGGCACCGCTGCTGTCACCCGCGCTGTGCGACCACGAATCAGCTCCAGCACGTCCGGATTACGCTTCTGCGGCATAATCGACGAACCCGTCGTGTACGCGTCCGGCAGTCGCAAAAAACCAAACTCCGTCGTAAACCACAAAATCCACTCTTCAGCCCACGTACTCAGATGCACTGATATCAGCGACAGACAAAACACAAACTCCGCCAGATAGTCACGATCACTGCTGACGTCCAGACTGTTGGCCGCCACCGAGTCAAAACCCAGCAGCCGAGCTGTCATCTGGCGGTCAATCGGCAGCGATGTGCCAGCCAAAGCCGCTGCCCCCAATGGACTCACATTCACCCGCCGTCGACAGTCCGCCAGACGCTCCCGGTCCCGCTGAAACTTCTCGGCATACGCCAGCCAGTAATGAGCCGCCAGGACCGGCTGAGCACGCTGCAAATGAGTATACCCGGGCAGAATCACACCCGCGTCCAGCTCACACCGATCCACAAATGCCCGCTGCACGTCCGCCAGCAGACGATCCAGATCGTCAATGGCATCCCGAGTATACAGTTTCAGGTCCGTCGAAACCTGATCGTTGCGACTGCGACCCGTATGCAGCTTTCGACCCACATCGCCAATCCGAGTGATCAGCGAGTTTTCGATGTGCATGTGAATGTCTTCCAGATCCTGACGGAACGTAAACTGCCCCGCAGCTATCTCCTCACCAATCTGATCCAGATGCGAACAAATCTGATCCCGCTCCTCGGCCGTGATCAAACCCACACTGGCCAGCATCGTGGCGTGAGCCATCGAACCGCGTATGTCCACCGCATACAGCCGCCGATCAAAACTAATCGACTCTGTGAAGGCTTCCACTCGAGTATCCGTTGCCTGGTGAAATCGCCCGCCCCATGCCTTTGCCACTGCAAGACTCCCACAAAAACCCAAACCCGCCACCCGTCACCCGTCACCCGCAACGAAAAAAAGCCCGCCGGGTCGGCGTCTGCCGATGCCCGCGGGCCTGATCGCTCAGCAGCTGTCGCCGCAGTCTACTCGGGACGACGCCCGTGTTCCACAATCACGTTCGTCCGGATCCCGCCCCTGGGAGTAAATGCGGCCTCGATCTTCATCCACCGTGGCTGAGTCACCGCCACCAGATCGTCCAGAATCATGTTCGTGACACGCTCATAATAAGCACCGTGATTGCGGTACTGCTGCAAATACATCTTCAATGACTTCAGCTCGTAACACACCTTGTCCGCCACATACGTAATGGTCAGTGTCCCAAAGTCCGGCTGACCAGTCTTGGGACACATTGAAGTGAACTCAGGAGCAATCGTTTCCACCACAAAGTTGCGGTGCGGAAAAGGATTTTCAAAGGTTTCCAGAATATCGCGAGTCGGGTCAGCCATGAGCACTGCCTGAAAAAATGTGACCAAAACCTGAAATGACACACCCAAAATCAAAACCGGTCTGCCGGACGCCCGCCATCATAGACCCCCGCCACTCACCTCAATCCGTTTCCCCGGTTCTGCCGCCGGAATTCTCAAAGAATCGCCACCGCCGGACGCCTCAGACGGTCAGAACCGGCTAAATCGAGTCTCCTGAACTGATGCCGTGATCCATGTCCAGCGCCGGAACACCGCCAACAGGACGCCCCACCACCACCGCCGGAACCCCCGCCACCGTGCAGTTTGGCGGCACATCCCGCAAAACCACACTGCCGGCACCCACCTTTGCACCCGCCCCAATCTCGACATTTCCCAGAATTTTCGCTCCCGCACCGATCAAAACACCACGCCGCACCTTCGGATGACGGTCCCCTGTCGCCTTGCCCGTCCCCCCCAAAGTCACCTCGTGCAGCAGCGATACATCGTCCTCAATCACCGCCGTCTCACCAATCACAATCGATGTCGCATGATCCATCAGGATTCCACGGCCAATCCGAGCCGCCGGGTGAATGTCCACCCCAAATTTCTCTGAAATCCGATTCTGCAGATACACCGCCATCAGTTCCCGACCCTGTCGCCATAACCACGCCGCCACACGCCAGGCCGCCAAAGCATGAATGCCCTTCAGAAACAACAGCGGCACCAGACAGCACTTGACCGCCGGATCACGCTCCAAAACCGCCCGAATATCGGCACATACCGACTGCAAAATCCCGGCATCCGACGCCATCGCCTCCTGCATGATCTCACGCAGCTGCATGGCCGGCAAAGTCTCGGAAGACAGCTTGCCCGCCAGATGATAGCTGACAGCCTCAGCCAGCTCGTGGTGGTTCAGGATCGTGGCGTGCAGGAAACTGGCCAGCACAGGCTCAGCAGCAGCCCGCTCAGCAGCCCGCTGACGAATCTCATTCCACAGACAGATTTCAATGGCTTCAGTTTGGCTGGACATGGCAGAACAGTAAAAAACGGCAGGAAAGACAGGCTGCACAGACAGCCGACACCATGAAAACCCGCAATTCAGAGCCGTTCATGGTCGACGCGGTGCGGAAATTATATCATTCTGTAACGCAATCAGGAGCATCGTGATGGTTTCGATGCCCCGCTGTCGAGCGATTCTCGAAGGCAACCTCATGAAAACTCAGTTTCTCCGATCCGTGGCCGTCTTCTGCGCCGGTGTCGTCGCCGCCACCGCTGCTCTCACAGTACTGCCACAGCGACAGGCACAGGCACCCGTCGCCAATGGCAACGACAAATTCTCAATGATCACCGTGCCACTCCAGGAAACCGGCGTCCCGGAAGGCGTCTTCGTACTGAATAACCTCACCGGTATGCTGGTGGGCGGAGCCATCAACGAAAGCACCTCAAAATTCGCCAACCGCTACGTGCATAACGTCGCCGCTGACTTCCAGACCGGAAATACTCCGGATCCCCGCTACGCAATCGTCACCGGACCAGCCAACCTGCGGTCGTCAGGCGGAGTCCAGCCGGCCTTCGGCATCATCTACGTCGCTGAACTGTCCAGCGGTCGAGTCATTGCGTATGGATTCCCCAGACCCACCAACCGCAATGTCGGCAGCACCAACCCACTGGTCATCCTCGACTTCTTCCAGTTCGCCGAAGGCGTTGGACAATAGGCCAAAACCACACCGCCAGCACCCCCGACCACCCCACCCCCAAAAAAGGCCGGGAGTAACAGGCTAAGCACCCTGCCATCCACCAGTCCTCCCCTCGCCCCCGGAACCGGGGGAAAGGGGTCGGCGGTGACGGGGACATGGCATCCATGCCATCGAGCGCAGACTCAAGAAAGCAGAACGTCGAATTAGAGAACTCCTCACAAATGTCACTTTAGCCCCCCAGCGTTTCCCTTCGCGGCTTCGCGGCTTCGCGTGAAACAAACAGTCTGCAACCGGACCATCCACCAGTCCTCCCCTCGCCCCCGGAACCGGGGAAAGGGGTCGGCGGTGAGGGGGCAAAGATCACCAAAAACAACGACAAACAAACGCCACGAACAAACACCAGCTAACAGGTCACCCGCTGCAATGTTCCCTCAGTAATCACACCCGCAGACTCCCGTCTGCGGCTCGCCTTTAAACTGTCCACAGTCCCCTGCCCGGAGCTGTCCCATGACCATCTGGAAATTTGTTTCCGTCGTCGCATTCCTG
>JBJTPZ010000393.1:0-1485 GCA_046075365.1 Planctomycetaceae bacterium
CGGACACCTCTCCGGCACGCTCGCGTCCTTCGCCAGCGTCGCTGGAAACTTCTACTTCCGTCGCACGCTGAAAGAGGGCGTCGCTCGACTGCTCGTGGGTGCCTCCGGTGTTACCGCCTTTGTCGGCAACAACTTCGGAACGACAGACGCAAAGGGCTTCCAGATCTCCAGCGGAAAACTCGGACTCGTCGTTCTCGAAAAAACTGCCACAGAACAGGCTCGCTACGCTCTGAAATCTTCCGGGACCACCGGACTTACCGGACTGTCCGATTTCACACTCGACGGCAGCCTCGCGCTCGAACTGCAGCGTTTTAATGCCACAATCGACGAAACCATCCCGGTTGGTTCTGACTCCATCCGCGTCAAATTCGACTCAGCAACCGAACTGACGCGACTGTCCGGTTCCGTCACACTCGGCACTCCCATAGCAGACCTTTCCGGAAGCTTCGCCATCGAGGCGACTGGCACGTCACCAAACCGCAGGATACTTCTCGCGGCATCTGACCTCACGGGCTTCGTCGGAGACAAGAAGAATACCACGACAACTGCGGATGACGCCGGAGTTCAATTCTCGGGCGGTTCACTGCTGGCCGTCATCAATGCCAGCGGGACGTACGCACTGGCTGCCACTGGAAATGCCAGCCTCGTCGGTGTCTCAGGCCTGTCACTCTCAGGAACACTCACCGCGCAGAAAAACACGACAGGGTCGGCAGTCAGCGAGAACATCACCATTGGCGGCATCACAAACACGCTCGCACTCGCAAAAGACGTTTCGAAAGTCGACGGATCCGTCACCCTCAATGCTGAAAACACGCTCTACCTCACTGGCACAGTCGGCATTGAAAAGAAGACCGCAACACTCACACTTCTTGATGGCAGCACCGTCCAGACGACAGCAGTGCAGCTCGGCGGATCCGGACTTTCCGGCTTCGCGGGACTTAATGCAGCACCCGGAAGCAGCGATCAGACCGGGCTTAGCATTTCAAACGTCACCTTCGGCTACACGCTGGCAACACCCGTCGACTCCAAAGGCGGGACAGACAAACGAACATGGAGCGGCCTCAAGGCCACTCTCGGAAACACCACGCTCGTGGGAGTCGATGTTGTAACAGCATCGGTCACCAACGGCTCGCTCCTCATGAATCGCGCCGGCGGAACACTCAACGGAAATCCCGCTACGGTCACAGCAAACTTTGAAACCGCACCGCTGGCCAACAACGCCGGCGGACAATCCAGTACCCTCGATTTCAAGGGAAATCTTCTCAGAGCCACAGCCCTCATCGAATTCGGTATCTCAGGTTTCGTCAACCTCCGCGGAAGATTTGGAATCGAATTCGGCGACATGGACGTCAGGCTGCCGTCATTCCCCGGAATTGAACTGCCAACAAGCTTCATCAAATTCTGGGGCATCGACATTGATGTCAGCATCGGAATCAATGGGCCGTCATGGAGTGTCCCTGACTTCACCGGATTCGACATCAAAGG
>JBJTPZ010000394.1:0-12492 GCA_046075365.1 Planctomycetaceae bacterium
TGTTCAAGCGTCTGGGAATTTCGGCGTCGGTGTGGAACGAACTGGTACGCAACTTTGGACGGTTGTTCAGCATCGTAGCGGGCAAACCTGAGGTGGTGGACACCCACAAGCCACGATTCGGTGTGCATCGCTACAGGGCCCGTCCGTTGGCTCGCGATCTTCTGGCAAAAGCTTCAGCCTCAGTTTGAGCGCAGATCTGGCGTCCGCCATGGAAGGCTTAGTTGCAGCATGGGTCGGTTGAGGGGCGATTTGATCTTTGGATCTTCCCTGACGCAGGTGAAAAAACGTTTGCAGCGTGCAGATCCCCCGAAGCAAATGGAAGCAGTTGTGATCCGGGGTGCCTTCGGTTGTGCTTTGGATGCAGGGTCGAACCGAGCGTGGGGAAATTGGAGCAATACGGCTCAACGATATCGCCGATTTCGAGAGTCTGTTGCACTCAGGGCGAGCATCATCGCTATGATTCCAGGCCTGCACGCGACGCTGCGTGGCCGCTCGATGCCACAATTTCGGAACGAATTGTTCTCCATCAGCCGTACGTTCGCCGGTGTAGCCGCCGTTGATTGCTGCTGTGATTCTCTGGCCGAGAATGGATGAGAGCGCGTGTTTTTCCGGGGAGAACACTTTCCCCGGATCCACGTACCCCCGATGATGACTTGGCGAACACGCTGTACGCTGCCCGTGGCGAGAATAAAGGCCTGTGTTCCTTGCTGTCGGTGTCCATTAAGGTCGCTTGATGTCTGTGTCTCTTGAGATTGCCTCTGGATCCTTCCCTTGCGATCCGCCTTTGCCATCACGCGCTGGCGTCTGTGTCCCTGGCGAACCGCATGTGCTTTTACAACTGATTTCGTACGATCTGCTGCTCGTCACCGAGGTGCAGCCGTCACCGAGGTGCAGCCGTCAGCGAGTGTTGGCGTGATTCTCCGGTTTAGGTTGAACGGGACCGGGTGTTCTTCCCCGAAAAATGCTGTGACCCCGGAGTGTCGCCAAAAAGATGCTGTGTCCCTGCCGCCTCCCTGTGTCGCTGTTGGCCCCGGCGCTGACGTGGCCCCCGTATTACTGCAGGCTTTGATCGTTGCACCGATTCTGCGGGTAAGAGGCTGTTGGAGCGGGTGTTGTGAAGCATCATGTGCTGTGTCCCTGGTCGCTCCTGCGATCGTTGACGGTGGTGTGTCCCCGAGCTCCCTTCCTGCTCTCTGTCTGTTTCAAAGTGGTGTGTCCCCGGCGACCCGCTGTGTCCCTGCCGTATCCCCCCAAAAGTGCTGTGTCCCCGCGATCTGCTCCGGCGGAAGCGCCGATTTCGTACGATCTGCTGCTCGTCACCGCGGTGTAGCCGGCGTCGAGCGTTGGCGTGATACTTCGGTTAAGATGAACGGGACCGGCTGTTCTGCCCAAAAATGCTTTGTCCCCGGAGTGTCGCCCCGGAGTGTCGCCGAAGAGATGCTGTGTCCCCGCCGTCTCCGTGTCCCCGCCGTTTCCCGGCGGCTGGGGCGTCAAAAAGAAACTGCTGTGTCCCCGGCGGAAGCGGTTTTGATAAGGAAAAGTGCTGTGTCCCCGCCGGAGGGAGGGGATCCGGAGAGATTTTTGTTGCTTTGGACTGGCTGAGTATTCTCGGAGAATTGCCGGGAATTCGCAGGTTGTACCACATTTTTCCCCTGAAAAAGTCTCGCAAGAATCCCCGATTTGCCTGATAATATGGAGGCAAGAATTTTTCCGGGGTCTGCCTGAACGTGGAGACACGCTGATGCGTCGTCGTGGATTTACTTTGATAGAGTTGCTGGTTGTGATCGCAATTATTGCCATTTTGGTGGCATTGCTGCTGCCGGCGGTGCAGCAGGCCCGCGAGGCTGCTCGCAGGACGCAGTGCAAGAACAATCTGAAGCAACTGGCAATTGCGGTACACAATTACCACGACACTCACAAGGTGTATCCGTTCGGCAAGGGGGCCAGCTATCCTGGAGCCCCGGTGTATGCTCGCTGGTCACAACACGCCATGCTGCTGCCCTATATTGAGCAGGCGAATCTGTACCAGTCGATTGACTTCAACAATCCCCCGGAGACTCCGGGGATGGGCGGAGTCATCAACTTCATGCCTGCGTATGTCAGCCCGGCCGGGATCAATGCTGCGGCCAGTCGCGTTTCGGTGCCGACGTTCTACTGCCCTTCGGATCTGGGTGTCAGTGATGCCTGGAAGGGGCAGAACAATTACGCGGCGAACCAGGGTGGCTGGCTGTGTGACCGCAGCGACAGTCCGGGCATCGCCAGCGACACGGCTCCGGCCGAGCTCCAGACCGGGGTTTTCTACTATCTCAGCAAATGCCAGTCGCGGGACATCACTGACGGCATGAGCAACACGGCGTTCTTCAGCGAGCGAATACGGGGCCAGGGGCGGCCAGATCCCAGGTCGGATTTGCTTGTGATTCCTCACCAGACCAGTCTGGACGCCACGTTTCAGGCCTGTCGAGCATTGAATCCACTAACGGCAACTCCGCTGACCAGCAAATGGGGCTACAGCTGGGTGATGGGTGAAAACTGCTGCACCCAGTACAATCACGTGGCCGTGCCCAATACGATTTCGTGTGCGGGCACCGGTTTTCCTGGTTCGATGACAAATATGGCGATGCAGGTATCTGCCAGCAGTCGTCATACAGGTGGTGTGCAGTTGATGATGGGTGATGGTTCTGTGCATTTTTGCAGTGAGAACGTGGATCTTGGGGTGTGGCGTGCACTGGGGACTCGCGGCAGCGGTGAAGTTGTGCAGCTGCCGTTTTAACGCTGTTGCCGTTTGCGATCCCGACCGCTGCTGGAATCTGTGCTGATGAAAACACCCCGAGTCATCCGCTGGCTGCTGTTTTGGTTTGCTGGTGTTGTGTTGCTGGCGGTTTCGGGCTGGTTGTGGACTAACGGGATTGCGACGGTTCGCAGTGATGAGCAGTTCATTCCAAAGGATTCCGTATGTCAGGTTGCCCTGCGTCAGGCGTTTGATGCATGGCGTGCTGGTGCCGCGGCCGGGCCGGTGTCGGGAACAGTGCCGCTTGTGCACGTGACTGATTCATCGCGTGTCAGTCAGCGACCGCTGCTGGCGTATGAAATTCTGGGCCGGGTTCCCGGGAATGCTCCGAGTTGCTTCGCAGTGCGTTTGCAGCTTGATCAGCCACCAGAAGAGCGGCGGGAGCGATTTGTCGTGATTGGAATTGATCCGCTGTGGGTCTTCCGCCATGAGGACTATGATCTGCTGCTGCACTGGGAACATCCGATGGATAAGAATTCAGACAATGCTCAGGCCGATCCGAAAGGGGTGCAGCAGCCATGACTGACAGTGCCAGGGGGCCGGATGTCAGCCGTCAATCAGCTGCAGGACGGATTGGCTGGTGGCTGCAGTTATTGCAGGTGCGGCTGCGTTTTGTGATTGTGGTGGCGGCGGCTGCTTTGCTGATGACTCAATGGGATCGGCTGCAGGGGTCTGCAGCGAGGCTGTGGTCCGGCGTCTCGGGGCAGAAGCTGCCGGCCGAGATTGCCGCCGATCATGAATACTTCTGTCCGATGGATCCGGGCGTGCTGTCGGCGTGGCCGGCGATCTGTTCGATCTGCAATATGGATCTGGTGCCGCGAAAGAAGGGTGATGCCGAGCTGCTGCCGGAGGGAGTTGTAGCGCGGATGCAGATCAGTCCGTGGCGAATACAGCTGGCCGGTCTGCGTACGACTCGTGTCGTCCCCTGTGCTGCAAAACGCAGTCTTTTGCTCTATGGTCGCTGGCAGCATGTCCCGGCGTCAGATGTGGCTCGTTTGCGGTTGCCGGTGGCACGGCAGGATTGGCCCATGTTTCAGCAGCCGGTGGAAGTCACGATAGAGGGCGATCGGCTGCCGGGGAGCATTCGAGGCACTGCTGCAGCCCTGCCGGAGCCAGGTGTGACTGAGCCGGGCGCTGCCGTGTCGCAGATCGAGGTGCTGCTGCATGAGGTGCCAGGTGAGCTGGCAGCGGGTACGTACAGTTTGATGGTTCGTGCTGAGGTCTCGGCGGCGTCAGCGCTGACTGCAGAGCAGCGGGAAGTGCTGGGCGACAGGCCTTTGCTGCAGGTACCTGCAGCGGCAGTCGTGGACCATGGCGGGACGCAGCTTGTTTATGTGCAGACAATGGCGGGAATGTTTGATGGTCGTGTCATTGTGCCAGGTGTTCGTGCGGGTTCGGTGTATCCGGTATTGCAGGGGCTTGAAGAGGGCGAGCAAGTCGTTTCGACGGGCGCCTTTCTGGTTGATGCTGAGGCACGTCTGAACCCTGCGATGGCGGTGGGATATTTTGGGGCTGATCAGCCGGCGCTGAGTTCAACTTCGGCATTGGCACCTTTGCTGGATCCGATTTCGCCGAAAGCCACGCGGGTGTTGTCTGCAGCAGATCGGGAGGCGGCATCAGTGCAGCAGAACTGCCCTGTTACGGGCTTGTCTTTGGAGTCGATGGGGGGACCGGTTCCGGTCCAGGTTGGTGATCGCCGTGTGTTCATTTGCTGTGCAGCCTGCGAGCGAAAGCTGCTGCGTGAGCCAGAGAAGTATCTGGTGAAGCTGCCCCTCGGGGCCGCATCTGAAACGCGTCCCTGACTTTTGCGGCTAAGGAAATGTGATGCTGCAGGCGATCATCAGATTCTCAGTGCGGCGAAGCTCCTGGATTCTGGCGGCTGCGCTGTTGCTGGCTGTGGGTGGCTTTCTGGCACTGCAGCAGACACCGGTGGATGCGGTCCCGGACTTGTCTGAGAATCAGGTGATGGTATTTGCGGAGTGGGCGGGTCACGGTCCCCTTGAGGTTGAGCGTCGTGTTACCCGGAGAATTTCGCAGGCTCTGCAGGCGTTGCCGCAGGTTGCTGCGGTGCGTGGTTCCAGCGACATGGGTTATGCCCTCGTGCACGTGATATTTGAGGATACGATCAGTCTCGAGGAAGCTCGACAGGCCCTGCAGGAACGGCTGAGCGGCGTCAGTTCCTCGCTTCCACCGGGGGTGGTGCCGCAACTTGCGGCGGAGGGCATTGCCACCGGGCAGATCTACTGGTACACGGTGGAATCTTCAAGTGCCTCGCTGGTTGAGCTGAGAAGGATTCAGGACGAGCAGATTGCTCCGCTGCTGTCGACGGTACCGGGTGTGTCAGAGGTGGCGGGAGTTGGTGGCTTTCATGCAGAGCTGCAGATTCAGGCCAACCCGGCATTGCTGGTACAGCGGGGGCTGAGTGTTGCAGATCTTGTGGCACAGCTGCGGTCGGCTGAAACGGCAGGCGGGCAGGTGGTGCAGAAGGAGGGTGCTGAGTATGTGCTGCAGCTGCGGCAGGCGTCGGCAGAGAAGGCCGAAGAAGTGCTGGATCGCTGGCGTCTGCGTGTCCTGCGTTGTGCGGATGGCGCAGTGGCGAAACTGGATGATGTGGCCGACGTAAGTTTTTCCGTGACGCCTCGTCGTGGGGCGTTTGAGAAGGACGGCTCGGAGTGTGTTGCTGGGATTGTACATATGCGGCAGGGTGGAAATGTGCCGCAGGTAACGGCTGCGGTGACAGAGAAGCTGCTGGAGATAGCTGCGGGGCTGCCGGTCGGTGTGCGTATTGTTCCCTGTTACGACCGCAGACCTCTGATCAGCGGAGCGATCTGGACAGTTTCGCGAACGCTGCTGGAGGCGCTGGCGATTGCTGCGGTCTGCGTGCTGATTGTGCTGCGTCACTTTCGTTCGTGGCTGGTGATTGCAGTGACGTTGCCACTGTGTGTTTTGGGAACTTTTGCCGCGATGCTGCTGCTGAATGTGATGGGTGTGCTGTCGATTCAGACGAATATTATGTCGCTGGCGGGGATTGTGATTTCGATCGGTGTGCTGGTGGATTCATCGATTGTGATGACAGAGAGCGTGATGCATCGGCTGCAGCGACGTTTTGGTGAGCATCCGGTGCAGGGAGAAATCTCGGAGGATGTTACAGCGGCCTGTTCGCTGGTTGGTCGCCCCGTGTTCTTTTCGATTCTGGTGATGCTGGTGTCATTTCTGCCGGTGTTTGCACTGGGCGGGATTGATGGCAGGATGTACGGCCCGCTGGCGTGGACCAAATCGCTGGCTTTGGTGATGGCGGCGGTGCTGGCGGTCACGGTTGTTCCTGCGCTGGCCAATGTGCTGGTGCGTGGTCGTCTGCGTGAGGAGACGGACAGCGCGGTGGTGAGGTCCCTGCTGTCTGTCTATCGTCCGCTGCTGGATGTACTGCTGGACCGACCGCTGCCGCTGGTGGCGTTGTTGTGTGTGACTCTGATTCTGGCTGCGGCACCGCTGGGGTCAGTCGTGCTGCGTCTGGCGATCGTTCTGGCTGTGGCCGGATGTGCATTGGCGGCTGGCACCTGGCGTGCATCGATTGTCTGCGGGTTAAGTCTGGTGCTGGTGGGAGTATTGGCGGGGTCTGTGATGCGACCACTGGGGACTTCGCTGAGACTGCCGCTGGATGAGGGCATGGTGATGGACATGCCGATTACGGTGCCACGTGCATCGATTACGCAGTCTTTGGACGACATGAAGGCGCGGAACATGGTGTTGTGTCGATTTCCGGAGATTCGCATGGTCAGCGGCAAGGCCGGCCGAGCGGATACTCCGTTCGATCCGGCTCCGCTGGACATGATTGAGTCGATGGTTGAGTTTTTGCCGGCGGAGTGCTGGCCGCAGCGGCTGCTGTCCGCCGAGGATGCTCAGGGGATAGCGCAGGATCTGGTGCGATCGCTGCACCGGTCGGGGATGATCGAGTCGGTGGATGACCGGCGTGTCGAGCAGTTTTGCGAGGCTGCGCTAAGCCGTTTTGATGCAGTGCAGCGTGAGACTGCATGGCAGCTGCAGCAGTCTTTTCGGATCGGGCTGCGGCAGCGGCTGGGCCGGGTGGCTCTGGAGGTGGCAGGCGATCGCTGGAGTGCTCGCGGTGAACTGCTGCGGCCCTTGCAGCCGGCAGATGTGGGGCTGGTGCAAAATGCAGAGTCGACAGTGTTTCTGCGAGACCTTGAGATGAGTGCGTCACTGCTGACCGTGGCCAGCTGGCTGCGATTTTCCCGGAGCGTACTGAAGGAGAAGGAGCTGATTCCGGACGTGCCTGTGCAGGTCCGTCCAGCGCTGCGCGCATTCTGGCTGTTCGGGGGTTCTGAGAGTCTGTCGGCGGGGGATGCTGCGGCGTGTCTGGCTGCGGTGCAGACTGCGTCGCAGCGGGAGTGGTCTGAGTTTACGAGCAGCCTGAATGTAACTTTGCAGCAGCGAGCGGTGCCCGCATTTTTGCATCTTGTCTGCGATGAGGTGTTTGCCGGTGTGGTCGTGCAGCACAAGCAGTTGCGTCGCATGCGTGAGCAGATTCTGCAGATTCGCAGCGGTCGTGTTACAGGGCACGCGTCGGCGGGACATGAGCATGGACTCGCGGGGTATGGTGAGCTGCCGTTTGCGGATCCTGTTCCGGATTTTGATGCAGTGCGAAAGGGAGTGACGGATCGCTGGTCCGGGCAAGTGCGGCTGCAGCGGCATCAGGCAGGGACACTGACGGGATTTGGTGGTGAGCTGGATCGGTCGGTGCAGATGCCGGGCTGGACAAACGTCTGGACTCGCCCAATTCAAAACCGCGTGGATATGCTGGCGACCGGCGTCAACAGCGAGGTGGGTGTGCGTGTGCAGGGTAAATCCCTGGAGGACGTGGTGCGGGTCTCTGAGGAGGTGGCTGCCATCCTGAGAGAGTTGCCTGGGGCTGCGGATGTGGTGGCTGATCCGATTCGCGGCAAGGGGGCGATTGAGGTGCTGCCTGATTATCGCCGGGCTGCTGAGCTGGGGGTGACTCAGCAGGATCTGGCTCAGGCGGTGGAGTTTGCGTATGCGGGGCGAGTGACAGGAGTGACATCGGTGGGGGGTGGGGAGTTGCCTGTGCGCGTTGGGCTGTTGCCGGCGGGGGAGCTTGCGGATGAAGAGTCACTGCGACGGCTGCTGGTGCCGGCGGCGAGGTCGGGTGAATTCGGCGAGTTGCAGTGGGATGGTGTTCCTCTGGACGCGGTAGCGGAGGTTCGATCGGTCGAGGGGCCGGCGACGGTGAAGAGTGAAAATGGCTGGCTGCGAAATTATGTACGTTTGAATGTGCGGGAGCGGGATCCGCAGGAGTTTGTGCGGCAGGCGCAGCAGGTGGTCTCTGCGCGTCTGGGGCAGCGACCGGGGATTGTGCTGGAATGGACGGGGCAGTTTGAGCATGCGGCGCGGGCGAGGCGTCGTCTGCTGGTGCTGGTGCCGATCGTGCTGGGGCTGATCTTTCTGATTCTGTGGTGGACTTATGGAGACTGGGCGGATGCGTTGATCATGCTGTTGACAGCACCGGGAGCACTGGCGGGTGGCGTACTGTGTCAGTGGCTGCTGGGGTATCCATTTTCTGTGGCTGTGGGTGTTGGTTATATCGCCTGTTTTGGGATGGCGGCTTCCACTGGGGTTGTGATGCTGGTGTATTTGCGTGAGGCGGTGGCTGCGGCCGGTGGCCTTGGTGTAATGAATCGTCAGTCACTGCGTGAGGCGGTTTTTCGGGGTGCGGTGCAGCGTCTGCGTCCCAAGTTGCTGACGGAGGCTACGACGCTGCTGAGTCTGGCTCCGATATTATGGAGCACTGGTACGGGTGCTGACGTTATTCGTCCGATGGCGGCTCCTGTGCTGGGTGGTGTGCTGATAGCGGATGAGATCATTGATCTGTTGCTGCCGATTTTGTTTTATCGTGTCCGGCTTTGGCGTTTACGGAAATTGCAGGAAAGTGCTGGCTGTAAGGAGTGTTGAAATGGTGGATGGGACATATCGCCGCTGCTGGCTGAACTTGAGTCTGCTGTGGCTGGTGGTGGTGGCCGGCTGTGGATCCGGCGAAAGTCGTTATTTGCCTCCTGAGGAGGCTGCTCGTGTGGCGCTGGATGCTGCGTTGTCGTCGTGGAAGGGTGGAGCGAAGCTTGCGACGATCACGACCGGGCCAGTTCCGGTGGACACTTTTGATGCGCGCTGGCGTGACGGCAGGGTACTGGAGAGTTATGAGATTTTGGAGTATGAACTGGTGGAGGACCGTCCGACGTTTCGAGTGCGAGTCGGTTTGAAGGGCGAGGCGGTGGTAGAGGACACCTTTGTGATAGTGGGGAACAATCCATTGCTGGTGTTTCGGAAGCAGGATTTTGATAAAGCGGGGGGGTTGTAGTGTCTGGTTGTGTCGGGTTTGCCGGAATTGACGCTGGCAAGGCCCGAGGAACTTATTTTTTGTCACCTCGCAGCAGACTGTCGATTCATTTCCTATTTACAGGGGTTAATTTGTAATACCCTGGTATGTCAGTGATGGTTCTGAAACTGCTGCAGAGAGGTATATTCCATGAGCATTCTGGAGGGCATGAATTTTCGCAAATGGACCAAGTGTTGTGGCACGGCTTCCATGGAAGTGCCTGCTCACTGGACCGTCGATTCAGCTTCGGCCCTTGAGGGTGCGGTACGTTTTGCGGCACCCGCGGACGATGACGTGTGGCTGGAGGCGGTATTCATGCCGTATTCCGTTCCGGGTTCTTTGTATACCAGTCAGGCAGACCTGCTTTCGATGCTGGATCGTGCTTTGCAGCACGAGCCTGGGACGGAGTTGCTGGGGCGTGCGGATGTGTTTGTGTATCCGGCCTGCGCTGCTCGCAGCGACAAAGGGACGCTGTTGTGGGCTGCGATGCACATGGACCGGGTAGTGATTTTTCTTACGGGTGGTGTGCCACAGCAGATTCAGCGATTTTTGCCGGTGTTCGAGCGAATGTTGCAGTCGTTTCGGCTGCACCTGTCAGAGGAATCTGAAGTGGCAATGCTGCTGGGCGAGGTTCTGCATCAGTTGGCTCAGGCTGTGCCTGAATCCAGTCCAAAGTTTGCCGGCGATCATTTGGTGATGGGTTCACTGCAGATTCGCGTGGACAATCTGGCGGCCCTGATTCGTCGATCGCCGAATAAAAGGGCTCAGCTGATTCGGGAATTTGTACTGACAACGGCTCACACGTTTAAATCGTGTGACACGATGGCTACTGAATCATGGCGTGCCGTGCGAAACACTATCTATCCGATGGTGCGTCCGGAAGCGATTCTGCATCAGATGGCACCAGCGGAATCCGGGGATCTGTCCGCTGCGGATCAGGTGCGTGCGCAGATGATGTCGACTCCGTGGCTGGACAATCTTGTTATCTGCTATGCGATCGACAGCGAAAAGACTCTGCGTTTTGTGCAGAATCATGATCTGGAGCGCTGGGGGCTGGACGCAGATGTGGTGAAAAGGCAGGCGATGCACAACATGTCAAAGGTCAAAGGCCCTGTGTTTAGTACGATGCGCAATGACAAGGTTGATTTTCTGGTGGCGGAGGTGACGGACAACGGACTGCCATCACGTTCCTGCTGGATCCTGCATCCTGAGCTGCACAAGTCTCTTGAGCGGGTATTTCGAGGGCCGTCCTGGGTGGCTGTACCATCACGCGATTCCTTAATGGCTTTCAGTGCAAATCCCTTATTGCGTGCTGGTTTGCAGAATCGACTGAGCGAGGATTATCGCACGACCGGGCACAGCATTTCGGACCGACTATTTGAGGTGCGCGCGGACGGTGTCGTGCTGGCATGACATATTTGTGCTGAAGGAGTTGTTATGGCGAAGCGAGGTCCGACTGCTGCAAGTGGTCCCAGGCTGCTGTCCGGGGGCAATCCGCAGATGGCGAAAGGGGACGGAGATGCCGTGGTACAGCAGTGGATTGCCGCCATGCCTGGCTGGAAGCAGGATGTGGGCAGAAGGCTGGATCAGTTGATCGTTGATCGTGTGCCGGCGGTTCGCAAGGCTGTCCGCTGGAATACTCCGTTCTACGGTCTGGAGGGGCAGGGCTGGTTCATGGCTTTTCATTGCCTGACAAAATATGTCAAGGTGGCGATCTTTCAGGGAAGTTCGCTGCACCCCCTGCCGCCTGTCACTTCCAAACAGCCAAATGTGCGGTATGTGCATCTGACAGAGACCGAGCCGATTGACTGGGAGCAGATGGGTGACTGGGTTGTGCAGGCCAGCGGGCTTCCGGGAGATCCGGTGTTTTGAAGAATGGAGGGTTTGGGGCTGGTCAGATGTGATGCTCCGAACAAAAAGTCGACTGAGCCGTCTGGTGGCGCAATTGAAGCACGAAATGCTGTCTTCTTCCTGGGGCAGCGCACGGGCTGGAAAGCCCGAGCGACGGTTTTGCTTCTGGGGTCTGGGGAGTCTCAGCCGAGGGCAACGCCAATGATACGACGGCGCTGCAGCGGGGTGGCGACAGAATCCAGCATGCCCACACTGGTGCCGGACCACCAGCCAGCCATGTTTGTGTTGTCGCTGAGCAAGCCCGGGGCCGGCAGCAACATGCTGCGAGTGCTGCTGTTCACTTTTGTACTGATCATGACCTGTGGGTTGCCTGTTGCCCCCGCTGTCATGACTCGCGCTGCACCGCTGCGGAATGTCATAGCGACGACTGCTTCTGTCACGCCATCACCATTCAGATCGGCTGTTGACAGGGTCATGCTGGTTAATGTTCCATTTTGTCGCTGGAGCGTACGGGCGTCGCGGTCGCTGACGAGGGTTCGGCGAGTGACCTGCATCGGCCTGACAGAGTCGGTGTCCACCATGGCCATGGCAACGCCACCGCCGGGTGTGCGTCCCAGCACGACGATTTCGTCAGTATCAACGTTCACTGCAATCTGTGGAACGCCGGTCATGCCACGCATCGTGACAGCCATTTCAGTCACGCCGGTGCTGCTGTCCACAGCTTTAATTTCGTAGCCGCGCGGGGTACTGGCCGCCACTACCATCTCCGCCTTGCCGTCGTCATCTAGATCACCGATGCTTAGGTCCAGCGGCCCGGAAAAGCGACTGCCGAAGGGCTGCATCACGGTATCCGTCAGCATTCCTCCCCATGCGTTGAAGGACCGCATGCGACGTTCACCGCCGGTCTGCAGTACTACGATTTCCATGAAACCGTCGTTGTCGAGGTCGGCGACTTCCACGATGGAGTCTGCAGCAACCCGCGAGAACACCTCAAACTGGGAAATCTGCCCCATGGTCTCTGCGTTAATTACTTCAAGATTCGTGCTGTTCTGAGTGGTGCTGAGGATCGCCAAAATCGGGGGCATGACATTGACTTCGACGCGTCCCTGAGCTTCCACTCCCGCCGCGTTTCGCACGGTGTATGCTATCACGTCAGTTCCCATAAATCCGACCGGTGGCTGGTACACCAACTGCTGGGTTTGCGGATCGATAGTCAGGCTGGCCTGAGAATGTCCGCCGAGGTGCGAATCTACAATCTCCATGGTACCGTCTGCGATGCCGGACTGATCATTGCCAAGCACGTTCAGCAGTGTGGACTCGAGGCTGGTCCGAACCGAAAAGAAATCATCCACGGCCTGGGGGGCAGAGTCCGGCTCAGCGACTTTGACGCTGAGCGAACCATGAACGGACTCGATATTGACTCCGATGCCAGAGTACAGCCACGAGC
>JBJTPZ010000395.1:0-2697 GCA_046075365.1 Planctomycetaceae bacterium
CGCTCGGGCATTTTTATTGAGGCCCCACACGATCGGACGCCTCCCCCGTCAGAAAACTTAGCTCATGCTTTCGGCCAGGCTGGAATTTTGACGCCCTGCAGATTGCGGTTTAGCCGCAATCCCGTCCACACTGAAACCAGCGCCCCCCCCCGAAGGCAACTGCGGGGAAGGAAACGCATAAGGAGATTCAGTGGATGCAGGCTCTTCGAAGGAAACAAGCTGTCGCAGCAGCTGCAGGGAAGGAAACAGGCCTCAGCCGCTGGAGGTCGCCGCGCTGCTGAAATTGGCAGCAACGAATGTGCGTGTTTCCATGAAGCTGGTGAGTGAGGGTGTGGAAATTCGCAGTCGTTGTGGTGTCTGGGCGGAAAGGCGAGCGTGGGGCAACAATCGTGCGGCCACTGTGAGCGAGCGGGCATGAGGTCTGGACGCGACGACATGACCCGGCTCGCTGAACTTCGGGGCTCCTGAATGGCAGGCAGGCTGGCAGCGGTTCAGGCGAAGGCTGGCAGGCGATAGAACTTTGTGGCGTTGCCGTGCAGCAGTTTTTTCTGGTCGTCCAGCGGGCGACTGGCGATGAGGGTTCGCAGTGTGGTCAGCCAGTCCTTGTAGGAACCGCCCAGCAGGCAGACCGGCCAGTCGCCCCCAAAGATGACTCGATCCGGCCCGAATGTGTCGAGGCAGTGATTGACGATCGGAGCCAGTGTTTCTGTGAATGGTACTCCGGCAGGAGCTCGAGCAATGACGCCGGAGATCTTGCAGATCACATTCGGGCAGTCGGCCAGTGTTTTGATGTCATCGCGCCACTTTGCGGGATCATGCAGTTTGGTGTCTGACTTTGGCGGAGTTTTCATGAAGGCAGCAGGATCAGCATTGCCGCAGTGATCGACGATGAAGCGGGTCTCGGGGCATTTGCGTGCGAGTGCTGCACCGTCGGCCAGTTCACCGGGTCGCATGCAGAGGTCGAAGCTGAGGTTCAGTTCACCCAGCAGCTGCATGGACTTGACGAACTGATTTTCGAGGCACATGCCGGCGGCGGCAGTTTCGGCGTGCAGCACCTGACGAACTCCGCGAATTTCCGCAGCGCTGGCCAGTTTGCGAATGTAGTCACCGAAGGTTTCCAGTCCGGGTCTTCCTGAGATGACGGCGGCGACAGTTGGTGCTTTCTTTGAGCGGCAGATGCTGACCAGGGTTTCCGCTTCAAGAATATGATCTTCAGGTCGTACATCGACTTCCATGTAGACGGCCTGAACGACGTTGAGCCCGGCGGTGGCAGCGGCATATTCAGCCAGCCCGTAGTTCTGCTGCAGCACGGCGGGGGCACCTGAGAGCCATGGGAGCTGCAGTTTTTTCAGATCCCAGAGGTGCTGGTGTGTGTCTATGGCGGGAATCAGATCGGTGCGCGGAGCGGCGCTGGCCGAGCTGCTGAGCACGGCGGTGCCGGCTGCGGCAGCCGCAGCTGCCAGAAAATCGCGACGAGAGGCTGAAACACCGGGCTGGTTTGAAGGCATGGGGGCACCGCAGGGTCAGGAGTTATGGTGGAGCAGGATCAGGCAAACGGGGCAGGTGAACTTACTTTGAGCGACGGTCCGTGCGATCGCGCCACGGCAGTTCCAGATCTTTGGCATTCTTTGTCAGGAAGTCGATGATGTCTTTTTGAGTTGTGGCGGCCAGGCTGGGTTCCAGGAACGCCTCGGCGTGTGTGGCGGTGTTTGTCAGCAGCATTTTGCGACTTTCCTTGAACTGTTCGCCTTTCAGTTCGATGCCCTTGAAGACCTTTTCAGCATCAGCTTTGTCTGTTTTGTTGCCACCGCCGGCAACGACATAGATTGGCACTGCCAGTCCTTTGATGGATTTCAGGATACCGGCGGTGTTGATGCCTTTGACGGAGGCGTTGGGGCTGTACAGGACCAGTGCTCGAACGTCCTGTCCGCGGGGCGTCCTTTGATCCAGTGTGGGTGCATCGGGGTACGGTGTTTTAGCCCAGTCTTCCACAGTGAAGGCGGCGGCTACCATGCAGCTGGACCCCATGGCGACAATGCTGAGTTTGCGGATGTTGAGTTTTTCGTTGCGGTGCTGTTCCATCAGAAAAGCTTTGATGGATTCAAGGTCGCCGCTGGCCATCAGTGCGTAGTCAGCCGGTCCGATTTTGACGGGCAGGGGTTCTCCGGCCGGAGACATTGGTACGCTGTCGCCGTGTTTGCGGAGATCGGCAGTGACGACGGCGAAGCCCGCTTTTTGCAGAGCCACCGCGGTGGGCTGGAAGAAGCGGCGATTGCGAGTGTCTTTGGCCACGACGCCATCGGTGGAATTCAGCAGGATCACGCAGGCAGATTCGCGTCCGGCCGGCGATTCATAGTATGTGCAGTGAATTTGCCAGCCGTCGGGGGTGGGCAGCACCAGATCCTGAACTCCGTCCTTCGCCGCGGACTGTGTCAGTGGTGTTCCGGAGGGTGATTTTTTGGAGTCTGCATCGGCCTTGGCATCTTTCTGATTTTTTGCCGGCGGGGTTTTGGCCTGAGCGTATGCGGCGGGAGCCGTGGCGAGCTGGCAGGCGATCAGGAATGCGACGACGGAAACAAATTTCCAGATGGTCATGGGACAGCTCCGGGCAGGGGACTGTGGACAGTTTAAAGGCGAGCCGCAGACGGGAGTCTGCGGGTGTGATTACTGAGGGAACATTGCAGCGGGTGACCTGTT
>JBJTPZ010000396.1:0-4616 GCA_046075365.1 Planctomycetaceae bacterium
ACCCCGACCGCAATGCGCAGTTCGAATTCATCGCAAGACGTGTTCGGCGACACGCCAGGAAGTCGGAACCCGCTATCTCCGTCGACACGAAGAAGAAGGAAGTTCTGGGGAATCTCAAGAATTCGGGCCGAGTGCTTCGGCCGGCGAAAAGCCCCGTTCGCGTCGACACACACGACTTTCCCAGCAAGGAGTTGGGCAAGGCGGTTCCCTACGGCGTCTACGATCTCCACAATAACGAAGCGTTTGTCAGTGTCGGCATCAGTCATGACACGGCACAGTTCGCGGTTGCGGCGATTGAGCGATGGTGGAATACACTTGGCCGCAAAAGATTCCCGGGGGCAACTCGTCTTCTCATCACGGCCGATTGCCTCGGCAGCAACAGCCCGCGAACACGACTCTGGTGTCTTGAACTTCAGCGGTTGGCTGATGTAACGGGGCTGATACTTGAGGTTTGCCACTTTCCGCCGGGAACCAGCAAGTGGAACAAAATAGAGCACCGGCTCTTCTGCCATATCACCCGCAACTGTCAGGGTGTGCCACTCGAAACACTGGAGATCGTCGTCAACCTGATCGCCGCAACTCGCACGGAGACGGGTCTTGAAGTGTACGCCTATTTGGACAGCGCAGATTATCCCGATAAACTAAAAATCGCAGACGCGCAGCTTGCTGATGTGCTGATTGAACGCGACTCGTTTCACAGCGAATGGAACTACTGGATTTTTCCACGAACGTAGCGCCCGAATTGGACAGGTAAATTGCATGCGACGCCTAACTTGTTGCTATGCCACTCATCGGCGAAATCACTCGGTGATCTCGTCAGACTCCGCGAGTACCGAGTCGAGCAACGCTGCCAATTCCATCTGTAAAGCCTGCGATCGCACCAGTGCAAGTTCAGCTCCGGAAAGTCGACGCATGATCTGGCGGAGATCCCGGCGACTCTTCTGGCTGCCCCGGCTGATCAGCGAAGTAGCCTGCAGCCAGAATCTCGCTCACCAGACGTTCAATATTCGCGTTCGCGCCAATGCGATCAATCACGATGTCAACATCCAGCGTTAATCCTGGTTCACCCCACGCAACACTCACGACTCCGCCGGTCAGGTGATGACGAATACCAGGCGATCTGAGAATACCTGTGAAACGCTCCACTGTCCCGCGAAACGCCTTAGGAGGAAACATCAGAAAGAGCTTTCTCAATGAGTCGACGCGTCGTTTCTTCGTGGCCGTACATCCGCAAGGCGACCTCAAGTTTTAGCCGTTGTTCTGACATCGAACTTTTCTCGGCCAGAATCTGTCGCCTGATCCAGTCTCGCGACCACTGGAACAGCTGTGCGGCACGAGCGACCTTGACGTGAACAGGCAGCGCATCGATCAGTTCGTCATACCTCTGCTGAACAGGTGTCACTAGACAACATCCCTTATAGCAATCGCGATATCCGGCGGTGGCCACGAGGCAGTATACGGGCAGTCGAAGAAAATGTAAGGACGAGACGCAGTGCCACGGCTGCAGCACCATGCAGGCGCTATGCACCGTGATTGTCTCTGCCTGCCAGATTCTGCCATTGTGGGCTGCTAAAGTCCTGCTCTGCCCGACAGTGCGAGCATCGCAGGGGCCGCCAGCCGGTGGAAACGGCGCCCTTAAAACCGCGCAGTCAGCCTGCGAACCTGCAGCCCACCAGCAGTTTCTGCAAAATCGAAATCGACAGACCGACGGGTTTTGAGACGCAGCCAACTCCCCAGCCAGCGCACTCCCCGCAACACAACGCCAACTCTGGCAACGACTTCCGCCGACACCCCAGATCTCAGACTCTCTGCCACCGCAGCAACCGCGAAATCACCATCCGCCCCACCAACCACCTCCCGGTCACCATTTCTCACACAAATCTCGCCCCTTCCGGACTCTCACATTGCCCCGGTTTATCATCCGTCTGGACCGCTGAGGATTTCCAAAAACACACAGTTGCGACCGCTAAGCAGTTTCGGCAAAAACGAAATGTGACTGCGGGGTGATGGTGGTGTGAGAGTTGTGAAAAAATCGGAACGCCATTTTCGCTCCTCTGCATCTCCTCGTTCGTCAGGTTTTGGCGTTGGGGCCGTACTCGATTCGCTCCTCGGATACTCCGCTGGTTCGTTGAATCAGTCGAGTCAGCATCGATACGATTCTTTCGAGTACGAGTGCGAGTACCGTTGCACTGAGTACGAGTACGACTGTCATGACGAACGACGGCGTTCACCGGGTTGAGGCCAGCGGACGCTCGAAAAACGGAAAACTCGCCGGCCGCAACTCCGGTACAACGCTTTGTGGTGCCGCCGCTTCAACGCGTTTCACGCATCCGAATTCGAACCACCGTGACAACCTCTTTGTTTCCCCGTAGAATCCAGCATCTTGTCCCTGAAACGCTGGAGAAACAGATGATTTCTGAAGAAACCCGCTCAGTGATGGAACGAGCGAAAACGGTCTACGAAGCACATAAATCTGACTGGGAAGACGCCCACCTGGGTGAATTTGTGTCAATTGAACCGGAATCTGGAGAATGGTTCTTTGCCGAATCTTTCGACGCTGCAGTACGTGCTGCACGGTCAAAGTTTCCTGAACGCATTTCTCACACCATCAAGGTCGGGTACGGTGCCACGCTCTTCATCGGACACATGGAATCATGAATGGACACATCGATGAGAAGCAACGGGCATTGATTGCAGTGCGACTCGCAGCACCATCCGGGGAACGATTTGCTCAGTGCTGGGCCTGGATAGACACCGCATTCAATGGGTCGTTGGTTTTGCCAAAAAGTATTGTCGATGAATTGCAGTTGCCGATGGAGTCGTCCGCCGAGGCGGTGCTGGCTGACGGAAGTAAAGTGGCAATGGAGACAATCGGATGCCAGCTTGAATGGTTCGGCCGCAATTACGATACGCAGGTAGTCACGAACGATGGTGAGTATGCACTGCTCGGGACGATCTTGCTGACGGGACGGCGACTTGAGATCGATTATGCCAGCGGCATAGTAAACATTCACTGATTGTTCGGCATAACGAATTGCGATCTATGCGTCGGGCGATGAGCCGACGTATAGATCGTGCGTTGAACATTGCCGCTTTGTGAGCGGTGTGGGCTCAGGAAAGTCCCTTGCGGGATGCATCACGGTGACGAACCCACGCCGGTCAGACCTTACCGCCAGTGATGCGAGTGGTCACGCTGGAAATGCTCGGCGAGGCAGGCGGGCCAGGTTCGCATTGTTATGGCTGCATGAGTTACACCTTTTGCGAAGGTCACCACGATGGACTCAGCGGGCTGCAGGCCCAGCGACAAGACTCTCCTCGCTCGCGAGGCAACACCCTCGGCAGTGAGTGCCAGCACTCAGCCCTGTGCGATGCCTCGCTCTGCCTGATGCCCTGCGGCGAAGACTGCTTTTGTCAGACCCGCACCCTGTCATACCATCCTTCATCCTCCGGTCCCTGCATGAACGCCTGACCGTGGTACGCGTTCGTCTGCCCCAGCGGAAGATGTACGATGGATCAGCAAACTGGCACGGGTCTCCCGGTGGTTCGATGGCGTTGAGCCTTGCGATCAGCTGCTGGTCGAAGTCGCCGTGTCTGGTCAGCGGCCAGCCACCGATGCGGTCGAAGATCTCACGGCGGAAAGCCAGACTGGCGTGGAACCGACCGGTGGCGTTCTCCTGCTCCAGACGTCCGGTGTGACTGCCGAGCACTTTCGACGGCTTCGACCAAAGCCGCCCTTCCATCGCTCGCACGTGCGTGCTGATGTGGTGCGGCAGCCAGATGTCGTCAACCCGGACAACCCGAATGTCGCCTTTGGCCAGACCGGCGATGGCGTTGAACTTTTCAGGCAGTGACCGGAATCGTCGCGGAATGAGATGATCTGCCAGCCACCGCAGGCGTCGTTCTGCAGCTCGCCGGCATCATCAAGGATAATCAGTTCTCGTCGGTCTTCCGGGTAGTCCTGGCTGTGGAAAGCCAGCGTGGTCGTGCCCATCATCTGCGGCCGACGATACGTGGGGCACAGGCAACTCACAAATGGCAGTTCATTCGACATGGGACACCTCCGGATTCTGATTCCATTTTCCAACGGGACATTCACTGGATCGCCACGACGCTTTTTCCGCCAGGTAACAGCCACAGACCGTGCAGCGGTCGTCCTTCCGCATTCGATATCAACGGACAGCGAATCCCCTGCACAAAGGAAAACGCTGTTTTTCCCTGACGACTTTCATCCCCATGGATTCACGGGCCTGGCCGAATCCCTCAATCATCGAGAGGAATTGAAATGACCCGCGAACTGCTGCTCGAGACAGTCGTCTATTTCGAAAGAGGTCAACGAGCAACAAAACTGGTAACGTCTGTCCCTGTCCAACCTTCTGTGCAGGGGCGGCTGCCGCGGATCACGCGGCTCATGGCGCTCGCTATTCACTTCGACCCGCTGGTCCGTGACGGCGAAATCCACGACGACGCAGAACAGGCCCGCCTGGGGCACGTCACGCGTGCTCGAGTGACGCAGATCATGAATCTGACCAACCTCGCCCCCGAAATTCAGGAAGAGATTTTGTTCCTGCCAAAAGTTGCGGAAGGCCGCGAGCATTTGGTTCTGCGGCAATTCCAGA
>JBJTPZ010000397.1:0-3141 GCA_046075365.1 Planctomycetaceae bacterium
CGCCGATTCTCCCAGCCCAGGCAGGCGATTACAATCACCCACCACTCTTCATCACAGGCAAATCTGTCGTTCCTGTGTGCCCGCCTCACAACACACGGGAGGGCGAAGCTCCAGCTGAGCCAAAACTCTATTCACCGCCCCAGGCAACGCCCCGAAAACCACCAGCCCCAAACAACGCCGTCACCACCAGGGCCAGCGCACACTAAGTGCCCAATTTGATAAGGACTTGCGTCAGGTACTCTTCGCTCCAGCCACACATCCGCCTCCTCATCGCTACGCTGAGCTTGTCAGGGATTTGCTTAAGCAGCGATAGGCTGAACCTCTGGATCCACGCAAGATTCTCTGCCATTCGCCGCTCCATTGTTCGAAGCGAATCTTCTCTCCACGTCACATCCAGTGACCAATGACATGTGTTCTCGATTCCCCAGTGATTACGAATCGGTTTCGCAAACTGAACGATGCCGATGGGAAGGCTGGAGATGTAGAAGCTTCGTTCCACGGTGTGCTTATCGCCCGAACTGCTTTCCCGCACTACAACGCCGACACTCTTCAGGCCGACCCATTTCTCCTCGAGAGGGAAGTCTTTCGGTATTTCGAATTGAATACACGTCATTGATTCTTCCCGTCTGTGTCGGTTTTTCTTCAAGGACTCACACAGTGACTCGTGTACCAAACCGTCGAAGTCATTCTCCAATTGTTTCTCCACAAATTCGGAGACCGCTTTGTGCAGATTTCCCTGATTGCCTTTTAAACACACGATCACATCTCCGCCGCGCTCAGTAATCGCTCTCACGATGCCCACCTGAGCGCCCATCGCATCGATTGTGATCACCGAACCACGCACATCAATCAACTCCAATACCTGTGGAATTGCAGTGATTTCGTTCGATTTGGCGTCGGTGGGTACCTGAGCCAATGTGATTCCCTTCGCCGACATCCACACGCTCACCACGTGCAGGGGGCCGCGAGCCTTGCTGTCGTTACGACTGCCTTTGAGCGTCTTGCCATCGATCGCGAGATGCCGCTTTTCAGACTCAGTTCCTTCTGTCGTTGTTTGATCGGCGATGATCGCTCCCATCGCCTCAATCCATACGTTGAAATATGGTTGAGAGGCCGCAGGCTGCAGACCACATAAGACTCTGCGGAACACATCACGTGACGGCAGACCGTCAGGCAGTTCCAGAAATCGCTCCAGGAATTGCTGTCTTGCTGCTGCCCAGCCTCTGATACTGGTTGGACCATCGGCTCCACACAGGACGGCAAGCAAAGCAATCGATAGAACACTCACAGGAGGATGGAGCCTGTTAATCGAGGAGCGAGGATCTTCAAGGTCCTCAACGGCGACAAACGATTCGCTCAGTTAAATCTTCTTATGCTTCGCTGCCACTGGGGTATCTCCCCACAAGATTTGTTTCGGTCTCGACCCGTCGAACCTTAGGGAATATCTGAACCGTACGCAAGTTCTCCTAAATTACCAAAGGCCCCCAAAGTGCGCGCTGGCCCTGCCAGATCACCCACAAAAAAAAGGTCGTTCGGTTTGCACCGAACGACCTTTTGGACTGAGCAGACGTCGCGTCTTTCTCGTCACACAGTCCGCGGGGTCACACTCAGACGGTAAGGAGATGCCAACCCGGTTGAGGAGCGGAAGACACGCAGGTAGTACGTTCCGGCCGACAGGGATGACCTGTTGATCAAGCGAAGGCCACCGCGATAGACACCGCCTCGCGAGGGAGTGCTGTCACTGAGCACGTTGCCGAACTGATCAACCAGCTGCAGATGCGTGATCTGATCCAGGCTGTTCAGCCTGCGAGTACCCGTGGTGGCATTTTCCATGTTGAGGTCCACAGTGATCGACGACGTGCGATCCAGATTGATCGCGAACCAGTCCTCGTTCTCACGGCTGCTCAGGCTGCCCCTGACGACTGTCGCCCTGCCAGGGGTCAGCGTTCCAAATGCAGAGGCCGTGAACCGACTGTCGTTGGGTTCGAGGACGGCACCAATCACGGGAGTCGGAGGAGCGACGGTCTGAACAGCGACAGCCACCCGAAACGCATCTCCGGACTGAGCACCTGTGAACGACTGCAGTGTGACACCAAAGGAATTGTGCAGCTCACCGAGAAATTTACTTCCAATCAGATTGGAGCCAATGGACAGGTAGTACGTGCCGGCGGGCAGATTGCTGACGGACTCCTGCGATGACGTCCCCGCCACACTGCCCAGTTTCAGCGTGCCATTCCAGCGATCATTCGTCTGAAAACGATACCACTTCACCCCGCCATTCACAGAGCCATCGGCCGTGACGCTGAAGCCGGGAGATGCCGTTCCCAGATTGGCTGCCGTCGACATGCTCGTGTTCTCGCCGGGACTGGCCACCGACGCTGTCGAAACGGCCGTCAGCGTGTAGCTGGAACTGGCCCCGTTGTATCGCTTGATGCGAATGAAATAATCACCTGCCGACAACCCCGTCAGTGTGATCGTTTCACTGGTGCTCGATCCCTTCGATGAACTGCTGAGATACACGCCATTCCGGTCCTGAATTTCCAGATCGAGGTCAGCCGTCATTCCGGTCATATCGACAGTCAGATTTCCGGCGGAACTGAGTGGCACGCGATACCAGTCTTCAGGATCGCTGCCTGTCAGACTGCCACGAACAGTTGTCGTGACGTCCGGGGTGAGCGTCCCGATGGATCCGGCCAGCGTGCGGCTGTCGTTGGGCTCAATATCGGTCGTTGATGATGGGGGCTGCGGAGGCGTTACAGGACGGCCGACTCGCGTCCCGGTAAATGTGGCAGACCACATACTTGCCGCTGCCGGGCTTTCACGGAACACACGGACGTAATAGGTCCCGGCGGGAAGCGTCGCAGCATCCACGAATTTCACGCCCGGATTTCGTTGAATTCCGGTGCTGATCACACGTTCGGACTGATTCAGCAGTTGGAAGTTCAGGCGCTGTCTGTGGGAATGATTAAACACAATTCGCCCATTGATGACGTTCTCAGCCAGGTTGAGCCGGAAGAAGTCCTGACTGTCCCCCGCATGTCCGATGTGTCCCCCAAGGCGACTGCTGATGCTGGAACTGGCCGTCGGCTCCAATGTCACCATCTCATTGGCCTGAGAAATTGAATTGTTCGGCTCCACCTC
>JBJTPZ010000398.1:0-1083 GCA_046075365.1 Planctomycetaceae bacterium
GGCTCGAAACTTCACCAGCCGCTGCTGAAATTCCGAAAGCTGTCGACCGGCTTCGCGAATCACCGGTCCCTGCGCCGGCAGCAGCACGTCCGGCCGGGCATTCTGCAGCCTGGCTGCCGATGACAGCAGAGTGTCGATTCCTTTGCCAAACCCATAGTCCCACTCCGAATCATACCAGCGCGTCAGCCGCGATCCGTCATGCATCAGACCTCCGCTGAACGCAAACTTGCGACCGCCGCTGGTCACCAGAAATGTCATTCCGCCGGGCGAGTGTCCAGGGGTTGCGAGGCCGCGAATTTCATGACCACGCCACTGCAGCACCGCATTGTCAGCCACCGGCTCCACCGCCAGCGGTCGCGGTGACGGACGCACGTAACTGGCTCCATACACCGAAAATTCATCCCCCAGAGTCGGTCGCCAGCGACGATATCGGCCCGGATCCGTAAACAAAGTCTGCTCCGCCTGCGGCACCAGCACCGTCGCCGGCAGGGGCGGCAGACGATACAAACCCTGATACTGCTCCCGATGATGATCGGGCAGCAAAATTCGCTCGATCGAACGAATGCCCAGTGATTCCAGACCTGGCAGTATCGAGCCATCTCCGAAACACACCAGCAAAGCCGCATCCTGCTCGCGAATCACCCACACATTGCAGACGTCCTGCCAGTGCAGCAGCTGCGGGAACTCCGTCGGAAACGGCTGCGACCAGCCCGCCGGCAGCCTGGCATCAGCCCCCGCAGCCGCCGGCAGATACTCGGTCAGCAGCAGCAGCATTGCCGTCAGAGCCAGCCAGCCGCGACGCGGAATGCTCAACATGGTCCGAGCCCGCGAAGTGTCCCGGGTCACTCCGTAAAACGGGCAGTCAGCTTTGGCCTGGCTCAACACAGGCACATCGCCCTGCTGCGCCTTGCCACCAGCTCGGTCGCTGTACTGCAAACGGCTGCGTTTCATGTCAGCAGTCCTTTCATGCCCGCCGTCAGATCGTCGTCCACTTCCGGACTGCAGAACGCCACACTCACCTCATAACCGCCGGCCGGATATTCTTCCTTCACCGGGATGTACCACGGACCGCCGTCACCGTAG
>JBJTPZ010000399.1:0-8491 GCA_046075365.1 Planctomycetaceae bacterium
TGGAAAGCCCGAGCTACAAAAGCCCCCCCACACCCGCGGACTCCCGTCCGCCGCTCGCCCACTAATCCCCCCCTCGCCCCCGTGAAACGGGGGAGAGGGGTCGGGGGTGAGGGGGCCATGGCATCCATGCCATAGAGGGTAGACGCGAGAAAGTGGAAAGGAGAAAAGCATAGTCCATCACACTGGTCACTTCGCCACACTCTGCGGTTCCCTTCGCGGCTTCGCGGCTTCGCGTGAGACTCCCCCTCCCCCACAGTGCCGCAAAAGGACAGATCTCGGGCTGGAAAGCCCGAGCTACAAAAGCCCTCCCCACACCCGCGGACTCCCGTCCGCGGCTCGCCCACAAATCCCCCTTCGCCCCCGTGAAACGGGGGAGAGGAGTCGGGGGTGAGGGGGCCATGGCATCCATGCCATAGTGGGTAGACGCGAGAAAGTGGAAAGGAGAAAAGGACAGTCCATCACACTGGTCACTTCGCCACACTCTGCGCCTTCCCTTCGCGGCTTCGCGGCTTCGCGTGAGCCCAGTACTCCAGTGCCGCAAAAGGACAGATCTCGGGCTGGAAAGCCCGAGCTACAAAAGAGGCACCACACCCGCGGACTCCCGTCCGCGGCTCGCCCGAACAACGACCACCCTCACCACGACAAACGTTAAAGCCCACGCCAGCCAGTCCGGTCAGTTCGCACCTTCCCCTCCAGCTCCGAACGCAACGTCACGTCCTCCCCACGAACCTCACTTACCGTCGACAGCTCCCACAGATTCCCTCGCAGCCAGAATACACGCAGCCCAGATTCAACCTCCGACACACGAACCACCAGCGGACCAGGCAAAAAACGATCGGCCGTTCGCCAGTCATCGTTACCCGCAGACGCCTCCACCAGCAACACCGGCTCACCCTCACTGCGAACCAGCCGGCGAGAATGCCAGATGGAACGATTGATACCCGCATAACGAACTCGCACCAGACGCCCCGCAACATCCACCACACTCGCACCCACCGACGCAGTCTCCCACGGCTTTCGCGCCAAACGCACAGCCTGCGGATCAAAACGCCGACCAAGCCAGCGCACATGCACAAATACCGCCACACACGCAGACAAGTCACCAGCCGCTGACAATCGACTCAGCTCCGGCTGCAGACGCCGCTGCAACATCATCAAACCGGCTTCACGAGAGACATGCCGCTCACCCAGCAAAATCTCGGCCGCCTCCGCAAATGCTCCGGCCTGCACCGACTCCGGCAAATCCGAGACCACCGGAATCAGACGAAATTCCTCCAGCGAATCCACCGCACCAGATTCCAGCCACGCTCGGCAACGCGTTACCGCCTCCTGCAACTGCTTTGCCTCCAGTGGTAACGCCGCCCTCGCTGCCACCAGCCTGCGTCGCAACTCCTCAACACCCGGCTGCAGTCGCTCAATAAACTGTCGCTCCTCAACCTGCCGCGCTGCCTCAAACTGGTCCATAATTCGAGCACACTCGGGATCCAGTTCAGGCAGATCAATCGCCACCTCAGGACTACAGTTCACAGTAAACACATTCGGCTCGGCCTGCTGCAGCTTTCTGTAACACACTACAGCATCCTCCAGCCGCCCCTCCGTAACAGCTGCCCCCAACTGGCTGTTACGCATCGCCTTCAGCCGCTGCTCCACCTTCGCCAGCTCCTCCGCACTGGAAGTCCGCTCAGAATCGATGTCAGCCAGCGCACTGCGAACTGCCGCCTTCCCCACATTCATACTTTCCACCACCGCTCGCAGCAGCTTCACTTTCTCCTCCAGATCACGCTCCTTCGTCACTTTCAGCACCACCGCAGCTGCCTCTCGCCGCTCCACACTTGTTCGCAGTTTCAAACCCGACAGCTGCACCCCCAGCTGATCCAGTCGGTCTGCAATCCGCTGACGACTGGCCTCCACCAGCTGGTTCCGCAGTTTCGCAACGCCATCCTCCGTCGTCGGAAACTCGGCCGGCAGCCCCGCTTCCAGCTCATACTTCGTCCGCAGTTCCGTCAGTCGCTCCCGAATCTCAAGACAGGCATCCAGATCACCCTCGGCCGACTCTGACTCCAGCAGCTTCTGCAGACGATCCTGACAACCCACAGCAAGTGACGACACCGTCGACTTTAACTCTCCCCGCAGCGCCGCATCATCACTCAAAACTTTCTGCAACACCTTCATGGCGGCTTCAGGAGCTTCCGGGAGTTGCTCCTTCACTGCTGACAGCCTGTCATCAGACGTACTTAATGTGCCTAAACCCGCCCCCATCATTCGCACCCGCAGCGCATCGTCAAAACGCATTTCACGAGTCAGCTCTTTCTGGATCTTCGCCAGATCATCAATCAGAGCAGAAAACAACTGTTCCCGCCGCCGCGCATGCTCCTGCTGAGCCTCCTGGACCTGCTCCTCGAACTGCCCCGTAATCTCTGTCAGCGTCTCAGACTGCAGCCACAACCCAGCGCACATCAACAGCCACATCACTCGCTCCCGTCTGCTAAGTAAAAGCAAGTCCCGGCACCGCCTGCCTGACTACCGAGGAATCAAGGACCGAACGCTGCGCCACAGCCACACCACCCAGCTCTCCGCTGCCGCATTCCGACGACCAGAAGCCACCAGCACAATATTCGTCACCAGCAAACACACCACACAGTGCAGGACAACCACAACCAATGGCCCCCAGTAACCCCAGTCCGTATATCCCAGCAGCTCCGACTGATCTGACGGAAAACACGAAATCAGCCCGCCATAACCCCAATACAGCACAATTCCGCTCTGCGCCAGCCATTCCGCAAAACCGTCAACCTTCGCAATCGCTCCCGCCAGCACAATCTGCGGCACCAGCACCAGCGGCACTGTCGCAATCGCCATGTCCGATGTGTTCGAAACGGCCGAAATCAGCAAACCGCCGGTCGTACCCGCAACCGCCAGACAGCACAGCAGACCCACCGCCGCAAATCCCAGCCCCACACTCGTTCCCCAGCCGCTGATCAGACACAGCAAAAACACCTGCAAAAAACTAATCCCGCACAGCACCGCAAACTTCGACACCACATAAGCCGTGGTCTGCAGATTCACATCCCGCTCACGCACATAAATCGCCTTCTCCTTGACAATCTCTCTGGCCGCATTATTGCAGCCAAACCACACCGAAGAAATCGCCAGCAAAAACATGATCGATGCTGACTTGCTCGCTTGCTGCGGCAACTCTTCACTGGAAACATCGCCGAACATCACCACCACCAGGAAGGCCACCAGCAGACATTGCCCCAGCATCATCAGCAATGCACGCCGATCCGCCCACAAAATCTGCAGATAACGCCCCGACAGCAGGCCGGCCTGACGCACAATCCGCAGCAGTAATTCAGACAGCGGCGCAGACTGCGGCGAATCTGCCGACACCGCCGGCTGCAGCCCCTGAGACGAACCTCCGTCCCGCACGCCCTGGTGTTCTTTCGTTCGCAGAAACTGATCACGCCAATCCTCAGGAGTCCTGGTTTTCAGTACCTCGTAAATCGCCCCCAGCTTGTCCACCCGGAAATACTGCCGAGCCTCTGCAGGAGTCCCCACAAAGGCCATCTTTCCGCCCTCTGCCAGAACCACCACCCGATGACATGTCTCCTCGACATTCGCCAGATTGTGAGTCACACAGACCACCGTCTTGCCCCCGTCCGCAATCCTCCGAAACAATCGCATCATCTCCGCATCCGTCTGCTCGTCCAGACCCGATGTCGCCTCATCCAGAAATAACAGGCTGGGACGATGCACAATCTCATTCGCAACGCACGCACGCTTTAACTGCCCGCCACTCAGATCGCAGATGCGAGTCTCAGCACGCAGCTCAAGCCCAACCGTCCGCAGCATCTCATCCACAGCATCCGCCGTCTCCGCTTCTGTGGTGTCAGGCGGCAGCCTCAGCCGAGCCGTCCAGGCCAGCGCCTCACGCAGCCGCAGCAGCTCATGCATCACATCCCGCTGAGGCACGACCGCGATGTCCTGCTTTAAGGCCTCAAAATTGGCATACAAATCCTCACCGTTCAGAGTCACCCGACCCTCATCAGCCGGCACTCGCGCACTCAGCGCCCCAAGCAGCGTCGACTTGCCGGAACCGCTGGGACCCAGCAGACACACAAATTCACGCGGCTGAATCACCAGACTGACGCGATCCAGAATCATCAGCGGCTGACCACTGTCCCGCGTTCGCACCACACGAGTCAGATCGCGACAACGCAGATCCACGTTGTTCTGCCGCGAATCCGAACGCAGCTCACGCCCGTTAAACAGCAGCGAATACGGGCCGATGTGAATCCGGTCACCCGCACGCAGTCGAATGGCCTTCAGCAGTCGCACCCCGTTGACGAACGTCCCGTTCGCACTGTTCAGATCCGTCAGCTCCACCCCGCCGTCACGAACCGTGATCTGAGCATGCAGTCGAGAAACCTGGCTGTGACCCAGATGCACCTGCACACGATCCCGGTCCCGACCAATCAGCATCTGACCAGACAATGCCACGTGGTGCCCGGAATCCAGCGTTTCTGTCGCAGCACCGCTACCCGCAAAAATCGTGCGGTCACGGCTGTCCGCCGCTGACTCACTGCCGGCCTGAGTCGCCTGGGACTCGATCTGAGGCAGCACACGCAGCCGACCGGCTCCCCCATCCTCACGCTCCAGATACACAAACTGCAGCGCACCGGCCTGCAGCATGTCGCCATGCTGCAGCTCCTGAACCACCGTCAGCACACCCCCGTTGTACAGCGTGGGACAATTCTCGGACAGCCCCTGCACCACATATCCGGTACCCCGACGTATCAGCTGAAACTGATTGCGCGAACACCGCACATCCAGCAGCGGCAGGTCCGCCGACTGACTGCGACCGGCTGCATACACAGTTGCCGCATTCAGAGAATGCAGCTCTTTTGTCGCCAGTTCCAGCAGCGCCGGATACAACACTCGCACATGCACGTTCGACACGCTAAACCCTCCGCTGACGGCCGCCCGCAGCCTGCACCGCCGGCACACCAGAAATCTTCCGAGCCCGCAGCCGATCACGCAGAAACAGACGGAAATCCAGATCACGCTGACGGTCGGCAAACAACGCCAGATTCAACATCAGCCACATCGACAAAACACATCCCGTCTCTGTCAGCTCAGCACACACCCGCACCAAAACCCACGACAGCAGGCTGACGCTCAGCATAAATCGAATCCGGCGAGTCTGCGAAACCAGCACTGCACACAGCGCCAGCAACAGCGTCCCCGACAGATCCTTTTGAAACTCCGTCCAGGCCACATCCTGACGCGTCATCCCGGCCACCAGAACCCCGCTTAGCCCACTGCCAAACAACACACCCGCCACGCCCCGCAGTCGCCGTATCCAGCCGCCCATAAACAGCAGGCCGCCCAGCCAGAGACCAGGCAGCACAAACCTCGAATAATCCACAACAGACCACTGCGACAGCTCCAGCAGCCCCGCTGCCAGCAGCCCGGAAAATGCCCCCCGCAAAAATCGGCCCCGCACAGGATTCACCAGATCCTGCGAGGCCACGCCAAAAACGGCTCCCGCCGCCACTCCAATGCTGAGCCTCGCCAGACACTCCGCCACACCAGTCACAGGAATCAAATCCGTCACCATCAGCCGACAAAAATGGTACGTACCAATCCCCTCCAGACCCAGCACCGCCCACGTGGCCAGACCGGCCAGTGAAACCGATCGCCGCACTGCCACTCGGACTGCCGCCAAAGCCACCATCGCCGTCACCACAAACAAACCCTGAGCACTGCCGTGCTGAAGTGCACCCACCCACCACGTCTCCATGCCGTCCTCTGCCGCCGGCAAAAATCCTTCAATGCCGCGCAGCAGAGTCTGCTGAATCCAGAACACCGGAAACAACACCACAAAACCTGTCACCAGCCAGATCAGCAAACGCAGGTAATTGTCAGCACGCTGACAGGCTCGCTTAAGTCGACGCAGCAGATCCTCCAGCAGCAGTGATCGCACCAGCCGATCGGCCGAACTGACCGCCGCCGCTGCCGAAAATAAATCTGCCGAACTGACCGAATTCCGCAGCCGCTGGTTCAGCTCCTGAGCCTGCCGGTCGACCGCCTGAATACTGTCCACAATCCGCAGCGCAACCGGATGATCCGCCACGTGATACAAAACTTTGTCCGTCCGCTGCCGAGCCTCACGGATGCGTTTGCCCGCCAGAGCTGACCGGGCTGCCTGCAGGTCCTGCTCAATTGCGGCGAATTCCTGACGCACCAGAGCCCAGCTTTCTGACAGCCCGCCAATCTGAATCCCGCTCCTCCGCAGCTCAATCAGCTCACGCCGCACTGCATACCAGCGTTTCTGCTCCTGCAGCTGCGGAATCAGCCGATAAACCACCTCCTCCGTCTCGCGTCGTCGTCGTACACAGCTTTCCAGTCGCTCGCGCACGCCGGACTCTTCCGGAAATTGACGAACCAGCTTCTCCAGCACCCGGATGGCACCCTCAAATCGCCCCCGCGAAAACAATCGCTCGGCACGCACCAAACGATCGTTCAGATACCTGCGCAGAGCCGCCAGCTGCGACTCAGCTTCAGCATCCGCCGCGGCAATCTGCCGTATCTGCTCCAGCAGTCCGCAGGCTTCCCCCAGACTGCGAGCTGTCACAGCGTCTGACACCGCCTGTCGCAGTAACCCGATCTGGTACTGATTAATCGACTGCAGCAGCGCAGCCGGTTCCGGATTCTCGTCAGCATGCTTCACAGCTCGCGCAGCCGCCAGACCCGCCTGCTGAGCGTGCAGACAGCGATCAGCCAGCGACTGTCCCTGATCGCGAGCCAGAGCCAGACTTTTGCGAGCCTCTGCAGAATACTTCTGCTGCATCCGGAAACTGTGAATGCCGGTGCCGCAGGCTGTACAAAACCGTGAACTGGAATGCAGCTGCAACTGACACCCGGGACACTCCATCCACTGCGACAAACGACAAACCGGACAGAAACGCACATCAGCTTTCACCGCTGCACCGCAGTCGGCACAGGAAAGCTCGGCCGGTACGTCTCGGGGCGGCTGAAGCACCGTGGCGGCATCACTGTCAGCGCCCGCCGCGACCGGCCGCAGACTTTGTATCTGCATCGCCTCCAGCTGCTCGGCAACCAGCTGCAGGTCCTTCACCCGCTGCTGCACATCTGTGTGCAGCATTTGCTCGAGCAGTTCGTCCCAGCGAGGATTGAGGGTGGCAAGCACGGCAGAAGGACGCAGCCATGCGCCACGCGGCAGGATCCCCGTCAGCATCTCATACAGCATAACTCCCACGGAATAAACGTCCGCGCGCGCATCGACCAGTGAAGAATTCAGACGCTGCTCGGGAGCCATGTAGTCAAGAGTCCCCAGCGGCTGACCAGCACCGGTCAGCTCTGAGTCCGTCAGTTCGGATTCCAGCAGGGCAATGCCGAAATCGCCGACTTTCGCGTGACCGTGCCGGTCCAGCATGACGTTTCCAGGTTTGACATCCCGGTGCACAATGCCCATCTGATGAGCAAACCCGAGCGCCCTGACAATCTGCACACCCAGCCGCAGCACCTCATCCTCGGACAGCCGCCGACTTCTTAGCACGGACCGCAGGTCAACCGGTGCACCACCACCCGGGCCTTCCACATACTCCATGATGAAATACACACCGGCACCGGTCGTCCCGCGTTCGTAAATGGTTACGACATTGGGATGTGACACACGAGCCAGTACGGCGGCTTCCCGCTGGAACCGCTCAACAAACTCCGGACTGTCAGCCAGCGTCGGCATCAGGAATTTGATCGCCACGCGACGTCCGAGCGAAATCTGGCGTCCCTCATACACCACGCCCATACCGCCGCGGCCCAGCACATCAACCAGCTCGTAGCCGGCAATCCGCACATCGCCAGAATCCACGTCGCGATGGACAAGTTTGCGAGTAGTCACGAGCGTATCAGCGGAGAACAGCGCGACACCCGCACCGCAGCGCGGGCAAGTCTGAGCAGCCTGCGGGGCGTGATCAGGATCACCCGCCGCAACATGCTGAAATTCAAAACCGCATGACGAGCAGGACGTCTTGCTCATGACACCATTACGCTTTCACCCCGTAGCCCCTGAATACCCCGCCCCACTCTCGGAGATTCAGCCTGGATAGTCAACACTGCGGATGAAAAACACAACCGATCGCCACATCGCCGGGCTGGCGGCGCGAAAGGCCCCGCGAAGTGGTATGGCACGCTCTCAAAATCACAACGCAAAGAATACACACCCGTACACCAGCAACAGTATAGCAAGCGTCCAAAACCGGTTTTAACGACGCACAATCGCCACCACCCCAAAGGACAGGATGGCGACGGACAGGAGGCGGGGTACGATCCACACCTGCCTGCCCTGACTCCCGCATGCCACTGCCTCACGTATCCTGCATACCTGCGGTGACTCTCCAGAAAATCACACACGGGCCAGAACTCGGGCGAAAGCCCGAGCTACCTCGATTCCTGGCTCAAAACGGCC
>JBJTPZ010000400.1:0-1897 GCA_046075365.1 Planctomycetaceae bacterium
CAGGACGCAGAAGACACTCTGCAGAATCTGTGGCTGGAAATTCTGGGGTCACGGCAGCAGTTTAACCCGGACGACGGGCACCGGGGTTTTAGTGGCTGGGTCCATCAGATCGTTCGGCTCAGATCGATCGATCTGAAAAACAGGCAATTGCGTCATGCCGCGGTCACCGACCCGGAACAACTGACTCAGCAGGCCGTGCCGGGGCTTTCCCCGGAAGACCTGCTCCAGCGAAAGATGGAACTGCAGCAGTTCCAGGACTGTCTGCAACAGCTTCCGCCGGACTGGCAGAGGCTGATCACGGGCAAATACATTCAGGAAAAAAGTACTGCCGAACTGGCAACCGAGGAAGATCTTCCGGAGAACACGGTATCGACGCGGCTGCATCGTGGCAAGCAGCAGCTGCAGGACTGTATCAGTCACAAACAACACCCCCAAACGCCTCCAGGGCAACCGCTGTCATGACTCTTCAACTGCTCACCATCCCCGACGATCCGCAGGCGTGGCCGCAATGGCTGACCGCGCGGTTCTGCAGCGGGCAACTGCCGCTGCTGGTGCAGGAACTGCACCTGCTGGGTGGCCCTGCAGCGGCAGACCAGCCTGTGGATCTGGACGCCATTCTGTCACCGGTGCGACAGCAGGATGTGGCCGACAACGGTCTGCAGGTGCTGTCCACGTCCGAACTGCAACACCTGTTTGCTCAGCCTGACAGTCTGCTGCAGCTGCACGGATATTTGTGTCTGTGCGGGGGTTCAGTCTGGTCAGCGTTGTGGGCGTCTGTGCCGGACGCCGGCGATCGTCCTGGGGCGACGACGGCTGCTCAGATCTGGCAGCATGCTGCGGCCCAACAGCTGGTGCCGGACGCCCCGCAGCTGGCTGCTGCAGCCGGCTCGTCGCGATTCCGCTCGCCGGGGCGGCTGACCGCCGTCGTCGTGGCTGCCGCGGTGCTGCTGGCTGTGTTGCTGTGGCCACAACATACTCCTCAGTTTTCGCTTCGCAGTCCCGCGTTGCTGGCAGGCGAATTCAGTTCGCCGCAGGCGTGTCTGAACGAGCTGGCGGCTGCCGGAAATCTGTGGTTTGACCAGCACCCGCGTGATTCGCGGCAGCTGGCTGAACTGCTCAGGGCAGTCAGCGGGGACTGTCAGCTGCTGATTCAGGATCCGCCGGCAATCCTTGTGTCGGCACCGCTCACACCGAAAGCGGCGGGCGATCCCGACAGCCACGCCGCCTGGTTTGTGGCGAAGTGTCGCAAGTGGAAGGGCGATATCGACGCGACACTGGCGCAGCTGGAATCCGGGCAGCTCGAGTTTGCTGCGGCTCAGGCGGAAGCCGACAGGATCATGATGAAACTGGTCAATGTCCTGCAGGCCGGACCGGCCTGAACACTGTGGTGAGGTTTTCCCATGCGAACTGCATCAGTCTGCCGACATGCTCGAATAAGGTGTACTGCGAATTGTACAGCGACTGATTTTTCTATGACCTGTCCACCCCGCTCACGTCATCACTGCTGACTCTCAAGGTGCATTATGAAAAGCATCATCGTTGCCATTCTTGGTCTCCTCTGCTGCCTGCCGGCTGACGCCGCCGGACGCCGATATGCTTTGGTCGTCGGGGTTCCCGAGTATCGCCCGAGTCAGCCCTTTCCAACACTGCCATGGACCGAACGCGACGCCGTGGAACTGGCGAAAGTGCTGAAGGCCGGAGGCTACGATGTCGTGGTCATGACCGCAGAAACCGCACGGGTACCCGGACAGGGACACCTCGCACCCTCTGCCACACTCATACGCGACCAGCTCAAGGCCATTCTAAACGCACCAGCACTCGACGCCGAGGATATCGTCCTCATCGCATTTGCTGGTGCGTTTAGAATGGCCTTGAGCTGGTCGCGTATGAGTGTGGC
>JBJTPZ010000401.1:0-3737 GCA_046075365.1 Planctomycetaceae bacterium
ACCACCAGCGTCGCCGTGGCCGCCAGCTGCATGATCCGCAGCGCCACCTCAGTCTTGCCGGTGCCCGTAGGCATCACCACCAGCCCGCGACCGCCGCTGCCCTGCCACGCATCCACGGCTGCTGACTGTTCAGGACGCAGCTGGGGCAGTGAATCCGCCGGCCAGTAAACCCGACGCGGCGCCGTGATCAGATCGTCCCACGCCAGCCGTCGCCGCTGCAGCTCAGCACTGACACGGCCGTAATGCATCGCATCACAGCGACTGGCCGCCACACGTGAATCATACACCCACAACACATCGGGAAACCAGCTGCGCAGCAGTTCATGTGGCACCCCGTGCAGCAGCAGAGTCCCCGCGGCAAACGACAAATTCACCCGCGAACCATCCATGCCCCCTGATCCCTCCGTGCAGCCACCGCCATCCCCTCCCTAAAAGCACTCTCCACCGAATGCAGCCAAATTTCAACTCAGCAACTTCACCCATCCCGCCTGTTCCCACAACACCCAATCGTCAGCCACCGCCGCCGCCTCAATCCGGAACCCGAGGTAAAAACTGAAAATCCGGCCCACAGCCCCCCCCCACGCTTTCCAATCGTCAAAAACTGTGAACTTCAGCGCAGGTGCGGACAACAGCACACCGGGGCGTTGGGCACGAATCCGGCAAGTCTCACACAAACCACACCCACACCCACACAGCGCATGAGCGATAGCCACGAAGCCACAGAACTACGACGCTGGCAAGTCGAAAGAATACGAAACTGCGTCATCTCCCGGTCCGCCTCAGCCGTCTGCCCTGCCAGGGGCGAGGGGTGCTGTTGCGCTTTCCCACGTCACCAAAACACAAAATCCTCCCCTCGCCCCCGTGAAACGGGGGAGAGGGGTCGGGGGTGAGGGGGCGATGGCATCCATGCCATAGAGAGTAGATTCGAGAAAGTTGAGAGGAGACCAGGCAGTTCACACACACACCACAGCAGCCCCCTGCGTTTCCCTTCGCGGCTTCGCGTGAAACAAACAGTCTGCAACTCGACCGCCCCTGTGCGGAGATCAATCGCAGAAGGGCAGATCTCGGGCTGGAAAGCCCGAGCTACGGAAACGCCACACACCCGCGGACTCCCGTCCGCGGCTCGCCTGACCGAAAACCGAACACTGACCTTCGCGGCTTCGCGGCTTCGCGTGAGCCAACCGCCGCCACAACCCCGCGACCACGCACAACCGCTCCCTCACGGTCGCGGCTCATGCCCACTCGAGCCTTCCTCGTACTCGTACTCAGTCCGCCCTGGCGGACGGTTCTCGTACTCGTACTCGAAAACAGTACCCGCAACAGCGGCAAGGGATGCAAATTCGAGCACAAGCAACAAGCAACGGAAAGCGATGAGGGTGGGGAGGACACACCAGTTCAAACCGCCGGCACCTGTGCGACAGGGATGCCGCCGAACGCCAGCCGCCCACCGCACCCACAGTACCCGCACCCACAGTACCCACACCCGCGGACTCCCGTCCGCGGCTCGCCTGACCGAAAACCGAAAACCGAACACCGAGCACTTACCTTCGCGGCTTCGCGGCTTCGCGTGAGACAAACTGTCTGCCAAACTGTCTGCCGACACCCCTGAAGGCACCAGATAAAGGGCATCTTCACCCCTCCGCCGGACGGGGTTCCGGCTAAAGCCGGTACGACGAACCACAGGGCTCGGGCTGGAAAGCCCGAGCTACAAATAGCGCCCACCATCAGCGTTCAAAAAAACGCCCCAGCTGCCCTTATCCGTGAAAATCCGTGTTCATCCGTGGCTAAAAAAAATGCCATCCGTGGCTAAACAAACGCCACCCATCCGTGGCTAGCCACCCAGCCGGCTTCGCGCCGCCAGACCACGCCGCGCTGCTTCCTCAGACGTTTCCGCCAGGACCGTAATATGACCCATCTTGCGACCCACCCGCGCCTCACGCTTGCCGTACATGTGAACGTAGACCCCAGGCATCGCAAAAACTTCCGACCAGCGCTCAGCCGTCGCACCCTCCAAATGCTCGCCCAGCAAATTGATCATCGCCGCCGGACTGCGCATCGAAACATCACCCGCAGGCAACCCCGCCACCGCTCGAAACTGCTGCTCAAACTGACTGCTGCCACACGCCTCAATCGTCAAATGGCCGCTGTTGTGCGGCCGCGGTGCAATCTCGTTGACCAGCAGTCGACCACCACCATCCACAAACAACTCCACACACAACACACCATACACGTCGAAATGCTCAAGAATCGTGCGGGCAATCGCGCGAGCCTCAGTGGCCTGCTGAGCCGTGATCCGCAACGACGGCGCTGTCGAAACATCCAGAATGTGATTCACATGCTCGTTCAGCGATGGCTCAAAAAAATGACAGCTGCCGTCCGCAAACCGCGCACACACAATCGACAGCTCAAAATCAAAATCCACAATCCGTTCCAAAATCGCTTCCGAAACCCGAAAACGATCCCAGACCGCCTGCAGATCATCAGTCACAGACAACTTCGCCTGACCCTTGCCGTCATACCCCAACGTCACCGTTTTCAAAATCCCCGAACCACCAAACTCCAGCAATCCCGCTCGCAGCTCAGATACCGATGCAATCCGCAGAAAATCGGCCGTCGGAATCCCCAGCGATCGCATCGCCGTCTTCTCCAGCAGCCGATGCTGCGATGCCCGCAATAACTCAACGCCAGGATACACCGGCACCCGCTCACGCAGAAACTCAACAGTCGCAACAGGAATGTTCTCCTGCTCCCACGTCACCACCGACACCCGCGCAGCAAACTGAGCCAGTGCATCCCAGTCCGTAAACGAATTCGGAAAACTGGCCTCACTGATCTGACCACCAGGCGAATCCGCCGGATCACCGTACGTCAAAAGATGATAACCGCTGCGTCGAGCCGCCAGGCCAAACATCCGCCCCAGCTGACCACCACCCAGCATCCCCAAACACGACCCCGGCCCCAATGCCCTCGGCTTCCACATCACACACAAACCTCAATCAAGATCACAAAAAAACAGATCCCAGCCGCTCAGACTCAGCAGACCGCCCCGGACATCAGTCCCGGAATGCCGCGGGAAGACAGTAACCGAGTAAAACAAGTCGCGATTTTCCAGACAGTGCTCGGGCTGGAAAGCCCGAGCTGCCGCACCCGCGGACTCCCGTCCGCGGCTCGCCTCACTGAACACCGAACACCGAAAACTGAACACCGAAAACTGACCATCACGTCTTCCCTTCGCGGCTTCGCGTGACACAAACTGTCCGCCGAGTACCCACGCGTAAGCAGCCATGGGGCGGGTGATCGTGTCGTCTCACCCCTCACCCCCGTCCCCTCTCCCCTTCCAGGGGCGAGCAGTGCTGTTGCGCTTTCCCACGGCACCAAAAACCCCCAATCCTCCCCTCGCCCCCGTGAAACGGGGGAGAGGGGTCGGGGGTGAGGGGGCGACAGCATCCATGCCATAGAGAGCAGATTCGAGAAAGTTGAGAGGAGAGCAGGCAGTGCACCACACACCACAGCAGCCCCCTGCGTTTCCCTTCGCGGCTTCGCGGCTTCGCGTGAGACATACAGTCTGCAACTCGACCGCCCCTGTGCGGAGATCAATCGCAGTAGGACAGATCTCGGGCTGGAAAGCCCGAGCTACGGAAAGCCCCACACCCGCGGACACACACCCGCGGACTCCCGTCCGCGGCTCGCCTGACTAACCACTACCCCCCCAGCCCCTCGCGCAGTACCTTCTCCGT
>JBJTPZ010000402.1:0-1290 GCA_046075365.1 Planctomycetaceae bacterium
GGCTTCGCACCACGCCAGGATCGTGCCGCGAGTCGTCACGGCGACTCCCGGAATACGGTAAAGTGCTGTGTCATGCTGGCCGGCAGTAAACAGAGTCGTGCGAAACACAGCCGGCTCGGAAGTCTGCGCTGCAGCCGTCAAACAGACCTGCAGCAGGACCGTCAGCAGCGACACCTGCAGCACAAGGTTTCGGGCAAACATGGTCGGCATGGACAGACTGCTCCGGCAGGTTGGGCAAGGGTTGGGCAGGGACACATCAAACTACTCCCGCAGTCTGCCGTTGGAGCCGACAATTCTCAACCATCTGCCTGCCAGATTTCGCTTCGCAACGCCACCGCCGTCAAGCTTCACCCGCCTGCTATTACCCCTGAACTAACCGGCATACCGAGAGAAACCGGCATAATCCGCCAAACCGTCAACTGCACATATGTTCGCTCAGAACCACCCAAAATCCAGCAATTCAGGCCGTTTCGACGTTTCTTCGAACTGGTACCTGCTGACGATTCCCGGCAGTTGCCTGAGAAACACCCGTTTCTGACCGTTTTTCATCCCGAAGCACTCGCACTGCCGACTAGAATTACGTCCGAAGATTCACCGTGGCAAGCCGACCCCCAATCGGTTTTCCCCGTTAAGTCTCCCCGCCCTCCCCTACCTCTGTCGTCGCAGTGCCATGCTGTCGGCGATCCCTCCTGTGAGGCTGTCATGGCTCAACAAACTCAATCAGTGGCCCCGTCGCCTCCACGAAGCGCTCGAATTGCCGCGTGGTTGCTCACCGCCCTCGGCCTTTCAGCGGCAATGGCTCTGGCCTTCGCTGCACTGCCACGCACCACAACGCTCTCCAGTCGAACGCTGCTCACCGTTCAGCCTTCCCGCTTCCGCATCACTCGCCAGTGCTCTGGAATTATCGAGCCTGTGTCCAGTGCTGTTGTGCAGTCCGGTTGTCACTGGACTGTCGCAATACTCAGCCTTGTCCCCGAAGGAACTCAGGTTCAGGCGGGTGATATTGTCGCCGTGCTGGACTCCTCAGAGATTCAGGAATTTCTGCGATCTCGTGAAATTGCCCTGATTCGAGCCAACGCGTCACTCACTGCTTCCTTGAAAGCTCAGGAACTGCAGCAGACCGCTGCTGAACGTCGTCTGTCAGATGCTCAGTTCGCGCTGCAGTCAGCGGAAATGGATCTGCAGCAGTACGTAAACGGCACTCACCCGCAGCAGGTCGACAAACTTGATCGGGATCTGCTGCTGGCTGAGACTCAGAAGCAGTCGGCTGAAGATGAGTTTGAATTCACG
>JBJTPZ010000403.1:0-8209 GCA_046075365.1 Planctomycetaceae bacterium
TTCCTTCGCGGCTTCGCGGCTTCGCGTGAGACCAACCGCCTGCACAGCCCTCAATGCACGCCCAACCGCTCCCTCACGGTCGCGGCTCATGTCTGACTGTGCCTCCTCGTACTCGTACTCAGTCCGCCCTGGCGGACGGTACTCGTACTCGTACTCGAAAACAGTACCTGCAACAGAGCCCACGGAATGACGGGGGGACACACCACTTGGAACCGACTGCCCTTACGCCGCATCCATGCAGCCAGCCGCCCACAGTGCATCAAAACGCACACACGCGGACTCCCGTCCGCAGCTCGCCTGACCGAACACCGAACACCGAACACCGAACACCGAAAACCGAACACTGCCCCTTGCGTCTTCCTTCGCGGCTTCGCGGCTTCGCGGCTTCGCGTGAGACCAACCGCCCGCACAGCCCTCAATGCACGCCCAACCGCTCCCTCACGGTCGCGGCTCATGTCTGACTAAGCCTCCTCGTACTCGTACTCAGTCCGCCCTGGCGGACGGTACTCGTACTCGTACTCGAAAACAGTACCGGCAACAGAGCACAGGGAACGACGGGGGGACACACCACTTTGCAGGGGACGACGGGGGGGGGACACACCACTTTGAACCGCCTGCACTTTTGCCGCATCCATGCAGCCAGCCGCCCGCAGCGCCGCAAAAAACGCACACCCGCGGTCTCCCATCCGCGGCTCGCCTCACCAAAAACAGACCAACACGGCCCGCGTGTGCAAAAATCCTCGCAAGAGATCTGCTCAGGCTGGAAAAACCAAACTACAAACGACTCGCATTATCAGCGGTTATGAGCGTCCACGAGCGATTAAACCCCGCCCCCCGCCACCGCACGCTTAACCCAAAATCTCCCGAATTACACCGCCCCGGATCAACGGGAACGGTCGACCACTCTGGTCATACAGCAGGGTTTCAGGAGCATACCCGAGACAGTGAAAAATCGTGGCCGTGATGTCCGCCGCTGAAACCGCTCCCGCTGCCGGAAATGCCGCGTGACCGTCCGATTCCCCCAGCACAAATCCTCGACGAATCCCAGCTCCACCCATTGCAATTGAAAAACAGTTGCCCCAGTGATCCCGACCGGCGTTGCCGTTGATTTTCGGAGTATGCCCGAATTCGCCAATCCAGACCACCAGAGTCTCGTCCAGCAACCCCCGACCCTCCAGATCCTCCAGCAGCGCAGAACAGGCTTTGTCCATCCTGGGCATCAAAAAGCCCTTCAGATCGCTGAAGTGGTTGTTGTGAGTATCCCAGGAGCCGTTGTTCCTGACTTCCTCAATCTTCGTCCAGTTCACCTGCACCAGCGAAACTCCCGACTGCACCAGCCGCCGCGCCAGCAGCAGTGACTGACCAAAACGGTTCCGCCCGTACTGCTCACGCAGCGCATCAGATTCTTCCGCAATCTCGAAGGCCCGCCGCGCAGCGCGGCCGGCCAGCAGGTCAAATGCCTGCCGGGCATGATGCGTAAACCGACCGCCCGCAGCCGCCAGATCCGCCTGCCGCTGCCCGGCATCCAGAGCCGCCAGCAGCTGCCGCCGCGAACTGAACCGGTCACCGCTGATCTCCGCCGGCAATGACAAATCCGGTACCTGAAAATCGGCCAGCGACGGATCGCAGGTAATCAGCCACGGATCAAATTGTCGCCCCAGCACACCGGCTGTCTGACCCGGCCACAAAATCTCACCGTCGTTCGCAATGTGACGCGGCAACGTAATCGCAGATGGCAGCCCGTCACGATCCGCCCGCAGCGCCCTCATAATGGCTCCGTGAGACGGTGACAGATTGGGCGCCTTCGAAACGACGTTCTCCTGGCTGAGCGGCTGATGCGGAACACCCGTCAGCATCTGATAACCACTGGAAGAATGCGCCTGGTCCTTCGTCACCACGGCTCGCAGCACCGACAGCTTGTCCGTATGCAGCGCCAGACCCGGCATCAGCTCACCCACACGCAGCCCCGGTACCACCGACTCGATGCTGCCAAATTCGCCCCGGATTTCTGCCGGAGCCAGCGGTTTGGGGTCCCACGTTTCGTGCTGCGGAGGCCCCCCGGTGAGCCAGACCAGAATCACGGACTTCGCCGAACCAAAACCCGGAGACTGATCCTGCTGCAGACCTTCCGACCGCGCCTGCCTGGCAGCCAGCAATCCGGGCAGCGACAGCCCCAAAGCCTGCAGGCCACCCACGCGCAGCACCGACCTGCGGCTGTGTCCGTCACACAAAGAAACAGCAGAATCCACGAAATTCAGCATGCGGGGAACTCCGGGGGCAGGGCCGGAAAAAGGTGGGACAGCACAGCAGTTCAGGGGGCGGAATTCCAAAGTCTTGCATAAGCCATCGGATACCGCAAGGAACATCTCCGCACAAGTTCCCGCTGCAGCCGCAGGAATCCGGCAATTCCGGAGATTTCCGCAGAACCGTGCAACCCCGCCTCGCAACAGCCGGCCTCACATTGCATTCCCTCACCTTCCCGCGTAAGCTGTTTTAAGTCCCCGCACGCACCGCACCCACGCCCCCCACCCCAAAAAAACACCTCCCCCATGAAATACCCCCGCCGACAGTTTCTCAAAGGGCCCGGAGCTGCCGTGCTGCTGCCCTTCCTGCCCTCCATCGCCTCAGCCGCCGCCCGCAAGGCCGCCACCAAACCCGCTCGTCGCATGGTCATCGTCTACCTGCCCAACGGCATCGTACGACGCTGCTTCTTTCCCGGTGAAGAACAGGCCGAACTGCCCGATTTCATCGGAGGGTTCGATGCGGATCGAGTCAAAGCGGAACGCCGACTCAAAGGACAGCCCGGCATCCGACCACTGCAGCTCACCTCAACACTGCAGCCTCTGGCCGACATCAGCGCTGACCTCACCATGCTCATCGGACTCGATCGGTCCTTCAAACATGGACAGGATGTGCACGCTCAGGGAGCATCCTGCTACCTCAGCAGCCTGTCACCGCAACAGGCTGCTGACAGTGGCGTCGCACACCCCAACGGTCGCACACTCGACCAGGTCGTCGGTGACCACGTCGGACACAACACCGTCTTCAACACCCTCGAAATCAGCTGCAACGGATTCACCGCCCCCAAAGAACCCATCGAATTCGACAATATCTCGTGGTACGGCCCCGGTCGCATCGCCCCAGCACTCCGCGACCCCCAGAAACTCTACGAACGACTGTTCCTCCGCGAAGACTATCGCCGACACGTCAGCAGCGTCACAGACCTGGTACTCGCCGACGCCCGCGACCTCTCACGCCGGCTGGCCGCAGATGATCGAAGGCAAATGGATGAATACATGGAACTGATCCGCGGCATCGAACTGCGAATCAAACGCATGGACGAAATGCTCCGCGCCGCAGATGTCAAAGTCCCCAAAAACGAAATCCTGCCACGCGGCGAATATATCCGCCTGCAAATGGACCTCATGCTGGCTGCACTGCAAACCGGAATCACCAGCGTCTGCACCTTCATGATCGGCCCAGAACGCTGGGACGCAACTCTGATGTATGAAGGAGTCTTTGACCAGCCGGTGCAGCACCACAACATGACCCACAACCAAAAAGGCGATGGCTGGAAAGACCTGCAAAAAATCGACCTGTTTCACATGCAGCAGTTCGCCTGGCTCGTCAAACGCATGAAAGAAATTCGCGAACCTGACGGCAGCTCGCTCCTTGAAAACTCAATCGTTTCACTCGGAGCCGGTCTGGGTGATGGCGCCACACACCAGTACTACGACCTGCCCATGCTCATCGCCGGCACCGCCCAGGGACAAATTCGCCAGGGACGCACCATCCAGCTGCCACCCGGGACACTCACCTCCAGCCTCTGGCTCACCTTCACCCAGCTCATGGGACTGGAAATGAAATCCTACGCCGACAGCTCCGCCGTCATCTCCGACCTCTGGAACTGAACCGCAAACAGCCCGTTAGCCGCAACAAGCAGCTTTTATACAACAGCAGAGGAAGTGGGATTCGAGTACGAGTACGAGCACGAGCACGAGCACGAGCACGAACCAACAACCAACAACCACGAACCACGAACCACGAACCACGAACAAGGAACAAGGAACAAGGAACAAGGAACAAGGAAGCAACAGGCAACAGCGAAGGAATCAGCCCCCCCCCAAACACAAACTCGTACTCGTACGCAGTCCGCCCTCGCGGACGGTACTCGTACTCGTACTCGAAAATCACCATCGCCACCGCGAAGAACCCGCATCACCAGACCATGCGACCAAATTCGACCACCACGCGTCAGCAAAACAGGCCGATGGCAGCCAGACCACAGAAGATACAACTTTAGACAACTGCAAGGAGAACAGCCCGGATCATCACCCATACCACCTCACCCCTGTGAGTTTCCCTTCGCGGCTTCGCGGCTTCGCGTGAGAGACCAACCACCTGCAACAAGAAACAACCCCGCGTCCCGGCATTTATCCGCGAAAATCCGTCTTCATCCGTGGCCCCCGCCATTCACTCCACTCCCCTGCTGCCATGCCACATTTTCACCTGCCACTGCTGTTCCTGACCGTCGTCGCATTCCCAGGCTTCACCCGGGCTGACGAAGCAGCCGTACTTGCCACCATCGCAGAACGCTGTGCCTCCTGCCATGCCGGCTCAGAACCCGCCGGCAGACTCAGCCTCGAAAACATCAATTCCGTCGATTCCCTGAAAGCTCAGCCCGCACTGCTCCACAAACTGCTGAAAGCCGTTGATTCCGGAGCCATGCCGCCGGAAACCGAACCGTCGCTGCCACTGCCGCTGCGACAGCAGACCGCCGCCCACCTCGCCTCACTGCTGAACTCAGCCCACCACATCAAACCCGCTGCAGCACCGGTCTGGCGGATGAATCGGTTTCAGTACAACAATGCCGTTCGCGATCTGTTCCTGCTCAATCGACCGGTCCTGCCACTGCCCGAAAAGCTGCTGACTCGCAGCAGCAGCTGGCTGCAGCCGACTGCCGCAGGTACCCCGCCGGCCACCATGCCGCCGGAAGTGCAGGCCCGCTGCGAATCCCTCAGTCCACAGCCGGGACTGGCCGGAGTCAGCTCGTTTCCCGCCGACCTGCGGGCCGAGCATGGGTTTGACAATCAGGCAGACCAGCTGACCATGTCGCCGCTGCTGCTGGATGCCTTCCTGCGTCTTAGCTTCTCCATCGTCGACAGCCCTGATTTCAACTCCACAACCGTCGGCCTCTGGCATGAATTCTTTAGCGACCTGCCGCCGCAGACAGAACTGCGGCCAGAAATCGAACGACGACTGCAGGTGCTGCTCAGACGTGCCTTTCGTCGCCCCGTCGAGCCTGATTCCCTGACACGCTACAGCAATTTTGCCCATAACCGCTGCCTGGCCGGCGATTCGCTGCCCGCAGCGATGAAGCAGACGGCCGCGGCGGTTCTGTCCTCACCCGCATTTCTGTTCCATATTCGCGAAACACAGCCGCCGGACCCGGCTCGCAGTCAACATGTCGCGGCCGCTCAGCTGGCCCTCTTTCTGTGGGGTTCCATCCCCGATCAGGAGTTACTGGACGCGGCCGAACAGCAGCGGTTCACGGATCCTGCTGTGCAGACGGCTCAGATTGATCGGCTGCTGGCCGATGCCCGCATCGAACGCTTCCTTGACGCCTTCCCCTCGCAGTGGCTGCAGCTGCAAAACGTGCTGGCCGCCACACCAGATCCCGCTCGCGCTCCGTGGTTCAAAGTGGATCCGAAACATCCCGCCAGTCTGCACATGGTCGTGGAACCACTGCTGCTGTTCGACGCAGCATTTCTGGAAAATCGACCGTTAAGCGATCTGGTGAACCCTGATTTCACCTGGCGCAGCCGGTTTCTGCAGTCGTGGTACAGTGACCAGCTGCAGCCCGAACCGGTGGATGCGGCTGCTGTGGCAGCACAAAATCAGCGGCTGGCAGAACAGCGGCAGCAGCTGCAGACCACGCTTCAGCAGCAGCAGCTCCAGCTCCGCGAATTGCTGCAGCCCGTTCGCGAACGACTGCTGGTGACCTCTGGTGTCGCTCTGCCGGCCGACGGCCTCAGTGATGCTCAGCCCATGGCGGCCTGGGATTTCGAAAACAACCTGAATGACTCGGTGCAGGAACTGCACCTGACTGCACACGGAGACGTGCGATTTGCCGATGGCCGTGTGATTCTGGACGGAGCCTGGCTGCAAAGTCCCGAGCTGCCTGATTCGCTGTCCGCCAAATCCTTCGAAGTCCGCTTTCTGCTGCGTGATCTGGATCAGCCCGGCGGTGGTCTGATGGGGATCGAAGGCCCAGGCAGTGTTTTTGATACACTGGTGCTGGGTGAACGTCGCCCGCGACACTGGATTTCAGGCAGCAACAATTTCAGTCGCACGCTGGATTTCCCTGCTGATGCAGCGGAAACGGTGACTGATCAGGAACTGCATCTGGTGCTTGTTTATCAGGCGGACGGGACGACTCAGCTATATCGCAACGGCGCTGCCTGGGGGCAGTCGTACCGCAAGGGCCAGCACACTTTTCCAGCCGGCCAGTCTCGCATTCTGCTGGGTTTGCGGCACCTGCCGGCCGGCGGGAATCGGGGGCTGCGGGTTGAGATTGCTCAGGCAAGACTTTACGACTTTGCGCTGACGGCCCGGCAGGCAGCGGAAGCGGCAGCCGGGCGAGTGTTTGGCATCGGCCGCAAGGCATTGCAGCAGGCCATGACCGATCAGCAGCAGCGGCAGCGGACCGAGCTTGAGTCGGCTGTGGTCTCGATACAACAGCAGCTGTCAAATGTGCCGCCGGATGTTTCAGCCGAATCCCTGCAGCAGCAGCGACTGCGTGAATTTACCGAGCGACTGCGGCAGCAGCTGCAGGATCCGGTGTTTACTCGCCAGCCGGCGACGGACGAACGTTTTGGCGGCATCATTGCGAACGCGGCCATGCTCAGCATGACGACGGGCCCCGACCGGACGCACCCGGTAGCCCGCGGCGCCTGGATCAGCGGAGTCATTTTCAACGATCCGCCGCCACCACCGCCCAACGATATCCCGCCGCTCGACGAAGCGGCCGCGGACAAATCGCTGACGATCCGCGAACAATTTGCCGAACATCGCCGCAGTCCGTCCTGTGCCGGCTGTCATTCGCGACTGGATCCGCTGGGGTTTGCACTGGAGAACTACGACATCGTAGGACGCTGGCGCGACCGCTATGACAACGGGCGTGACATTGATGCCAGCGGGACCCTGCTGCGGCTGCACGAATTTACCGGAGCAGTCCAGTTTCGCCGTACCCTGGCCACGGAACAGGACCGCATCGCACACGCTTTTGTCGAGCATCTGCTGCGTTTCGCCCTGAGCCGACCACTGCAGCCCGCCGACCAGCTGACAGTCCGCCGCATCCTGCAGCGCACCGTCGCCGACCACTATCCGGTCAGATCACTGATCCGCGAAACTGCACTCGCACTGCTTGCAGAACAGCTGCAGTAAAACAGACGATACCAGGAGACAGACAACTCACCTCGTGCATTGTTCGAGCGTTGAACCAATATATCGCATCATCTCATCATCCAGGCCAGGGTACACCCCGACCCAAAAAACACGGTCTGTGACAAAATCAGTGTTGGGCAGCCCGCCAATGACACGGTGCTGAATGCCATCGTAAGCCGGCTGACGAAGCAAGTTGCCACCAAACAACAGACGCGTCCCGATACCAGCGGCGTTCAGGCGCTGCAGCACAGTGCCACGACTCACACCGGCCTCTGCCCTCACGGCGAGGGGATACCCAAACCAACTGGGATCGGAACCCGGCGTCGCCCTGGGGAGTAGAAACGTATCCTCCAGATGTGAAATGCGATCCGTCAAAACATCAAAATTTCTTCTGCGGGTCGCAATAAACTCAGGCAATCGTGACAACTGAGCCACACCGACCGCTGCCTGCATATCGGTGACTTTGAGATTGTAGCCGATGTGAGAGTAAATATACTTATGGTCATACCCATCGGGAAGTGATCCAAGCTGCCAACCATAACGCTTGCCACAGGTATTATCCTGACCTGGATTACACCAGCAGTCACGTCCCCAGTCACGAAACGACTCAAGAATTACCTTCAACTTTGGATCATTGGTCAGCACCGCACCACCTTCACCCATTGTAATGTGATGAGCTGGATAAAAACTGCATGTCGCTATGTCTCCCCAAGTACCAACATGCCGTCCTTCGTAAGTTGCCCCGGCAGCGTCGCAACAGTCC
>JBJTPZ010000404.1:0-6244 GCA_046075365.1 Planctomycetaceae bacterium
GTACCGACGAAGTGCGATCTCAATCCGGTTTTTCGATTCCGTCTCGATCGTTTCAGATGCCAGCACCGATGCAAGTCGCTGGGAGAAACTATTGAAACTCTCCTCATCCAGCTTGCCCACGGGGTTGGGTACCGGATTATCGACGTGAACGATCATTTTTTTCTCGTCACCGCCACGTACCACAAACGCCCGACGATCAATACTTAGCAATCCGGGTTCAAACTCGAATCGCAATGAATCCAGCAGAGGTTCAATCGCATCGCGAGCCTGAATGGCAGCCGAAAGGAAATCGACGGAGTGAAATGTCCCCTCCGCAAAAACTGTGTATCCGTCCTCAGACGCAAAACGTTTTTGGTATTCCTGGTCCGGTTGTATACGACTTTGTGGAGAAAGGGAGAAACTCCGGAATCCGGTCAGTTGTCGTACCTTCTTGCCACCACTGACGCGCAGCGTCACTTTGAATTCCGTGGGTTGTCGCTTCAGACACTCAATCATGAATTCAAGATTCTGCAGGAACGTACGGCCGTCTTCCGCCAGAAACTTTCGGTGCCATCGGAATAGTTCGCCAAGTTCCCACCCCCGCGAGACCAGGTCACTGACCACCGCGTCGGTCAGTGGTGCGATGTACTGGACTTCGGATTTGGCGAGTGAAGCAATAAGGCGATTGCAGGCTGTTGAAAAGTAGCAGGAATCAAGTGACTTTTCGTGCGTAAGCCCATACCAGCAATCGAGAAAAAGCAGTTCGTGCGGCTGAAACCTCGCAGTCGCAATCTCGTTTCGGGGCACAAATCTCATGAGAAACCAGCTTGATTTTTCTTCTGACCTGACCGATACTCAAGTTATTAATGCTTAAAGAAACGGGGGTAAAGGGGCCTCGGTGCAAACTTCACTGTTCACCGAACCAATCACCCCCTGATTTTTTTACTTCACCCGAAACTTTGGGTAAGTCTCCGTGTTTCAAAAGCTCCGATCCATTTCAGCAATCGGGGTTCCGCGCGGATCTGATTCGCCATCACACCGCCTCAAGTGTGAATTTGCGAACCTCGCACACTGTGCCACCATGTAACGCCAGTGGCGTCCCTTCACTGTCGCTGCCCCTGATTTCGATGCAGCGGACCGGAATTACACCGGCAACGCCGCCTCGAATCCCGCACCTCAGCTCAGCAAACCACGCACAACCTCGCCATGCACGTTCGTCAGACGCCGCTGAATCCCGTTGTGATAAAACGTCAGACGCTCATGGTCTATCCCCAGCAGATGCAGCACCGTCGCATGAAAATCATACCAGTGCACAGGCTGCTCCACCGCCTTCCAGCCCACCTCGTCCGTCGCACCCCACGCCAGACCAGGCTTCAGACCGCCCCCGGCCATCCAGATCGAAAACCCATACATGTTGTGATCCCGACCGGCACCCACCACAAACTCACTCGACTGCGTAAAAGGAGTCCTGCCAAACTCCGTCGTACACAACACCAACGTATCCTCCAGCATCCCTCGCATCTTCAAATCACGCAGCAGCGCCGCTACCGGCTGGTCCATCCGCACCGCTTCCCGAGTATGGTTCTCACGCACATCCTCGTGACCATCCCAGTTAATCCGCGGTGAACCAAAAGATCCACCCGAAAACAACTGCACAAACCGCACACCACGCTCCAGCAGCCGCCGCGTCAGCAAACAACGCCGGCCAAAATCCGACGTCTCCTCACGGTCCACTCCATACATCCGCAACACCGACTCAGTCTCGCCCGCTAAATCCACAGCCTCAGGCACCGTCATCTGCATCTTCGCCGCCAGCTCATACGAACGCATCCGCGCCCGCAAGACGTCCTCCTCGCCCTCCAGCTCCAGATTCCGCTCATTCATCGCTGCCAGTAATCGCCGACTGGCCTGCTCCTGACGCACAGAAACCTCCCGCGCAGGAAATAAATCACGAATCGGAGCACCCGCAGACTGAAATGCCACTCCCTGATGCTGCGCCGGCAAAAATCCGTTCGACCAGTTAATCGTGCCTCCAGCAGGCAAACCACGCACATCCGGCAATACCACATACGACGGCAACTCGTCCGTCTCACATCCCAGTCCCCACGAAACCCACGAACCCATCACCGGAAAACCGTTCAGACGAAAACCCGAGTTCTCTTCGAAAGTCGCCGGAGTATGATTGGCAGACTCGGCCACCATCGACCGTATCACCGTCAGATCATCCGCCAGCTCCGCCAGCTGCGGAAACAAATCCGAAATCCACAAACCACTCTGCCCACGCTGCCGAAATGCCCAGTCACTCTTCCGCAACAGCCCGATCTGATTGAAAAATGTCTCCGGACGCTCACTCGACTGCAACGACTTCCCATGCAGCCGCTCCAGCTGCGGCTTGTAGTCAAACGAATCCAGATGACTAAGCCCGCCGCACAGACATAAATGCACTACCCTCCGAGCACGCGGCGGATGATGCGGCGCCGTCAGCGACTCGCCCGGAACATGATCCGCACGCAACTCCCCGCCGCGCAGCAACAGCGACGCCATCGCAGTCGCCGTAATCGACGAACCCGCATAATTCAGCAGACCACGCCGACTCTGACCCGTCGCACCCATCAGACCGCCTCCCCCTCTGCACTCGCACGACGATCAAACAAATGCGAAATGTGCTCGGCTGGCAACGGAGCAGTCAGCAGACTCACCAGCACCGCACTGCTGCTCGATGCCAGCAAACCCCAGATCAATGGCTCCAGACCCAGCAGAAACCACGGACGAAAACCACCCGCCGCACCAATCGCCTGAGCCGGTGACCAGCCCATAATCCCACACAAATACAGACACAATACCACCACCGCACCACTGATCATCCCCGCCGCAGCACCCGCCGGCGTCGCACGCCGCCAGTAACACGCCATAATCGCCGGAACCAGAAACGTCGCCGCGGCACCCGATGTACTGAACACAATGAAAACCTGCAGGTACTTCGGAGGACTCCACATCACCGCCACCGATATCAAACCCGCCAGAATCATCGTCAGCCACGCCGCCATCCGCAGCTCGTCACGCTGCGCCTGTGGACGCAGAAAACGCTGATAAATGTCACGCACCACACCCGATGACAGCACCACCAGATACGAACTGACCGTCGACATCACCGCACCAAATGGCGCCGCCAAAATCAGACCCGCCACCAGTGATCCGCCAGGCCAGCCCGCCGTCGTCAGCAACGCCAGACGCGGCACAATCTCATCCGATTTCGCCAGATTCGGCAACAAAGCACGACCACACACACAAATCACTATCAACGGCAAATAAATCCCCAGATTGTAAATGCTCAGCACATAAATCGATTTGCGAATCACATTCGTGTTCTGACTGGCCATCAAACGCACCAGACCCGCCGGTGCACCCACACCACCCCAGATCCACACCACAAAAAATGATATCGCCAGCGACAACGGCAGAAACTGATGATCACCGCCGTCCGCCGCATATCCCGGACCAAACACAAACCCCGGTCCCGTATTCTCCAGCGAACGCAAGGTCGCCTGCTCAAGTCCACCCACCGCACTCAATGATGCCACCAGCAACAGCATCACACCCGCAAACATCAGCACACTCTGAAACAAATCCGTCCAGACAGCCGCCAGAAAACCGCCCGCCAGCGTATACCCCACCACCGTCGTCGCAAACACCAGCAAACCCACGTGATAACGCCACTCTGAAATCCCCGCACCGTCCTCAGACAAGGCCAGATCCGTCCCGCCCGGCCACGCCAGCTGCAACACAATCGCTCCGGCCTTAAATTGCGCAAACATCAAAAATGACAGATAGAACAGAATAAACAGAGTACTCATCAGGCCCAGAGTCGGACTGCCAAAACGCACCCGAAACATGTCCGGCACCGTAATCGCCCCCGTACGACGACTCAGCTGAGCAAGTCGCTTCCCCAAAATCCCAAAACCCGTGATCGGCACCACCATGTAACTGCCAATCCACAACGCCACAATCCAGCCATGAGAATACACGAGCGACGGAAAACCCATGAACGTACCGCCACTCTGAATCGTCGCCGTCAACGCCAATGCCCACACACCCAGACCACGGTTCCCCAGAAAAAATCCCTTCATGAACCCGCCCGCACTGGCCGCCCTGTTCGCCAGCACTCCAATCCACAGCGAACCAGCAATAAACAACACCAGCATCAGCATCGCACCAGAACCCACCCGCGAAGCTGCGTCGGTCTGCTGAGCCAGCAACAGCACTGTATTACTCGACCGCCACATGCCTCAGCCCCCCAGTCCCAGATCGTCAGCGTCTTCCAAATCCTCGCCCAGCTCGCCGTCACGCACAAAACACACGGCAAACAACCACGAAATCCCGGCACACGAAACCCACGGCACCACAATCCCCCAAAACACCCACTCCGGGAAACCCAGCACCAGCTTCAAATCCTGCACGCTGCGGCCATAACCCAGCCACCAGCTCACTCCCACCGACCAGACCATCGCAGCCAGCCAGATCAAAGACACCACCAGCGCCTCACGAAATGCCGACCGCACCAGCGGATCCAGTCGGTCATCCTGCTGTCCTGACTCTTCTGCCATCATGCCCCGCCCGCTTTCCCGTACACCCGGTCTATGCCACAGTTCAATTCCGCTTCACAACGCCATCTTACAGTCTTAACGCACCTCGTACAGCCGCACCGTCTCCCACACATCACCACGCACCAGCCGCTGCCAGCCCGGCCACTGCTGCACCACACGCCGCTCCGTCTCACCTAACCCGCTCCACGAAGACTGACCCAAAACCCGCGCCGCACCCAGCACCCCACCCTCCCGCAATTCCTCAAAACGCTCCGGCTGGACATACTCAGCATATCCATACGAACCCGGCAGACGATATCGCAGTACCTCACGCCAGTTCACCAGCACATGAGTCACCCCGGCACCACGCAATCGCTCACGCACCTCGTCCGCTGCAGCCACAGATCCCGCCATACCCGCACCCGCAGTCAGCTCCTCAAACACACTCTCATCAAACACCGTGTTGTAAAGCAACGCAAATCGAGCATCAAAAACTTCCGCCTCACCCACCATCAAAACCTTCGCTCCCGCCGGCAACTGCTCATTCATCACCCGCAAATCACTGCGAATCACCAGCTCACGAGCCCCCTCCAGATCCATCAGCCCCGCATGAAATCCAACCAGCGCCAACGTACTGAATCGCAAATTAAAGATCGTCCCCGTCAACACACTGCCCAGCACCAGCACACGCCACCACCACACACCGCTCAACATCACACCCGCACCCGCCAGCACACTCAGCAACGGTACCACCGGCACCCAAAAACGATCAATCCGATGCGTTAAACCCCACCACGTCAGAAAACCCCAGCCCACAGCCAGCCACACCAGCCGCAACGGCTCACTCCGCCAGCAGCACAGCAACACCGGCACCGCCAGCCCAAACAACAAAGGACTGGTCCACTTGTTCCGCACAGCCGCATCCAGAAAATGCTGCGGAATTCGCTCCAGCGAATGCTCAGGTGCCCCATGCGCCTGCTTCCACCGCTCGTTCAAAGGCTCATTCCACTCCGTACCCCCAAACACAGACCACGCCATCGGAAACACCGGATTGCCCGTCTCCACCGCATTCTTCAGCAGCCACGGACCCGTCGCCAGCAGGACCCCCGCTGCATACAGCCCGGCCTCCCGCACAAAACCACGCCGCTGCTCACCAGCCGACAACAAACACCGCACACCACCCGACGCACGCCACCACCACCAGCACCAGCCCGCCGCCGTCGGCAAAACCGCCAGCAGCAAACCCGTGTACTTGCTGGCCATCGCACTGCCAGCCAAAAATCCAACCACCAAAATCGCTCGACCACGCACACCGTCAGCCGGCAATCGCCCCACCAACAATGACAGCAGTATCGCCGCCGCCGTGTAAAAACTAAGCGCACCCTCCGCATACGCAATCAGCGATATCCGCAGCGTCCACGGTGTCGTCAGCCAGATCAGACCAGACAAATAACCGGCACCGCGACCACACCAGCGAATACCAGCCGATACCACAACACCACACGTCAGCAGCTGATACACCGCCAGCACCAGCTGTCCCGCCAGTGCTCCACGCCACCAGTCACCCGCCAGCACCATCGCCGCCAGACTGTGCATCTCACTCAGAAACGGAAAACTGGTATACACATTGTGACGCAGATAAGAAATGCGACCGGCCTGATACCACTCCTTCGGACCCTGCA
>JBJTPZ010000405.1:0-5366 GCA_046075365.1 Planctomycetaceae bacterium
CGCTCTGATATTCCCAGCCGGTCAAAATGTCGCCGCACCCTCCCAAACTCACCAGACACCAGCTCCGTCGGCTGACCTCCGTCACGATGACCAGCCTCCACCATGAACGGTCGAGGTGAAATCAGCTGAGCAAACTCCGCATAACTCGCCACATGCGCCAGATTCCACTCCGGTATCTCATACTCACCCGTAAACACATAACTGTACCGCTCGTCATTCGACGCAATCGTTCGCGGCCAGTCCGTGAAGTCACCCGAACAAATCGACAATCTGTAAGCCTCCAGCAATGCCGGCACACGCATCGCCGTCTTGCCGCCATACGACAGCCCGTAAAATCCAATCCGATCGGCATCCACCCCAGGCACCGTCTTCAGCCACCGCAACAGCTGCTGATGCTGCGACACAATCAGGCTGAACAACGAACGACCCAGCGGATTGCTCATCCGCTGCAACACCCGAAAATCATCCCCGCCCCGATACGGATTCTGCGGCGCAAACACAATGTAACCACGCCGCACCAGCTCCTCACTGAAAGCACGATAAGCAGCATAAGGACCGGCCTCACGCGAAATCGTGTCCAGCGGAGTCCCCTCCAGTCCGTGCTGACACACCACCACCGCACGCTGCTCACCAGCACCCAGGCCCCGCGGCAACAACAAAACTCCACCCGCCACCACGTCCTCAAACACGTCCAGCCAAACCTCATAACCCACATACTCCGCCGTCTCCAGAATCCGCCTCGTACGCGGTCGTAACTCCCGCGGAATCTGAGGCACCCGACCAATCAGCTCCTCCTGCACCACGGCACGCAAGCCACGCTGACGCTCAGGCCAGCCTGATTCCTGACCCGGAGCCACCAGCCAAACCGCATCCCGCACCCGCTGACTGCCCCGAATCAAACGCTGCACATGCTCCTGCAGCTCGTCCAGCTGACGACGTTCACGCTCATCCGCAAACAACCGCAGACTTTCCTCAGCAACCGGTTCACCACCACCAGACACCATCGCAACTGCCCCCGCCGCCTGTCCTGCAGCAGACTCCGACACCTCCGCATCCGGCCACAAACCCCTCAAAAATGCGTCCACAACAACACAGCTTCCTGGTACCCCCGCACCCTCCATCCCGTCCGCAACATGTCCAAACAGCTGCAGCCGCGACTCCGCACCATACACCGCATAAAACTTTCGCGCTCGCTCAGCCTCCGCACGCACCGACGGGAATTCACACACTTCCACTCCACCCGGAGCTGCTGCCTGTGCCCGCCCCCCCAACACCTCCGCCACACCTCGAAACTCCGGCACCCTGCACGCCTCCAGCACCAGCGCCCTCGGCGCAATCAAACCAGCCTGCTCCGCATCACCAAACTCCGTCAGCAGACGCCACACATTGCGATCAATCGGCTCCCGCCACAAACCCTCACGCTGCTGAAAATATCCGGCCACCCAGCACGAACGAATCCTCCGGTCAACAGCCGCAGCCGCCAGCGCTGTCCGACCACCCTCGCCCACACCACCCACACCAATCGGCAAACTTTCCACAACACCAGCACCCGCCTCAGCACGCAGCCAGCGTTCCAGCAAATCCACCGCCGCCAGCACCTTCTGCACTTCATAGCCCGCCACATGTCGGCCCACCACAAAGGACTGCCGATACAAATACTCCCGATGCGACTGGTTCGTCAGCACCACGTCCGCATTCCCCGAAAAACGCTGACCGCGACTGATCAGCGCAGGTACCACTACCACACAGCCAGCCTCCACCAGACGACCCACCAGACCCTGCGACACCTCCGCACCCGCACTGACACCGCACAGCATCTCCGGAGTCCAGGCAGTGTCGGGCACCAGCACCACCGCACCGCGAATTTTTTCCGGCACCACCAGCAATCCCTCAGCCGTCACTCCCGACAGCACAGGCCACCGCACACGCCGCAAACCGCCACCCGACGGACCTTCAAACCCCCATGCCCCCGCTGCATCCACAGCACCCGCCAGACCAGCGACCGACTCAACCCCGGTCACACGCGGATCCACCACACCCAGCAGACGCCGCAGTTCGCCACGCCGCTCTTCCGCACGCTCCCGCAGCGTCTCTGCACTCGACAAAAACGGCGCCCACAACTGGTCACGCAGACGCGGAGCAGCAGCCAGCTCACGCAGACAAAAACGCCTTAAACCCGACACCATCACCCGATCCAGCGGCTGCTCCGACTCCAGATGCAGCGTCCCCGCCAGCGTCTCCGGCCAGCGTTCGTCACCCGCTGCCGCTTCCCCCGTACAGGATGGCCCCGCCGGCAGCACACACCAAACAAACAACAGCAGTCGCCAGCTCAGCCCGATGTCCACGCCGCTGCCCTCCCACACTGCATCCCGAACATCAGCACTCACTCCCGAAACTGCAGCGCAAATACATCCGCCTCCTGCAGCTCCAGATGCAGTCGCACCGGCTGACCGGCCAGCCGCGAAAGATCACCCCCAGACCACTCCAGCTGCCCTTCAATCTCATCACCCACCAGCGCTCGACAGTCAGCCAGACTAAAACCAGGCAACGGCTGACCCGCCGCACTCAACAACTCGGCTCGCACTGATCCGCCAGCACTGGTCGCATAGTTCAGAAACAAACGCTTCCCCGCAAACACCACCGGCCACGTCGTCATCTCACCCAGGTCCGCTCCCGCATGCAGCGACGCAAAACCGTCCAGCCGCAGCACAAAACGCCTGAAAGGAGTCACATACACGGACATCTCGGACGCTCCCGTCTGCTGCACGTTCAGCGCCGCATAATTCGATCGGTTGCCCCACCGCGCAGGATCCAGACCCGGTCGAATCCACGCCTCACGAAATGTGCGGTCATAACGACTGCTGCCGCGAGCCGTCATGAACAGAATATCCGTACTCTCACCACGCCCCGGATGGAAACGCGTCGGAGTCGCCACGTACAGATGCGGAGCCCGAAAGTAAGGCTGAGTCAGCGAAGTATAAATGTGCTCGCCCGGGAAATTCGGACGCAGCGGAACCGGCTCACTCCACGTCACAAAATCCGCCGAAGTCGTGCGACACACCGACCTCAGCTGCCCCTCCAGAAAATGCCGAAAATAACACACATATCGCCCCTCACTCGCAGACCAGAAAGCCACATTCTGCGAATCAAACGCATACTCCTTCGTATACGTAATCACCGGCTCCAACCGCAGCTTTCGCCAGTGAATCCCGTCGCCCGAAACAAATGCCGCCAGACCAGACTTCACCGTTCCACCCAAAGCCTTGAATCGCTCCTCCGACAACACACCCGGACGCTCATCCAGAAATGGCGAAAAATTGTGACAGTACGGAGCCTCCTTCAGAATTACGTTGTTCTCGCGACTGCCGTCCAGCTCCACCAGACCCAGCTTCGGCTTCGTCCAGTGCACCCCATCCCGGCTTTCACAGTACCGAGTCACCTCCGGCTCATCACCATCAAACTTCGCCCCGCGGCCGTCTCGAGTATACAAACGGAACAGATCGCCGTCCCGAATCACAGTGCCATACTCCATCGCATCCGCCGGTTCCGTCGTCGGCTCAGCCAAAACAGGCTGCTGCAGTCGCAATTCCAGATCCCGCATCCGCTCAATCAAAAAACGATCCACAAACAACTCACGCCGACTGCCAATCTCACGCTGCACAGCCGCTCCCGGCCGACCAGCCCCAGCTTCAGTACCAGCACCGTAAAACCACGACCAGTCAATCACCGCCACACGCAGATCAATCACATCCTGCATCCGCCAGTCCGGCAAATACTCGCACGTCCAGTAATTCACAATGGCCTGGCCGCTGCGAGTAAACCTGCAGCCGGGATTGGAAAATGCCCGCGTCTGATCAGTTTCAATATCACGCACGTTCTGCCAGGACCGGCCACCATCCCGCGATACCGCAGCCGTCAGCGGACTGCGACGACCAAAATGCGAGCGAAACTTTGGATCAAACGAATTGTTCCAGATCATCAGCAGATCACCCGTGCCTGGAATGCGAGTCAGTTCGGGACACGATTCCGGTGAAATCAAATCCGTTGGCTTCGCTGCACTCCAGCTCTCACCCTCATCCACAGACTCCGACAAATACAGACGACCCAGCTGATTTCGCATCACCATCAGCACTCGACCATCCGTCGCCTGCTCCACGTGCGGCTCCATCGCCCCTCGCAGCGGCAGCTGCACACGCGAATCCGAAACACTCCACGTCAGACCGTCGTCGTCACTCCACAACACCGTAGCCGCATACGGACCCGTCTCGGCACGCTGACCGGGGACCGGCGGATTCGCCGGCAATAACAGCCTGCCCGAAGCCAGTCGCTTCACAGTCCCGTTGCACAGCGAAAAATCACCCCGCGGCACAAACTCAGAATACGGCACAAACGTCGCCCCGTTATCCGTTGATTTCCACACATGATTTGTCAGCTCACCAGCACGATGCTGCCGCATAAACAACAGCAGCACAGAACCATCACGCCCGGCAATCAGATTCGGCGAATACACATTCATGTCGCCAGGCGATGTTTCCGTCACCACGCGATGATCAGTCCACGTCAGACCGCCGTCCGCAGACTCCTGTGCTGCCAGCCGAGTCTTTGCGAAGTCACTGCCATCACCGGAAAACTCCATCGACACCAGCAGCAGCCGCCCGTCTGACAGCTCAATCACATCCCCTTCGCTCCGCCGCGTAAACTCCGGCGACGTGCGTGACGCCGTCACAATCTGCAAACCATCCTCACCCGCCGTCGCAGCACCGCAAACAGCACAACACCACACACAAACCGGCAGCACACTCCGCCACCAGACCGCCACCGCACAAAACACAGACTCAAGAAATCTGAAAGCCAAAATCATCAGTGCCACCATTTCGTTTGTCCGAGCCCATCACGGCACATCCGTGAGCCATCAAGCGTTCAAAATCCACACCAGAACCAGCCCCTCACCGCCGCCAGATCACCAACTCTCCACCATCCGCCCCGAAAACATCCCGTTCACGATTACGATTACGATTACGATTACGATTACGAGCACGAGTATCGCACCACCGGAGCGGACTGAGCACAAACAGCGGCCCCACCCCCCAAAAAAGCAGTCCCTCATCCTTGCGTGCCCACCCATAATTCAATCCGCGCCCCTGCGATTATCCGTGACAATCCGTGTTCATCCGTGGCTAAAAAAACCGCCCCTCCATCCCCCCACATCCGTGGCTAAAAACACGCCACTACCGCAGAATCCCCTCCACAACCCGCGCCGGCTCTACACCAGTCAGCCGAAAATCCAGACCCTGATGACGATACACCAGCCGCTCATGATCCATCCCCAGCAACCGCAACACCGTCGCATGCAGATCACGCACGTG
>JBJTPZ010000406.1:0-11439 GCA_046075365.1 Planctomycetaceae bacterium
GTGATCATGATTTACATGTGTGGTGCTCCGGGGCATCAGGACATGTATGACCTGAAGATGCAGGCTCCTGCAGAGATTCGCGGCGAGTTTCAGCCGATAGCGACGAAGGTGCCGGGCATTGAAATTTGTGAGCACATGCCGCGTCTGGCGGGGATCATGGATTTGTGTGTACCGCTGCGTTCGGTGTATGGGTCGCCGGACGGCGATCATGATTCGTTTATCTGTTACACGGGTCGATCGAAGCGTCAGCAGCCACCGGGAGGCTGGCCGTCATTTGGTTCGACGGTTTCGCAGCTGCAGGGTCCGCGGAACGCTGCGGTGCCGCCGTTTGTGGGATTGTCACCGGACACTGGTCATCCGCCTTATGGATCTCCGGGTCATCCTGGTTTTTTGGGCATTTCGAATTCTGCATTTCGTCCATCCGGGCCTGCTCAGAAGGACATGGTTTTGAACGGCATCGATGCAGCTCGTCTGGACGATCGTCGTTTGCTGCAGAAGTCTGTGGATCGTCTGCGGCAGGCGCGGGACAATGGCGGGATGCTGGAGGCGATGGATACGTTTACTCAGCAGGCTTTTGACATTTTGACTTCCAGTCGTCTGGTGGAGGCGCTGGATATTTCGCGAGAGCCGCAGCATGTGCGTGAACGTTATGGTGATGGAGATCCGCGGAATTTTGGCGATGGTGCTCCGCGAAATCTGCAGCATTTCCTTGTGGCTCGTCGTCTGGTGGAGGCTGGCTGTCGTGTGGTGACGCTGAATTTTGGTCGCTGGGACTTTCATTCGGACAATTTCAACGGCATGAAGAATACTCATTTGCCGCAGTTTGATCAGGGGTTAAGTGCTTTGATTGCGGACCTGCATGAGCGGGGTCTGGATCGGGATGTGGCGGTGGTGGCGTGGGGTGAATTCGGCAGGACTCCGCAGATCAACAAGGACGCGGGTCGTGATCACTGGCCGCAGGTGGGTGGCGGGTTGATTGCGGGAGGCGGATTCCGCACGGGCCAGGTGATCGGAGCGACGGATCGTCTGGGTGCTGAGATTGCGGAGCGACCGGTGCATTTTGGTGAGGTGCTGGCGACGCTGTATCGGCATTTGGGGATCAGTGCTGAGACGACATTGCGGGACTTTGCGGGTCGACCGCAGTATGTGATGGATCAGCGAGTTCCGCTGCCTGAGCTGCTGGGCTAAGGCTGAGCTGAAGCGTTGGCAGCTGCGTTGCCGGGAGGGACTGCTGTGTCTGAGTGTCGCTGCGGGTTGGATCGCTGTTGCGCGATGTTTGTGGGAGCGTTCAGCAGTCTGGTGACGGCGGTGCTGTCGTTTTGTTTGCAGTGTGCGGTGGCTGGAGCGCAGGGGCTTTCGCCAGAGCAGTCTTTGCAGCAGCTGCGTGCTGCGGACGGATTTCGTGCGGAGCTGGTGGCAGCTGAGCCGCTGGTGAAGCAGCCGGTGGCGCTGGAGTTTGACGACCGTGGCCGGTTGTGGGTGATTCAGTACCTGCAGTATCCGAATCCTGAAGGTCTGCAGCGTGTGCAGGTGGATCGTTATTCGCGAACGAAGTATGACCGCATCCCGGAGCCACCGCCGAGGGGTCCTGTGGGTGCTGATCGGATCACGATTCTGACGGATACTGACGGTGACGGGCGGATGGATGTCGGTCGTGATTTCGTGGCTGGTCTGAATCTGGCGACGGGTCTGGCTTTTGGTCATGGCGGTGTGTATGTGTTGCAGGTTCCTTATCTGTTGTTTTATGCGGATCGGAATCGTGATGATGTACCGGACGGTGATCCTGAGGTGTTGCTGAGCGGGTTCGGCATGGAGGATGCTCACAGTGTGGCCAATTCACTGACGTGGGGTCCGGATGGCTGGCTTTACGGGTGTCAGGGCAGCACGGTAACGGCCAGCATTCGGGGGACTGAGTTTCAGCAGGGTGTGTGGCGGTATCATCCGGTGACGGGTGCATTTGAGTTGTTTTGCGAGGGTGGCGGCAATTCGTGGGGACTGGATTTTGACCGTCGGGGGCGATTGTTTTACAGCACGAATTACGGCGGTTATGTGCTGGTGCATGGTTTGCAGGGGGCGTATTACGTCAAGTCGTTTGGCAAGCATGGTGCGCTGCACAATCCGCACGCTTACGGGTATTTCGAGCATGCTGCGCATCAGAATTTTCGCGGTGGTCATGTGACGGTGGGCGGGATTGTCTACGAGGAGGCTCAGTTTCCGTCATCTTTGCGGGGTAAGTATGTGGCGGGTGATTTGCTGGGTCATGGTGTGTACTGGCACACGATTAAAGCTGCGGGTTCGACGGTTTCGACGGCTCATGGCGGCGAGCTGCTGACATCAGGTGACTCGTGGTTTGCTCCGACGGACGTGACGACGGGTCCGGACGGAGCGGTGTATGTATCGGACTGGCATGATGCTCGGACGGCGCATCCGGATCCTGACGCGGACTGGGATCGCAGCAACGGTCGAATTTATCGGCTGGTGCATGGCGCTGGTGTGCGGGCTGAGGTGCCGGATTTTACTGCGCTGACTGGTGAGCAGCTGTGGCAGCTGCATTTGGATGAGCGGCAGTGGTATGTGCGTCGTGCGCGTCGTGAACTGGCGCGGAGGGTGACCGGGGGTGAAATGTCTGCGGAGCTGGCTGACCTGCGGGAGCGATTTCGGCAGGCGGCGCTGACCTCAGCTGACGAGTTGCAGGCGCTGGAATCTTTGTGGTCGCTGCATGTGCTGGGTGGTTTTGATGAGGCGACGGCGATGCAGCTGCTGAGCAGTGTGCATGCGGCTGTGCGTGGCTGGGCGTTGCGGCTGCTGGGGGATGCGGGTGTGGTGTCTGAGGTGCTGGCGCATCGACTGGACGAGTTTGCCGAGCAGGAGTCGGACGTGCAGGTGCTGCAGCAGCTGGCGGCGACGGCGAAGCGTCTGCCGGCGGAGACGGCGGTACCGATGATCAATGCGAACATCAATCGTGACGATCATGGTGACGATCCTTGTTTGCCGCTGCTGTGGTGGTGGGCGGTGGAGCAGCACAGTGTGTCGGGTCGAGCTGAGGTGATGCGGCGATTTGTGCGACCGACGTTATGGAACAGCCGGCTGGGTCGGGATGTGTTGATGCCTCGATTGATTCGTCGATATGCAGCGGAGGGTACGGCGGAGGGTCTGGATTCGGTGTTGTCGCTGCTGCGGGCGGCGCCTGGGCGGCAGCAGCGGCTGGGCCTGTGGTCAGCGATTGTGGCGGGCTGGCAGGAGCGGGGCGGGTGGTCGGTGGGTGAAGGTCAGCAGCTGACGGCCGAGCAGCTGCGGGGTCATGGGACGGCCGAGTTATTGCTGGCGGACTGGAGGTCTGAACCTGCGGAAGTGAATTTGCTGCGGGCGGGGATATTGCTGGGTTTGAGTGAGCCGCGGGCCTGGCTGGAGCAGCGTGCGTTTAGTGGGGAGACAGGGGTGGAGCAGCGAGTGCAGCTGCTGGAGCTTCTGGCGACGGTGCGGGACGAGCGACTGGCGGATCCGGCTCTGGCGATTGTGCAGAGTGAGGCGTCGGATCGAGTGCGTGGTGCAGCGCTGCGGGTGCTGGCGAATTCCGGTGTGGGTGAGAGTGTGGCGGACGAGCTGATCGAGCTGCAGCGGCAGTTTCCGGAGAGTGGTTTGAACGGTCAGCTGCGTGACGTGCTGCTGTCGCGTGCGAGCTGGGCGAATCGCTGGCTGCTGGCGGTGGACAGCGGGCGAGTTCCGGCGGGGTGGACATCGCTGGAGCAGATTCGGCGGGTGGCATTGTTTGGGGATTCGCAGCTGGATGCTCTTGTGGCGAAGCACTGGGGTCGTCTGCACGGTGAGACTCGTGAAGACCGGCTGGCAGAGGTACGGCGACTGAACAATGATTTGCGAGCGGGTGCGGGTGATAAGTCTGCGGGGCGTGAGCTGTTTCGCCGGCACTGTGGTGCCTGTCATCAGATGTTTGGTGAGGGTGGGAGGGTGGGACCTGATCTGACCACGGCCAATCGGCAGGATCGTGATTTTCTGCTGATCAGTCTGGTGGATCCCAGCAGCGTGATTCGGCGGGAGTATGTGAGTGTGGTGGTGCAGACGAAGAGTGGCCGTGTGCTGACGGGTCTGCCGATTTCGCGATCCGAATCTGAGCTGGTGCTGGCGGATGCGAAGGGTGAGCGGCAGGCGCTGTCGACGGCTGAGATTGAAGAGTTGTCGGAATCGGCAGTGTCGCTGATGCCGGAGGGCTTATATCGGCAGCTGAAGCCGCAGGAGCTGCGGGATTTGTTTGCGTGGTTGATGGGCGGTCCTTAGCCGGGAGTGGTGTGGCGATGGTGCGAGCGTTAGTGCTGAGTTTTGTGCTGTTGTCAGTGAATCTGAGCGGTGCATTTGTGGTGGCTCAGGAGGGTTCGTCTGCAGCATCTGGCGGTCGGGTGTATGAGAACCGTCTGGTGCGAATTGAGCAGCCGCGTGCACTGCTGGCGGACTATCCCGAGTATTTTGAGCCGATCATTGAGCAGGCCCATTATGAGGCTCCTGCGATTGTGCAGGACGAGGGTGCTGATTTGTCGGTGCGTGCCTGGCGATTTTCGTATAACGCGCGGGGGATTATTGAGATTCCGAATGAGCTGCGTCTGGCTGAGACAGCGGTGATTATGGTGCATCCGTGGGCGATTGACGACAGCTGGGGCTGGAAGTCTCCGCAGCCGAACGGCGTGGCCGACTTTTGTACTCCGGAAAAGAACGCTCTGGCGGCTCGTCACACGAAGCAGGTGATTAATCCGTTTTTGCGGCGTTTGCGCGGGAAGGCAGCATTTGTGATGTATAGTCTGCCGGGTGCTGCGGATGAGATTCGGACGAAGGTGTATCGTTCGTTTGCGAAGCGTCCGACGGCGGAGGAGCGGGTTTTGGGTGAGCGTGAGCTGCGGCGAGTTTTGTCGGAGTATTCGTACGTGGGTGAGGGTTTGCCGGAGCGGCTGCAGCTGGGAGTGCGGCAGCCGGTGGCGGATTATTTCCGGCAGTTTCCGGGTCTGGATGCGGGAGCGCGGTTTAACGGCGAGGGATTTTGGAAGCTGCCGATTCCGGTGAGTGATTCGGTGACGGTCGAGGCGGAGGATGTGGTGATTTATGACAGCGAGGGATATCCGCCGCTGCGGGATTTTTTGAAGCAGCATGGAGTGCGGCATGTGCTGTTGACGGGGTATGCGACGGACATGTGTTATTGTCGAACGACAGCGGGGTATGAGAATTTGTCGCAGGATTTTAATGTGTTTTTGGTGGCGGACGCATCACTGGCGACGTTTCCTTCGAACACATCGCCGCGGTTTGCGGTGAATGCTGCGATTTCGTATGCGGCGCTTAACCAGCTGGTGACTCAGGTGTCCTGGGTGCAGCTGAAGCCTGCAGCAGAGGGGAGTCGCTGAGATGGGGCGGTTGCTGAGCAGGCGTGGAGTGCTGTGCGGTGCGGCGGGAGTTCTGGGAGCAGTGCGTGCGGCGGGGGGTGTGGCTGGTGTGGGTGTTGGTGGGGGTGCTGGTGTTGGTGGAGGTGTATCCGGAGTGCGGGGTGTTGCGGGTTGTAGTCGTGTTCGTGGTCGGGCCCAGATTGCGATTACTTTGGATCTGGAGATGAGTCGTAATTTTCCGCAGTGGGAGATGACTCACTGGGATTTCGAAAAGGGCAATTTGAACGAGGAGACGAAGCGGTATTCTGTGGAGGCGGCGCGGCGAGTGAAGGCGGCGGGTGGATTGCTGCATTTTTTTGCTGTGGGTCGGGTGCTGGAGCAGGCGGATGTGGGCTGGCTGCGTGAGATTTCGGAGGCTGGTCATCCGATTGGGAATCACACGTATGATCATGTGAATGTGCTGGCGGGTCGGGTGGAGGATTTGCAGTTTCGATTTCAGCGTGCACCGTGGCTGTTGCGGGGTATGTCGGTGCAGGAGGCGATTCGGGAGAACATCCGGCTGGCGGGCGAGGCGCTGAAGTCGCGTCTGGGAATTGAGGCGGCGGGTTTCAGGACACCGGGCGGTTTTCATGGGGGACTGCGGGAGCATCCGGGTGTGCGGGCGCTGCTGCAGGAGCTGGGATTTAGCTGGGTGAGCAGTTTGTATCCTGTGCATCCGAATTCGGCGCCGCTGGAGGAGCCGAGTGAGTCGGTGCTGCGTGGCATCCTGGAGGCTCAGCAACAGGCGCAGCCATTTGTGTATGACGACGGACTGGTGGAGATACCGATGAGTCCGATCAGTGACATTGGAGCATTTCGTGGTGGTCGCTGGAAGCTGGACTGGTTTTTGCGATCGGTGCGTCAGTGTGTGGAGTGGACGATCGAGCAGGGAGCGGTGTTTGACTTTTTGGCTCATCCATCATGTTTGTATGTGGTGGATCCGGAGTTTCGCGCGATTGATTTGATTTGTGAGCTGGTGGGCGGGAGTGGTGGTCGAGCGGAGCTGGTGGATCTGGGGCGGATTGCAGAGCGAGTTCGTGTCGGGGCGGTTTGAACCACGAGTGTGCGGGAGTGGGCGGGAGTGGGCTGGAAATCCGCCTGAGTGTTGGTGGACGCGGGGCATGGCAGACGCGGGGCATGGGGAGCGCGGTTAGTGTGCAGGAAAGGTGTTGTGTGATGGCAGTGGCAGAGTGGTGGTCGGGGCGAATTTTTCTGTGTTTGTGCCTGGTGTGCTGTGGAGCAGTTTCAGGTGCAGACGAGCCGCAGTTTGGTCGGGACATTTTGCCGTTGCTGTCGGATCGTTGTTTTGCGTGTCATGGTCCGGATCCATCGCAGCGGAAGGCGGATTTGCGTCTGGATACTCGGGAGGGCGCCACGGCGAAGGTGATTGTGCCTGGAGATGTGGGGGGCAGTGAGCTGATGCAGCGGCTGACGACGGCGGACGCGGATCTGCAGATGCCTCCTGCGGAATCGCACAAGCCAATGCTGACGGCGGCGGAGGTGGCGATGTTTGCGGAGTGGATCCGGGCGGGAGCGTTGTGGGGTCGTCACTGGTCATTTGAGCGTCCGGTGAAGGCTGAGGTTCCTGCGGGGCTGCATCCGGTGGATGTGCTGATTGATCGTCGGCTGGAGCGTGCGGGTGTGCGGGCAGGGGCGGCGGCTGCTGATTACGTGCAGTTGCGGCGGGTATCTTTTGATCTGACGGGTCTGCCGCCGACGGTGGCGGATTTGTCGTCGAATCTGACGTACGAGCAGCACGTGGATCGTCTTCTGGCTGCGCCGCATTTTGGCGAGCGAATGGCGATGTGGTGGCTGGATGCTGCGCGTTATGCGGACACGGACGGATTTCAGTCGGATGCCAGTCGGGACAACTGGCCGTGGCGTGACTGGGTGGTGGAGGCTTTTAATTCGAATCAGCGTTTTGATCAGTTTACGCTGGAGCAGTTTGCGGGTGATTTGCTGCCGAATGCGACAGCTGAGCAGCGTCTGGCGACCTGTTTTCATCGCAATCACATGACGAACGGCGAGGGTGGTCGGGATCCGGAAGAATCGCGGGTGGATTATGTGCTGGATCGTGTCAACACGATGGGGACATTGTATTTGGGTCTGACATTGAACTGTTGTCAGTGTCATTCGCACAAGTTCGATCCGCTGACTCAGCGTGACTACTATGGCCTGACGGCATTTTTCAACAGCATAGATGAGGACGGCAAGGCGGGGCGTGCGGCGAAGCCGTATCTGGCTTATGAGTCGCGGCATGTGCAGCGTGCGGTGGAGGAGGCAGAACGGCTGGTGTCTGTCCGCAGAGATCGTGAGCAGCGGGCGAGGGCTGAGTCTGAGCAGCCATTTGCGGACTGGCTGGCGGGTCAGCGTACGGAGCTGGGCGCGGGGTATAGTTCGTGGTCAGTGCTGCGTGGAGAGCTGGAGTCTGTGGAGGGGACTACGTTGCATCAGGAGTCTGACGGTGTGGTGCAGGCGAGTGGTGCGAATCCGCGGCAGGACGATTATCGGCTGTCGGGTGTTGTGGGACTGGGGCGAGTGACGGGAGTGCGGCTGGAGATTTATCCGCATGCTTCGCACACGTCTGGCGGTTTCAGTCGCGGGCGTACGGGTGATTTTATATTGACGGACATCAAGGTTCAGGTTCGTCGGCGAGGTTCGAGTGTGGTGCGTGACATTGTGGTGTCGGGGGCGGTGGCCGATTTTTCGCCGGCGCAGAAGGACGCGCGATCTTATGGTGACATCAGGGGAGTGCTGGATGATGATCCGCGGAACGGCTGGACGACTCGCGGAGCCCCGACCGTGGTGTCTCATGTGGCGGTGTTTGAGCTGGCTGAACCTGTTGAGCTGTCCGGGTCGGAAGAGCTGGTGTTTGAGCTGCGGCAGCGATCGACGGATGGTGATGCGAACGTGGGTCGTTTTCGGGTGCTGGTGACGGATCAGGCGGGTCCGGCGGTGCGTGGAACCGGGAAGACTCCGCTGGAGGAGCTGTCTGAGATTTCTGGTGAGGCGGTGTCTGAGCTGCGTGATCGTTTGCGGGAGCAGTTTCTGGCGGACTTCGGTCCGTATCAGGAGGCGAGGAGATCGCTGGTCACAGCTGAGTCTCAATTGCGTGAGGTGCAGGGTGCGAAGCGTGTGGAGGTGATGGTTTTGGGGGAGCGTGCGGAGGCTCGACCGACGCATGTGCTGGAGCGGGGTGTCTGGGATCGGCCTGGTGAGCTGGTGCAGCGGGGTGGTTTGGCTGAGATAGCGCCATTGTCCGGCGGCGAACTGACTCGCGTGGATCTGGCTCGGTGGCTGACATCACCGGAGCATCCTTTGACGGCGCGGGTGCTGGTGAATCATTTGTGGCAGTTGTGTTTTGGTGCGGGTCTGGTGCGGACGATGGAGGATTTTGGTGTGCAGGGAGAGCGTCCGGATCAGGCGGAGCTGCTGGACTGGCTGGCTGTGGAGTGTGTGGAGAGCGGCTGGGATGTGAAGCATTTGCTGCGTCTGATAGTGACGAGTGCGGCCTATCGTCGCAGTTCGGCTGTGAGTGCCGAGGCTTTGGAGCTGGATCCGGAGAATCGGCTGTACGCGCGGGGCAGCAGATTTCGGCTGCCGTCGTGGATGCTGCGTGATGCGGCTTTGCAGGCAGCGGGGCTGTTGAATCCGGCGTTGGGAGGTCCGCCGGTGAGACCGTGGCAGCCGGCCGGTGTGTGGGAGGAGAATTTCATGGGTCGATTTACGTGGGTTCCGAGCGAGGGGGCGGCGCGTTATCGTCGGACGCTGTATGCTTTTTGGCGGCGCAGCATTGCCCCGACGTTTTTGTTTGATTCTGCGCAGCGTCGTTCGTGTGAGGTACGCAGTATCCGCACGAATACTCCACTGCAGGCACTGACGCTGCTGAATGACGAGAATTATCTGGAGGCAGCGCGGGCTTTGGCGTATCGGGCGGTGGTTCATCCCGAGCCATTTCAGGAGCTGTCTTTGCGTGTGCTGTCGCGGCGTCTGGCAGCTGCGGAGCTGCGGGTATTGCAGCGGGAGTATGAGCGGGCATTGTCGTATTATGGTGAGCATCCTGAGTCTGTGCGGCAGTTTTTGGGAACGGCGGTTGTGGATCATGCGGAGGGTGCTGTGGTGAGCAGTGAGAGTGGTGCGGCGACAGCGGCTTATGCGGTGGTGGCCAGTCTGTTGCTGAATCTGGACGAGGCGGTGACCCATGAGTGATGTTTGCGGGGAGTATCATTCTGCAGTGGCTCGCCGCGCTTTTCTGGGTGGCGGTCTGCAGTCTGCGGCCGGGCTGGCGGCGTTATCGCTGCTGGAGCGTGAGTCGGCAGGTGCTGTCGGGGGTGTGTCGGAGGTGGCTGGTGTGAGTCAGCAGATTGCGCGGGCCAAACGCGTCATCTTTTTGACTCAGTCGGGCGGTCCTTCGCAGCTTGAGTTATTTGACAGCAAGCCGGGTTTGCTGGAGTGGGCGGGTCGAGAGCTGCCGGATTCTGTGCGTCGTGGTCAGCGCCTGACGACGATGACGTCTGGTCAGAAGCAGCTGGTCATGCCGTCTCGAGTGCGTTTTCGGCGTTGTGGCCAGAGCGGCGCGGAGATCAGTGGCTGGCTGCCTTATCTGCAGCAGGTCGCCGATGAGATTTGTCTGGTGCGATCGATGTATACGGAAGAGATCAATCATGCTCCGGCGATGACCAAATTTCTGACGGGGCATCAGCTGCCTGGTCGTCCGAGTGTGGGTGCGTGGACCAGTTACGGACTGGGCAGTGAGAACGGCAGTTTACCGGAGTATCTGGTGCTGATTTCGAAGATGCAGCGTCCGAGTGATCAGCCGCTGTATGATCATTACTGGGGCAGTGGTTTTTTGCCATCGCGGCACCAGGGTGTGAAGCTGCGGAATTCGCGGGAGCCGGTGTTGTATCTGCGGGATCCGGAGGGTTTGCCTCGGGAGCTGCGGCGGGGGATGCTGGACGGTCTGGCGGAGTTAAATCAGCAGCATTTGCAGCAGGCGGGTGATCCTGAGATTGTGGCGAGGATTCGGCAGTACGAGATGGCGTGGCGGATGCAGACCAGTATTCCGGAGCTGGCGGATTTGAGTGACGAGCCGGAGGAGGTTTTTGAGCTGTATGGTCCGGATTCTCGGCGTCCGGGCAGTTATGCGGCGAATTGTATTTTGGCGCGTCGACTGGCGGAGCGTGGTGTGCGATTTGTGCAGTTATTTCATCCGGACTGGGATCATCACAGTCGTCTGCCGAGCTGGTGTACGGCTCGTTGTCGGGACACGGATCAGGCGAGTGCTGCGCTGGTGCGGGATTTAAAGCGTCGTGGTTTGCTGGAGGATACTCTGGTGATCTGGGGTGGTGAATTTGGGCGTGGGGTAGCGGGTCAGGGTCAGTGGGACAGTCTGGAGGCGGGGCGGGATCATCATCCGCGGTGTTTTACGATGTGGCTGGCGGGTGGTGGAGTGAAGTCTGGCATGACGTATGGTTCAACGGATGATTTCAGTTACAACGTGGCGGAGGATGGTGTTCACGTGCGTGATCTGCATGCGACGGTGTTGCGGTTGCTGGGGATGGATCATGAGCGGCTGGTGTATCGTCATCAGGGTCTGGATTTTCGGCTGACTGGTGTAGAGCCGGCGCGGGTTGTGGAGGGGATTCTGCGGTAGTGCCGTGTTTTGCGCCACGGATGGGGGCGGGGGGCTTTTTTTTGCCACGGATGGGGGGCGGATGGAGGGGCGGTTTTTTTAGCCACGGATGAACACGGATTGTCACGGATAATCGCAGGGGGCGCGGATTGAATTATGGGTGGGCACGCAAGGATGATGGGTTGATTTTTGGGGGGTAAGGACGCTGCCTGTGCTCAGTTCGCCCCGGCGGTGCGATACTCGTGCACGTGCACGTGCTCGTAATCGTGCTCGTGCTCGTGCTCGTGCTCGTAATCGTAATCGTAATCGGGATGTTTTCGTCGCGGCTGTTGGCGAGCGAGTGATCTGGTGGCGGTGAGGGGCTGGTTCTGGTGTGGATTTTGAACG
>JBJTPZ010000407.1:0-9484 GCA_046075365.1 Planctomycetaceae bacterium
AGACGTAGAAGTAGAAGTAGAAGTAGAAGTAGAAGTAGAAGTAGAAGTAGAAGTAGAAGTAGAAGTAGAAGTAGAAGTAGAAGTAGAAGTAGAAGTAGAAGTAAAAGTAAGCGTCCATCAGCGTTCATGAGCGGTTCGGAAAAACGGCCTGAGGGCAGATCTCGGGCTGGAAAGCCCGAGCTACATGAGGACAGCTGAGCGGCAGCCGCAAAAAGTCCCGTCATTAGCATTCATCAGCGGTTCAAAACACCCCTGTTGCTCGTGCTGGTGCTCGTGCTCGTAATCGAAAAACCACCCGGGCAACCGAATCGCACACCCGCGGACTCCCGTCCGCGGCTCGCCTGTGGGCCGCTTCATCAGCGCCCATCAGCGTTCATGAGCGGTTCACAAAACCGCCTAAGGGCAGATCTCGGGCTGGAAAGCCCGAGCTACGGGTGCGGTTTGCCTGCCAGCCAAAACACACCGTCCAGCTCCCCCGCAGTCATTCCACATGCATGGCCACCGGCAAGGGCCGATGGTTCGTCCGCTACCGCAGTTGAAACAAGGGCGAAGCTGCCAGGTTCCGGACAATCGTACCCAGCCGGTAATCGTCCCGTTTGCTGAGATCGGCGATGGCCTTCAGATGGGGTGCGTCATCGATCGTCATGGCGCGACGCAGCGCGTACGCAGCCAGCTGCTCGATGAACGATTCCGCAAAACGATCAAGATCCTCAGCAAGCAGTTTCCTGAATTGATCGGGCCCGTCATAGGTGCGACCATCGGGGAAGGATCCGTCGGCCGCCACAGGCGGATCGTTGCCTGACCCCCCGGGAACTTTTTCCGTCGTCCGCCAGCGTCCGATCGCATCGTAGTTTTCGAAGGCAAAGCCCAGCGGGTCAATCTTCCGGTGGCAGGAGGCGCAAACTGCGTGCGTTGTGTGGGCCTGCAGCTGATCGCGAATGGTCGCCTTCGGTTTGTCAGCCGGGGTGGGCTGCAGCGGTTCGACATTCGGCGGCGGTGGTGGCGGAGTGCGACCAAAGACGGTTTCCGAAACCCAGACGCCACGATGCACCGGGCGATGGCGAGTTCCGTCCGACGTCAGCGAAAGCACCGCCGCCTGGGTGAGCAGCCCGCCGCGATGATCCTGGTCGGTCAGCGCCACGCGGCGAAAACCGGCTGCCGCAGGGAACTTCATCCCGTAGTGCATTGCCAGCCGCGCATTCAGCATGGTCCAGTCAGATGTCAAAAACTCGCGGATCGACGCATTGCGAACAAACACATCACTGAAAAAGAGCGTTGATTCCAGCAGCATGCTGCGTTCAAGCCATTTGTCATAGTCCGGATACAGCTCGGGGTCGGGCGGGAACTGACCGACACGATGCAGCTGCAGCCACTGGCGCGGAAACGAATCAAGAAAGCGGCTGGACTTCTCATCTGCCAGCATCCGATTCACCTGCAGCTGCAGCACATCCGGCCGGTGCAGCTCGCCCCGAGCGGCCAGCATGACAAGTTCCTCATCGGGCAGTGAACTCCAGAGGAAATACGACAGCCGCGATGCCAGTTCCCAGTCATTGGTTTGTTCTCTGCGTGTATCGGCTGAGCCTTCCACGAGGTAATAAAAATTGCGTGAAGTCAGCACTCCGGCCATCGCCGCCAGATACGCTGCTCGCGGATTTTCACCCGCCTGAAGTTCAGAATCGAATACTGCCAGACAGCGATCGATCTCGGCCGTCACGGGCGGGCGTCGCCACGCGCGAGCCATAAACCGCGACAGACATTCGCTGGCTTCCTGACGCTGCTGTGCCTTCTGCTGAGCATTCTCAGGAAGACTGCTGCTGATACCTGCCGGAAAAAAGCCGTCGCGCTTCCTGAGATCCGCTGCAGTCACGACTGGTCCTTCACACTCGTACCAGTCGACCAGCAGCAGTGGAAAAATCGGGCGGCCATCTTCGAGAAACAGCTTGTAGCCCGTCGGGCCAGGGCGATAGTCTTTGATTCGGGTAAGCAGTTTCGGCGTCGCCGAGGGAGTGGGGCCGTCGTCAAGTTTGCCGGGCGCTTCATTGATCAGCTGAAAGCTGCCCTGCGGCAGAAACGTTTCGAATTCAATGACGGTCGGCCCATCTTCAGCAGCCAGCACGTCCTGACCGACTTCGGCACGTTTAAGGCTGCTGTTCCAGAGGCTCAGACGCGGCAGTCGGCCCTGAAACGAAGCCAGTCCGCTCAGCTGCACGCGGATTCGATACAGGCCCGGCACAGGTGTCTGAATCTGACCATGCAGCAGACTCGGATAAATCAGCCAGCGCTGCGGAGCCGCCGCCGTCTGACGACTTGTCTTTGAAGCGGGATCCTGCTCAGGAAATGCCTGCTGCACGATCGTGTCGGCGGCGTTGAGATAACGCTCGACATGCGACGGCGACAGTGTGAGCAATGCACCAATTCGGTCGAAACCGTGCCAGCGGGGATCGTCATTGAGAGCCCCAGGCATTGTGGCATCGAAGTGCACACCCAGCAGGTCATACACCGTCTTTGAGTACTCATCACGACTGAGTCGATTGAGAGTCACAGGACCACGACGGGCCATCCGTGCAGCTTCCCCCTCGCTTAGCCGCTGCGAAATCCACTCCGATACAGCGCTGATCTCTGCAGCCTTTGGCTGCGGTTCGGTGCGCGGCGGCATCTCACCCGCGCTGATCCGAAAGAGCACCTCGGCCCATCGCTCAGCAGTCTGTTGAGTGCCGAAGTCGCGGGCCAGCATGTCCAGCCGAAACTCGCCCTCCTGCCGATTTTCCGTGTGACACCGCAGACAGTGCGCGCTGAAAAATGGCAGCGCCTCGGCTTCGTATCCATCCCCGTCTGCAGCCCCGACGATACCACTGCCGCAGCCCATCAGAGCGAGTGCAACAAGCACTGCATAACGGCTTATCGTCAGTGATCCCGGATCAGGCGAGCGACCGCAGACCAGTGCCCGCAGCCCAGGACTCCAGTTGCGAAAAATTGTGGTCTGAGCAGCCATCCAGATCCGCCCGACCGGCAGCTGAAACGTCATTTACTTCACCTCGATCTGCAATTCGGGTCGAGCCTTGCGGAGGCGTTCGATGCCGGCGGGGGTGACTTGCTTCAGCCCGCTGAAAGTCAGTTTCCTGAGTGATTTCGAAGCCGCCAGTTCCAGCAGCCCTGCGTCAGTGACCTGAGCGCTGCCCAGCTGAAATTCTTCCAGCGCCGGCATCAGACTTACAGCCGGTAACTCAGCGTCGGTCACGGTTGGCGCATGCGTAACATCGAGCCGCCGGAGCGTGGCGATGTTTGTCGCCAGGGCCAGCCCCGCGGCGGTCGCCTGGTTGTCAAGCAGCGATAACTCCTCCAGAGGCAGCTTCGCCAGCGCCGCCACAGCCGCGCCGGAACTTGCACTGTCCGTGCTGCCAATGCCGCAGCGTTTGAGCTGCCTGAGACTGCTCAGACTTGCCGCACCCGCATCAGTGAATCGCGTGTGAGCGAACCAGAAGCGATCGGCAATCGGCACCTGCGTGATCGCCCGCAGGCCGTCATCGTTGAGCGGCGTGAAGTGAAAATTGACGTTTTCCAGCTGCTGCAACCCCCTGAGGTGGCTGAATCCTGTGCCGGTACACTGCGTCGAAGCCAGCCCCAGCACCCGCAGCTCAGAAAGCCCCGCAAGGTGCTGGAGTGCGTCGTCGTTAACTGGCGTGAGCGTCAGGTTGACTTCCTCCAAACTCGTCAGCCGACTGATGTACCGCAGACCATCCCCTGTGATCGCACAGTTCGCCAGATCGACACGGCGCAGGGTCACAACTTCGGCAAGGTGTTTCAGCCAGTCGTCGGTGACCTGCTCGTTACGCCCACCCTTTCCCTTCAGAGGATTGTTGCCGTTGTACATGTCCACCGCAGTCGGTACGTCGAAGATCTCCGTGCCGCGATCCCCGGTAACAAGGTACAGCCACTGTGGAGCGGTCGGAGTGCAGATGAGTCTTCCGCCAGCCTCCGCGATCTTCGATTCCAGCAGCAGCGTGCCGGGGCGTGCCCTGATCGCCCGCTCAATCTCAGGCAGCAGCTCGACCAGCCGTTCCCGCAGCGCCGGCTCGGACACCTGCTCAATGATCGCGGCACGGTCGCCCGATTCATCGCTCGAAAGCAAACGCTGCAGCAGAAGCTGGTCCGCCGGACTTGTCTCTAAAAGCACAAGCACTCCATCAAGGTACTGTGTGACCTGCGGGTCCAGGTTCTCGAAACCCGCGGCGGAGAACGGCTGCCCCAGAGCGCGCCGCATGGCGTTGTGCATGAGATACCGTCCGTGGCTGCGCGTCATGTGAATCGCGTCGCGGTACAACTCAGCAACCCCACCAAAGGGTGCCCGTCCGGCGCCAATGTCTGCGGCAATCTGTGCCAGCAGATTCTGCGCCAGCGTCTGGCGGATCTCCCTGTCCGGGTGCAGGCGACGAAGCTCCGAAACCAAAGCTCGCAGATACGTCGGACTGTGTGTCATCCGGTCCGGCGTGGCGAGGCTGTCGAACTCGCCGGCACGCTGAGTGTGGAATGCCCAGCCGGAATGGACGACGAATACAGCCCGCGGCTGGAGCTTCATCCAGTTCGAGATGGTTTCCACATCCTGAGTGAGCGTGGAGCCGTAATGCGGCTGCACTGAAACAATCTCATATTGTCTGTCACGAAGCGCCTGCGGCCAGACTGTCGACTCCCGCACACAGGGCTGCTCCGGATGCGCAAAGATGTGAGGCAGCGACACGCCACAATCAACGTGCCACTGCACGTCGCCATCCAGCCGCTGAGGTACAGTGTCCCACGTCAGTGAATTCCCAATGAGATAACAGCTGGCTGCCGCCTGCGGGGGACTTTCCACAACGCCCGGTTTCACCGCAGGATCCACCGTCGGCAGGCTGCAGAGTGACGTACATGCCGTGATGCAGGGTTGTCTGCATTTGTCACCAGCACCGGCGATCATCGTGGCGGACGCCATGACAGTGATCATCCACAGGCCCAGCAATAAGCGGTTCAAGGCGATCTCCTGTTTCCAATTCTCATGAAATTGCGCGGACGTTGCCTCAACTGCCTACCACGGCAGTACCATGCGACCTGCACGTTCCTCGTCCTGTGCTGAAGTCAGCCGCTCTTCAGGGGGCATCGAGACGAATTTCCAGCTCTCCGCCTTGACTCGCACGATGGCACCGGGAGTATAGCCGGCCAAAAGTTCGCCGAACCTGAGCTTCAGCTGCACTCCGCTGCTGCCGAGCGGCCAGGTGTCAAGCTGCTTCCATTCAACCAGCCTGGCGAACTTGCGATCCGCACGATGAAACCATGTGCGCCGTGTCTTATGCGAAACTGCCACGGCAATCCGCTCGTCACGGTCCCGCGACAGGTCGTCAAGGATCTGCTGATCGACGTCAAACAGCGTCAAAGTCACGACGCCACCGCCGTAATCGAAGTGCTCGATGTCATCAATCCAGCCCGCAGTCCAGCGTTCGCGCTCATACTGCACATGACGCTGCCGCTGCCGCTCAGTCGCGCTCGCCCGGCTGTCTGCGTCCAGCCACAGCCGTCCGACGCGAAATTCACCCTGCCCCCACCCCTGACACCACGCAAGGCTGAACTGCACAACGTCGCCAGGCTGAACCGTGCTGAGTTCGACCAGCCGGGATCCCTGCCAGATTTCTGAACGTGCATCGATGTCAAACGTGAAGGCTGTGTTAAGGCCGGCTGTGACGGGCTTGCCAGGTTCGTCGCTTCCCGGCAGTCTTGTCTGTGATCGGTTTCCTGCTGCAGGCTCAGCGGCGACGGGCAAGGGAATGGCGATCGGTTCAAGTGTAATTTTTTCTTTGGCAACATCGACCGACGCGACTTTCCATGCCTGACCGCGCCGCTGATAGTAACTGAAATCGTCTTCAATCAGCAGAGCATGATTTTCGGCGATGGCAAACTGTTTTTTATCGTCCGGCAGCGGCGGAATCGTCCCTTCCTCACCGGCAGGCGGCACGACAAACCAGCCGTGCACATGAGTTCCCAGCGGCAGATCGCGCAGTTCACCACGCGCTCCGTGCTGCCAGACGCCGGCCGCGGGCAGCAGCGCAAACCAGTGCGGCGGGCCAGTAAAATAGCGGCCCTCGTCGCCATCCAGCCGCAAACCGCCTCGGCGATTTATCGGGTCAATACAGACCAGTTCACCGGAAATGTAACGAGCCTTGCCAGCGTCAGCGAAGCGACTGGTGTTTTCAGCCTGCGGGCCATCGTCTGAACCGCAAACGACGAAGTTGTCCAGCAACGACAGCAGGATCACTGTAATCAACGAAAACCACTTCATGAGATTTCACAATTCCTGTTGCAGGACAGGCCTGTCGACACGGACGGCTTAAAGCCCCGGGGCCAGCACCTCTGACACACTACCGTTGCTGTCGGCGAAGTTCTCGATCGGAACCTCCATCTTCTGCGCGATCGTCAGCAGCAGATTGCTGAAATGCGCCTTGCTGTTGACGGCACTGTGATAGATGCCGGGATGTTTGTCGTATCCCTGGAAATCTTTGGTGAGATTGTAATCGATGTGCTGACCGTGTTTGAACCCAAGTGCCGTGCCGCCGGCCAGTACAATCGGCAGGCTGGCATTGCCGTGACTGTGCCCGTAGGCCATCCCGCTGCCGTACAACGCCATCGTCGTTTCGATCAGCGGTCCAGCAGCGTCCTGCACTTCACGCAGTCGGTCAAGGAAGTAGCCGAACTGCTGCAGGTTGAACGTATCGCTGGACGTCAGATCAGCAAGCAGTTTGGGGTTGCCGTTGTGATGCGACAGGGAATGACGGTCCTGCTTCACGCCGATCTCGGGCACCGCAGGACCAGTGCCCTCGTTCCCGGTGCTGAAAGTGGCCACACGAGTCATGTCGGTCTGAAATGCCAGCACGAGAATGTCGTACATCGTTCGCAAATACTCGCCAAGCCGTTCCAGGGAAATGTCACGGTTCAGCTTCGAAGCGACGGCGTCGGCGAGCCTCGGGCGAGGAATATCGAGCCATTTGTCGGCCCGCTGCGTGCGAATTTCCACTTCCCGAACTGAATTCAGGTACTGCTCCAGTCGTCCCTTGTCTGCCGAGCCCAGCTGACGATCAAGCACCGCAGCTTCGTCTATGACCGCATCCAGAATGCTGCCGCGGCGCTGCAGTCCGCGTCGCTGACCGGCCACGCCACCCCTCGGTTCTTCAAACAGTTCGCGGAAAACAACGCCCGGATTTCCCTGCGCAGGCAACTGAATCCCGTCGGCATTAAATGACAGCGAATGCCCCTGGTTGCTGAGTTCAAGCGAAGAAAATCGCGTCTGCGGGCCAGTCACCGTGGCGATGAGCTGATCAACCGAGATCGTATTCCGTTCGGACTGGCCAATCTTCCCGGCGGTAAGCCAGATCGTGGAGCAGTTATGATGGTGGCCCAGCCCATGCGGATGATACAGGCCACTGAGCGGTGTCAGGATATCGCGGTGTTTTTCCAGAACCTGCAGAGGCCTGGACATCTGATAGTCCCGGCCGGCTGTCACCATCTGGTAGTCCTGCGTGTTGACGCCGTTTGGCAGGTAGATAAAGACACTGCGACGAGGGCGAACCACTTTGTCGGCTGCGAACAGCGGTTGCATGCAGTCGAGCGACGGCAGGGCCAGCGCGACGCCAAGTCCCCTCAGGACGTGTCTGCGATCAATCAGCCAGTTCTGACGCAGGAAATTTGCCATCGGGTTGCTCCTGTAAAAGGTCCCCATGAATCTCATGAATATAGCGTTGCACGATCCTCAGGGCCCCTGCAAAACGTGGGTGCAGCCTGACTATTTTTGAAATCTTGTGGGGCCTGGGCCTGCCGGACACCCTTCCGCCTGCTGCGCACAGAAAGTGCAGAAATCAACGAAAAAAGCCACCTTGCAGCTGCCTGCAAAGTGGCCTTCAGTGAATGCAAGAGGACGCCAAATGAACTTTTCTACGAGGGCATTTGCAATTGGACCGAAGTGGAGTTGCGGATCATAACGGGCGTGTGCAAAAAGAATTACGCCATGTGATAACGGGCCGGGACTTCAGCCACGACCGGACAGTTTCAGCTTGACCGATGGGGGCGCGTGTTACATAATGTCGGCACATGAATCAAAAGCCGACAATAAGAAACACTGACAACGGGCATGCGGATCGGCTCATCAAGCTGGTTCGACAGCGGGGCGTTCTCCGCGCTGTGGACCTGCAGGAACACGCCATTCCCCGCGTCTACCTCACCCGCCTCGTTGCCGACGGCGTGCTGGAAAGACCATCCCGAGGCATCTACGTCCTCGCGGGAGCCGACATCACCGAGAACCATGGCCTGGCCGAAGCCGGCCGCAGGGTTCCGCATGGCGTCGTCTGTCTACTTTCGGCGCTCCAGTTTCATGGACTCACCACCCAATTCCCGTTTGAAATTTGGCTCGCCATCGACCGAAAGGCAAGATTCCCAAAGGTCGAATTTCCTCCACTGCACATCGTCCGCTTTTCCGGATCCGATCTAATCAACGGCGTCGACGTTTGCGACGTCGAAGGGGTCGCAGTCAAAGTGACCAATCCGGCACGGACGGTTGTCGATTGCTTTGCCTACCGCAATAAGATCGGAATCGACGTGGCACTGGAAGCGCTCCGCGATTGCCTGCGAAAGAAGACGGCGTCCCTCGATGATCTCCACCGCGCCGCCAGGACCCGCCGGATGGCAAACGTCATGCGGCCCTACCTGGAGGCGACACTCATATGACTCAGGGGAAACCGAAAGACAAGCGGCATCGGTTCAAGGACGCCTGACCGAGTTCGTACGAAAGCACAAGGGGGAGTTCCAGGCCGTATTGACTCGTTACGCTATTGAGCCGTTTCTCTATCGGTTGAGTGTTTCCCAACACGCCGATGACTTCGTACTGAAAGGAGCGATCCTCTTTCAACTCTGGGTGGCCGAACCCCACCGGGCCACCAGGGACGTGGACCTGCTCGGAACCGGAGACAGTTCTCTGGAACGACTGATTGAAGTGATGAGCGAGATTTGCACTGTCGTCGTTCCCGATGACGGCCTGACGTTCGATCCTGCCGCTGTCTCGGCGGACCGGATCAAGGAAGATCAGGAGTACGAGGGTGTGCGGGTCACCTGTCCGGTTCGACTCGGAAACGCTCGACTTCGGCTCCAGATCGACGCGGGATTCGGCGACGGCGCTCGGGATGCAGAACAGCCGCATGAAGGACTTCTTCGACTTATGGATTCTCTCGCGCGACTTCACATTTGACGGCGAAACGCTCGTCCCGGCAATTGCCGCAACTTTCCGCCGCCGGGGATCACTCCCGCCGACCCAGACGCCGCTGGCACTTACCGCAGAATTCGGCGCCGATCCCACAAAGATGACGCAGTGGAAGGCCTTCGCCCGCAAAGGAAAACTCTCTGCCGAACCGGCCAAACTGGAAGTGGTGATCTCAGTCCTCGAACATTTCCTGATGCCCCCATCGCGAGCTGCTGC
>JBJTPZ010000408.1:0-10287 GCA_046075365.1 Planctomycetaceae bacterium
GTTCGATTAGCATCGAACACCACATCTTGAACACTTTTTTTCACCTACCATCTTGACTCACACAAAGACCGTCGCTCTCCCCTTCCAGGGGCGAGGGGGCCACTGACTTAGGAGCTATCAGCGATCAGCTGTCAGCGATCAGCGATCAGCTATCAGCGGTCAGCGGAGGGCTGTCAGAGACCCGATCACTGACCACTGAACTTGTGCATTCCTCTTCGCGGCTTCGCGGCTTCGCGTGAGGCCCAACTGCCCGCAATCCACCCACAACAGTGCGACGGGCTACGAACGCGGCAAACGCAGAGGACAGAACTCGGGCTGGAAAGCCCGAGCTACGGCGAACGGCGCACAGCCGTGGGCTGCCGCCCACGGCTAGCCAACGCTGACCACTTGCCTCATTTCACCCGGATCAGTTCCACAAGGAAATGAATGGTGGCGTTGCCGGGAATCGCGCCCGGGGCGCCCCGAGCTCCATAGCCGAGGTCCGATGGAATCTCAAGCTGAATCATGCCGCCTACACCCACTAACTGCATGCCCTCCGTCCAGCCACGTATCACCTGATTCAAACCAAACGATATCGATTTGCCACGCTGGTAAGAACTGTCAAATACCCGGCCACCGTCCAGCCAGCCATGATAGTTCACTTCCACCGTCTGACTGGCCGTCGGCTTCACCCCGGCCCCAGCTCGCAAAATCCGATACTTCAGACCCGATGCCGTCTGGATAAATTCAGCGGATGCATTGCTGTCAATCGCTCCGGCACCCGCAGGCAGTTCCGGAAATGCAGAATTCGCTGCTGTCATTAATCAGTTCCCCAAAAAACTAACCACGAAAAATCAACGGCTGTTCGCCGCGCAAAATAATGTCGCCGCGATTCTCTCCACCCGCCACCGCTCACACAAATCCAGACCACCGCAACCCGACAACATTTCCAATCTTCTCAGGCCAGTCACCCGCTCGGCCCTCACGCCCCCCCACACTACCCCTACAGCCCCATCACATACTTCAGCAGCTCAATCCGCTCCCGCTCGTTCAATCCCTGCAGCAGCTCACGCGGCATAAATGACTGATCCGAAATCCGCAGCTCCTCAATCTCGCCACGGTTCACCGTCTCCACGCTGTTCAAGGTCCGCAGTGTCACTGATTCCGGTGTCTCCGACTGCAGCATCCCCGTCAGGACTCGCCCCTCAGTCGTAACCAGCACGCGAGCCTGATAGTCGCGGCCAATCACCGCATCCGGGTTGATCAGATTCTCCACCAGATACTCAATCCCCTTCGCCCCCGTACCTTCCAGCCGCGGCGCAATCGCCGGGCCGTCCGCTGTCGGCAGGTGACACTGAGCACACAGTTTCTGGAAATGCCGCTTCCCGCTGCCACCGTCGTAAGCCCACAGCGGCGCACCACGCCACGCTGCCGACTGCTGCTGAATCTGCCGCTGCAGCTCCTCAGAACCCGCTCCGATTCGCCCCCAGATCGCCTCCAGACGCTTCCTTAGCTTCGCATCACCCACAGCCGCCATCTGCCGCGCATTCCACGCTGTCAAAAGACTGCGCGGCTGACGGCCACCCTCAATCTCATCCAGCAGCCGCGCTGACCAGTCGGCCCGGCCACACAGCACCTCCACCGCCAGCTGCCGCTGCTCGTCCGCATACTGCCCCAGTCCCGCCAGCAGTTTCTCAGCCACCTCGTCGCCGCGAAATCGTGCCAGCCGCGGAATCACGTCTCCCCGCAGCTCAGGCTCACCCAACAGCCCCAGCAGCACCGACAAGTTCTCGGCTGTCGCCGCACTCGCCAGCACCTCCACTGCCTGCCGCCGACGACGCACAGCTGCACCCCCATCAGCCGCCACACTCCGCATCGATGCCAGCAACACCGGATCCGCCAGCGCCGCTCCAATCGATTCCGACAGCGCCCGGACCTCGGCGTCCTCCTCCGCATACAGCCCGGCACTCAGCTCCGTCCAGCCCGCCAGCCCCTCAACACCCCGCCTGTCCCGCAATGACAGTTCCAGCAGCTGCAGACGCCGTCGCTGCTCAGCCGACGACAACCCCCGCAGGCCCAAAATCAAACGCTCGCGCCCCGCCTGCGTTGTCCGAGCAAGATACCAGTCAATCTGATCCCGCAGCTGCTGACTGACCGTCGATTCCGCCAGCTGCACACCCCTCGCTGCATCTGCCTGCAGCAGCCCGGCAATTCCAAAGAACAGCAGTCCCGGCAGCATTTCATCCTGCTCAAGGTCACCCCGCGCTGCCAAAGCCTCGGCCACTGACCACGCTGCCGCCGCATCCAGACGCGAAACCTGCGCTGCCAAAGCTCGCAATACCAGCAATGAAGCATCAGCCGCAGCCAGACTGCTCAACTGGCCCGCCACTGCCGCCGACCGCGTTTCAACTGCCAGCTGCACCACCCACGCTCGCACATATTCACTGTCATCCGCCAGCAGCCGCCGCAGCAGCTCGTCGCCCAGACCGTCAATCTGCGCCAGTGTCCACAACGCCCGCAGCCGCAGTACCTCAGTCGATCCGCCGGCAGCCAGCTTCCGCAGCAGGTCAACAGCTGCGGCATCAGTCGACCGCACCCGCGCACGCTCCGCCAGAACCTGCCGCGCACCACGCACATGCCACTCGTTCTCATGCTGCTGCAGACCGGCCAGCTCCACGTCGCTCAGCTTCGTCAAATCCACCGCAGCCGCGCGCCACGAGGCATCATATTTCATTCTGTAAATGCGGCCGTTCCCGCGATCCCACTGCTCAGCGTCCGGATTGTGACAGTGCCGCACATCATACCAGTCACTCAGATACAATGCCCCGTCCGGACCCGTCTGCAGGTCCACAGCAACATAGGCCCGATCACCGCAGAACAGGACGTCAGTGCCGGCATGGCGAGTTCGATAGCCGCCACCCTCACGGTCATTCCGCATGCGATTGATCTGATGCCCGTGCAGATTGTGAGTCAGCAGGTGATCGCGATACTCAGACGGCCAGTTGCTGCCCTGATACACCAAAGTCCCCACATGCGAATGCCCGCCATACACCTGATCCGTGCCCGGACGGCCGGCCCCGCCCTCGCCATGATCATAACGAGCTGATGCCAGCAGGTAGTTCTTCAGCCACGGCCGACCAGGCACAGCCACCGCTGACACAAACGGCGCATATCCGGAATTCGACTGATTCCAGTAGTGACCGCCCTGCACCACATGAGTCGTCAGGCCACGCCCCCAGAAACTGCGACAGTGAGTCATAAACCACTGGCCGTGCCGGTCATAATCCAGCCCCCACTGATTGCTGCCGCCATGAGCAAACACCTCGAACCTGCGACGCTGCGGATGATACCTCCACACCCCCGCACCCAGCCGCACTCGCGCACTGTCGGCCGCTCCCGGAACCCCGATCAGCGAACTGTTGAACACTCCCTGATTTCCATACAGCCAGCCGTCCGGACCCCACTGGAAACTGTTCAGCGTTTCATGAGTATCCGCGTAGTCAAATCCGTCCAGCAGCACCTGCGGAGCCCCGTCTGCCCGATCATCCTGATCCGCATCCGGCACAAACAACAAATACGGTGCTGCACCCAGCCAGACACCCCCGTGACCCACCTCCAGACCACTGACAAGGTTCAGACCCTCCATAAACACCCGACGATCTTCGAACGAGCCGTCACCGTCCCGGTCTGACAGAATCACAATTCGATCCAGCCCCTGCCCCTCCGGCCGCCGCGTCGGATAACTGTGACCCTCCGCCACCCACAGACGGCCCCGAGTATCAAACGTGAATGCTATCGGCTGATGCAGCTGTGGTTCGGCCGCCACCACATCCACAGAAAAACCGTCCGGCACATGCATCTGACGCAGCGTCTCCGCAGCAGCACCAGTCGCCTCAGACGACACACGATTCGGTCTTAAATGCGCCAGTACCGGATTCTCTGTGCTGCGCCATGCTGAACCGGCTTCCGGCTCGGCCGGCGGCTCGTCATGCAGCCGAAAATCATCAAAATTCAGATGGCCCCAGCCACCCGGGTTCTCGTCCACCAGCCGCACTCGGATCTTCCGCCCCTGCACCGACCGCAGGTCAAAAGCCACGCGACGCATCTGCTCACGCTCACGACCCGTCGCCCTGAACAACACCGACTCAGCCACCCCCGCTGCACCCGGCAGCACAATCTCCACCCGAGTACTTTCAGCACGTCCACCGGCAATCAAAAAACTGCCCCACGGCTTCGTAACCTCCACCGCCGGCGACGTCAAAGTCCCGATCCCGGCATCCTTCACCAGCTCATAACCACCAATAAAAAACTGGCCCTCCTTGCCGCTCACCTGACCCCGCCACCGCTGAGCAATCCCGTCCTCACGCACCGGCTGACCCTGAAACGCAGTCCCCTCCACACTCCAGCCACTCAAATCCCCCGCTTCAAATCCTAAATTCAGCGATTTTCCCTCGGAATCCACCGGCGAGATTCCCGGATTTTCGTTGACTTTGCCCAGCGTCGTGATCTCAGGAAAGTTCCCCAGCACCGACTGATCGGCCGGCAAACGATCCAGCCGGATGTCCCGGAATTCCACTCGAGTCTCCGGGCCGCTGTGCAGCTGAAATGCCAGCCGTCCCTGCAGATCGGCCGCGTCCCGCTGCTCATCCCACAGTTCGCTGAACAATGTTCCGTTCACATACACGGCCACATGCGGCCCGGCCGCCACAATCCGATATTCGTTCCAGTCATTCTCACGGAACAACACCGCAAACTGTTCAGCAGGCGCGTACCGCTGCTCAGTGCGAGCTCCGTCGGCAGCCAGACGAACCCGAGTCCCCCGCTCCACCAGCAAGGCACGCCCATGCTCGTCATAAATGCGGCCCAGCCAGACCGCTCCCATGTCCAGATCCGCCTGGTAGCCGGAAACATGATCCACGGAATCCACCTGACAGCGAAACTGAATGCCCGAATTCGCCGCGGGCAGCCCCGTCAGCTTCACTCGCAGTCGCAGCTCGAAATCCGCCAGCTCGCCACCGGTCCAGACCAGCCACGTGTTGTGGTTCAGCGTCTGGCCCCGACCAATCTCGCCCACGATCGCGCCGGATTCCACACGCCAGTACGCAACATCACCCTGCCAGCCCGTCAGGTCACGGCCGTTGAACAGGTCCTCAGCCAGCCCCCCTTGAGCTTCAGCCAACAGCGGCAGCAGCCCCCAGACCAGCCCGCGCAGCACTCGCAAATGCATCCCGTTTTTCCTGCTCATCAGCACACCTTCACTTCTGTTCCACCAGTTCCGGAAACCGCTCGCGCAGGTCCAGCTCATCCGCCATCCGCCGCTGCTCTGCCTGCAGCCTGCCAAACAAACGCCGCTTCCGTTCCAGTCCGCCCGGTGCGGCGGAAATGTCCCGCAATTCCTCAGGATCACTGGCCAGATCATACAGCAGACTGACTCCAATTTCCGGATACACAATCAGTTTGTCATGACCGACCGTGATCATTCGCTGACTCTGCATGTACGAACCTGTCACGCTGTCCCGCCACTCAGGGCCGGCCTCACCAGCCGTCCCCTGCAGCAGCGGCAGCAGGCTGCGAAACTCAACGTGCTCCGGGACCGCTGCCCCGGCCAGCTCCAGCACCGTCGGCATCACGTCCTGCAGATACACAAACTCGTCCCGCTGCACACCCGCCGGAACACCAGGTCCCGACACCAGAAACGGCACTCGCACACTGTGATCATACAGATTCTGTTTGCCCATCAGTCCATGATTGCCGCAGGCCAGACCGTGATCCGCCGTAAACACAATCCACGTGCGATCTGCCTCACCCGATTCGTCCAGGGCCTGCAAAATGCGGCCGATCTGCTGATCCATGTGAGTAATAATCGCGTAGTACTCCTGCCGATTCACCTGCACCGACCATTCCGTTCGCGGCAGCGGTGCCAGCTTCTCGTCGCGAATCTCATAAACACCGATCTCGTGCGGATACCGCGGCACAAAGCTGGCCGGCACTCGCACCTGATCTGCCGGGTACATGTCAACAAACTGCTTTGGAGCCTGCCGGGGATCGTGCGGAGCGTTGAAGGCCGCGTAGATAAAGAACGGACGTTCGTCGGCCGCTGCCATCTTCAGATAATCGACCGCGTCGTCCGCCACCACCTCGCTCCAGTGCCGACCACCCTCCCAAAAACCACCCCGTGCCTCGTCCCACGGCAGCCACTCGCGGTCTGCACGGTCAGTCGGCCGATTGTAGCCGGCCGGAGTCTGCTCGGGCATGCCGCCGCGCACATGCCGCGCAGTCTCAAACACCCGGGACGCATCCACACTCAAATGCCACTTGCCGGTCAAAAATGTCTGATAACCGGCCCCTGACATGAGCTGCGGCCACAATCGGCCCCGCTGCAGCCAGTCCGCACGCAGCCGCCTGTCGGCATCACGAGCCTTCCAGAGCTGCAGCCCGGTGTTCAGCATCGTCCGACTGGCCACACAAATCGCCCCGTGCCAGCCGCCGGAATTGTAAGCCCGCCGGAAAGACGTCCCGCGAGCCATCAGGCGGTCAAGCGCGGGAGTCTGAATCTCGTCGTTGCCGGCAGCTCGCATTGTCCGAAAACACTGATCATCCGCCAGCAAAAACAAAACGTTGGGACGATCGGCCGCCTGCAGCCTGTCGACAATCCCAGGCACCAGCACCAGCACTGCCGCCAGCCACAGAAAACGCATCATCCGCACTGCCTCCACAAAGTTTCTCGCCCTGCTGCACCCGCAATCACTGACGGCCGGTTCACAGCCCCAGCGCCGCCTTCCGAAACGCTTCCTGACTGTCCGCACCACGCCCTGGAAATCCGGCGTGCTGCACCAGCCACACCAGCACTCGCTGCTGACGCACGTCATAATACGAATTCGTCGAATACGCGCCGCCATGACCAAATCGATCTTCAGACACCGAAAATCCCAGACCATAAGATTCCTTCAGCCCGACCGGTGTCTGGCGAACCGTCAGCTGCTGCACCGCCGCTGCTGACAGCACACGCTTCCCGTCCAGCTCGCCACCATTCGCCAGCATCCGGTAAAACCGCGAAACATCCGCCGCCGTCGAAAACAAACCGCCGGCCGGCATCGCCGCGCGAGCCACTCGGTCGGTCAGCGGATACTGCAGCTGTTCAATCCTTGTCGGCTCCAGTCCCGCACCGCCGGACTTCGGTCGATACGCCGTCGCGATGCGGGCTGCCTGAGCCTCAGTGGGCCAGAACGTCGTCTCGCCCATTCCCAGCGGCTGCAGCAGTCGCTCAGATAAAAACTGTTCGAACGTCTGCCCCGACACCACTTCAGCAATCCGCGCAGCCGTGTTGATGCCCGCATTGCTGTACTGATATTTCGCCTCCGGCTGGAAATCCAAAGGAGTCATTGCGTAACTTCGCACGCGATCCAGCAGCGGCAGCCGATCCAGTACCGGAACCTCCAGCGCCGATCGAAACGGCATGCCGCTGGTATGAGACAACACGTGGCGTATCGTGATCAGCCGTTCCGGCTTCCGCAGTACGACCCGATCCTCATCCCGCTCTGCCACCACCATCAGACCGCGAAATTCCGGCAGGTATTTCTCAACCGGATCATCCAGTGAAATTTTGCCCTCATCCACCAGCACCATCACGGCAGCCGCAGTCATCGGCTTCGACTGCGAAGCGATCCAGAACATCGCATCCGGACGCATCGCCCGGCCAGCTTCGCGATCAGCCGCCCCCACCGCAGTGATGCTGAGAATCCCCTGTTTGTCTGCAACCAGCGCCACGGCACCGGCCAGCTCTTCCCGATCTGCAAACGGCTGCAACGCCGCAGCCACCGCAGCATTCGCACCGGGAAGCTCGTCCGCCCGCAACACCGAGCAACGACTGCACCACAGAACCAGACACACAGCAACACACAACGCACGTCCTGCAAACATCGTCAGTAACATCCTTCCGCAGGCTTCGTTCAAAAATTACGGACTCAGCAGCTCTATGACACTCAGAATTGCACGATGATCCGACGCTGTGGCTTCCGTCAGAACTCGCGTCTCCACGATCTTCCAGCGCTGCCGCGGACGAACCAGCACAAAATCAATCTGCCGCAGCGGTCGTTCCACCGGTATCGTCGGCAGCTCAGTCTTATTCGTACACAGCCAGTCTCGCTCAAGAATCTGCAGTGCCTCACTGCCCCGCACGTCATTCAGATCACCGGCCAGCACCGCCGGGCCAGACCAGTCCACAAGCAGCTCACCGACTCGCGCCGCCGACTGAATCCGCTCGGTCGCCGCAGGACGATGGTCAAAATGAGTACTGCAGAACAGCAGCCGCTCTGCCGTTCCCGGCAGCTCCAGCTCCACTGCCAGCAAACCCCGCTGCTCACCCGCACCCACATTCGGCAGCGGCCGGTTCCTGTGTGCCCGCACCGCAAACTTCGACAGCACCGCATTCCCATACTGCCCTCCCTGCAGTGCTATGTTGCCGCCAAAGGCGACCTGCATGTTCATCAGTCGAGCCAGTTCGGTCGGCTGACTCACGGATTTCGTGCGAGCAGCCCCGTCGTCCACCTCCTGCAGCGCTACCAGATCCGGCCGCTCAGCCAGCAGCACGTTCGCAATCCGCGGCAAATCCAGCCGACCGTCCACACCCTCGCCATGATGAATGTTGTAGCTGATCACCCGCAGCTGTACCGGATCGCCCGCCACAGCCTGAAATGCCGCCGCACACAGGAAAGCCAGACAAAGAATGATTCGTCGTGCACCGTCGCTGCACATGCTGCTCGCCCCCTCCAGCGTCACTGCTGTCTCTGCCCCGCCACACCGGACACTACGCCATCAACCGCAGGCCACGCACGACTGCGTCACCGGCCAGCTCACGCGGATGAGGCTCCACGGCACGCCCGGGCAGCGAGGTCAGCACCACGCAGATCGCCCGAATCTCAGGGTCCGCCCAGGCAATCGTACCCGTCGAACCCGTATGACCAAATGTCTGCTCTGAACAGCCGCGACTGCCCACACTGCGACCCACATCAAAACCCAGTCCGCGCGACTCGAGACCTTCCGGATTATGATTCTGAATCATCAGCTTCGCCGTCGCTCCCTGCAGCACTCGTTCCCGCACATCCATAAACTCCGACAGCCACTCCGCCACGTCTGCAGCCGACATGTGAGTCCCGCCCCAGGGTGCACCCAGTCTGCGCCAGTATTCACTGTTCCAGTCCCACAGCTTCGCTGTCGGATCGCCGCCGCCGGCCTCAGGAGCTGCCTGCTCAATCTGCACCGGGACAACGTCCGCCAGACTAAAACGTCCCAGACCCTGCACAGAATGCTGCAGGCCCAGACGATCAAAGACCGTCTGCTGAACCAGCTCCGCGATCGCACGACCGGACAGCAGCTCGGCAACTCGCGATGCCAGCAGAATTCCCATGCTGGAATAGCTGTATGCCGTGCCCGGCCGGAACAGCAGCGGCGTCTGCAAAGCTGCCGCCACAAATTCTTCCAGCCCCGCATGCCCTGCCCTCAGCCTGTTGTTCTCAGGCAGCTGATCCGGCAGGCCGCACGTATGAGTCAACAGGTGCCGCATGGTCATGGAATCACGCCCCGCTCCGGCAGCCAGCGGCAGATACTTCGACACCAGGTCGTCCAGAGCAAATCGCTGCTGATCAAACAGTGACATCAGCGCCGTCATACATACAGGCTTTGAAATGGAACCCAGCAGAAACATGGCATCCGGCGTTTTCGCCTGCCCAAAACAGGCGCTGACCCGCTGGTCCCGCAGCCGCACGTGCAGAGTGGCCGCACTCACCTGACCGCTGGATACGGCCGTCGTCAAAACCTCGCAGGCCCGCAACACCTTCGCCTGCAGATCCTCACCACCGCTGCCTGATGACACCAGCGGTACCGCTCCCAGTGCAGCCGCCAGAGACTGCGAAAATTCCCGTCGCTGCATGACTTCACGCTCCCCCCAAATCCTGACCAGCGGCCAGCTGCCATCGTTCACTTCCGCCGCACAGAATACTCAGTACCGCCCCGCCAGGCAAAGCCACCGGAAAACCAACCGCCCCTGCCTTCGTCCACCGGCCGTCTTCCGCTACACTCCACACCCGGCACAACTCAGCCCCGAATCCAAACACCCCCAAAACCGTAGCTCGGGCTTTCCAGCCCGAGCACACCCCTTTAAAACAACCCCTTTGTCACTTCACCCGTACCCCGCTCATGGCACTACCCGGCCAACTGGCCAACCCAAACCGAAAACCCACACCCCCCCCCCAAAAAACCGTAGCTCGGGCTTTCCAGCCCGAGCACACCCCTTAAAACAACCCCTTTGTC
>JBJTPZ010000409.1:0-4649 GCA_046075365.1 Planctomycetaceae bacterium
CTGTTCAGCCACGCCTGCGGGCAGTTCCCGCTCGTGCTGCAGCCAGGTATCCGTCAGGGCCAGTCCTTCGGCGATGAGTGGAGCCAGCTGTTCAGTGCTGCAGATCTGCGGCGGCAGTCGCTGGATCATTTCGTTGAACCAACCCGGCAGGCCGCTGTTGTGGCCTGCGGCGGAAGCCGGTTCCAGCGCAAGCTGCCGCAGTCGATCGATGACTCGCTGCAGCTGCTCCAGTACCTGTTTCTGCTGCTGTGAACTGCGTTCATTCCATGACCGCAGTTCGGTTTCCAGCTGCAGCGCACAACTGTAGGCGGAATGCTGCTGATCGATCAGGGCCTGGACGTCCTGAACCACGGCCTTGTGCTCGAGCGACAGTAGTGCTCGATTTTCGAGCCGCCATTCCAGAGGTTCTCCCGGTGATATGCCGAACGATTCATCACTTCGCCAGCAATCAGGATCTGCCCAGATGAGCCACTCGGCCTGAACGTCCACATCGCTTTGTTGAACGCGTGCCACGCGACGTACCGCTCTTAACAACTCCGGCTCAACAAGTGCCGCCGGAGCAAGCAGGTTGAGCAGCAGTTCAACGGCCGGTGATCGGGCGCTCTGATCACCGGCAGCCTCTGACGCAGGAGCTGGCCGTGGTTTACGGCCTGGAACAATTCCGATATCCCAGGCCTGTGGATGCCAATGCCTGCGAATCCGGGGTGGTATCAGTCGGGGCGGCACAGGGCAAAGCGCACACAGTTGATGACCTTTACCGGCAAGCTCTGCCCCCAGTTGGCACCACCACTGAATCACTCGGTGATCGTCGGAAAAAAGCCCCATGCAGCTTAATGTCAGTACCGGGATCCCGGCAGGTAATGCGGGTGCCCGGTCCAGAGGGGAAACGTTAAAGACGGCGACGGCCGACTTCCCGGCTTCGCGAGTCAGGGATTTCAGCAGTTGCTCGACATCACGACGAAATGGACAGAACTCTCTGGAATTATCGAGCAAAATGGCGATGCGAGGTGACCAGGTTCTCCGCAGCAGGCGTGGGATTTCGATCACCGGACGAACCGCAGCCAGCCGCTGTACGAGGTGATCGCAATCGATTCGGGATCCTGGGATACGTGTACCGACCGTGCGGCGGAGGAAGGTGGACATTCTGCGCCACGGAATCAGCGGCCTGAACGCCAGTCGCGGGTGCCAGTGCCGAATGCGCAGTTCCTCGTCCGACAGAGGGTTTCCCCGCTGAAACGTGGTGGCTGGTCGGGCTAGTGTTTCAGCATCCGTTGCGTTCCACAACTGCACCTTTGGTGACACCAGAGGAAAGTCGTACTGAACCGGAGGCTCAGATTCCCCGGTGCGTTTTTCGTCTGGGACACTCACCTGTTTTTGCGATGCTATCTCGGGTGCTGCCGCAACAGTGGTTAAGTGCTGAAACCCGAGTGCTGCTGCGCACTCGCCCAGTCCCGGGCCGGACCGCAAGCGGGCCCAGACGCCCAGCAGATCCGCTTTTGACACCACCGGCAGCGTCGCCATCGGTCTAATCCTGGAGTGTTTTGACGAGTGCAAACTGCTGAATTTCCGTCAAGGCCTGCAGTTGTTCCTTTTCGCGTTTTTTAACTGGTACCGCGTCACCGATCCGGACCAGCGCTGAGACGATATCGAGAAACTCGGCGGCACCAGGACCGTAAACCCCCTCAATCTGTCCGCCTTGTGCGCGGGATCTTTCCGCCAGCAATTCCTCAATGACCTTCTGACAGACTTTGTCTGAAATCTCCTCCCGCGTGAAGCGTGGCCGGACCCGCTCTTCCAGCAGGAAAGTGGTTGCTTCGTCTTCAGGCTTTGGGAAAGCTACTGTGATGACCAGACAGCGTCGCAGGAATGCGGGCGGAAGTTCGCGTTCTTCATTGGTGGTGAGGATGATCAGTGGCCGCAAGCCGGATTCCGGCAGAGACACGGGTTCGGTCAGTTGCGGACTGCGAAAGCCATCTGTGCCAAGACATTCCAGCAGACCATTTGGAACCGAGGGATCAGCTTTGTCGATTTCGTCGATCAGCACTACGGATCCACAAAGCGGTTTTGTCCGGCCCTGAGTCGTTAGCGGTGGAGCAGGTTCGGGACATGGCCGGCAGTAACTAGAAAAAATATCCGCCTGATCTTTGGCCGACTTCCAGTTCAGAGCCCACCAGAGAACACCAGGCCGGATGAAGCTGCTCTCCCGCAGCGATTCAGGGAGTCCCCCGTTCGTAGCTTTTGGGCCTTTTTCGTCATGGCTGCGGGGAATCTGAATTGCCGCCAGTCGTGCAACCGCATCGTAATGAAACAACAGGTCGTCGCGTTCCGTTCGCTCATTGACGACAAACGACAAAAAGGGCACCTGCAAGATCGCTGCAGCCGCCCTTGCTATTTGACTTTTCCCGATGCCGGGTTCTCCGCGAATCAGCAGTGGACGACCGGTCTCAATCGCCATGTCCAGAGCCCAGAGCGAGTCTTTGGTGAAGCGGTGCTCGGCCTTCGGCCAGGGATCCTGCTGAGGCAGTGGTACATTCTCCGTAATCAGCTTTGAAATCTTTGATCGCAGGGGTTCGTTCATTCGTGGGACCTGTAAGATAAGTTGAAGGCGGCAGCGTCACAGCTTTCGGTTTTTCAATGCAGTATAAACGCTGTGGAGGTGGTAGAACGTATCAAAATACTGTGGCATGACATCATCCAAATCCCCCTGCACACCAACCAGCCACACGAGACAATCCGCCGGAATTGTGCCGCGCTCCAAACACTCCTCCAGCCGAATTTGTACTTCCTGAGTACCGTAGAAGGGCCGCCCCTGCTGCATCTCCAGTTGCCCGAGGCGCATAGCATCGCGGAATCTGTGATTGATAATTTCCTGGTCCGATGCCGTATTCCCGGCCGGCAACTTAAGCTTCGGGCCCAGCAGACTGCGAATCAGGAACTTCTGGAATTCCACACGGCGTTCGGCCAGCGTAATCCCGGCTGTTACATGCGGCAAGTCAAACAAAGCACGATCATCGTCGCGGGCTGCTGAAAACAGACGTTTGAGATCCGCCGGGCTGCCCGCCACTGCCACGGCCGCCAAGTGCAAAAGATTCACGAACTGAGATTTTTTGCCCGAGTTACTAACGCTTAGCTCAAAATTGGCCCCCGGCAGTTCGACAGCAGCACCGTCGCGGCGATTCCTCTGCCGGGACACCCACGACGGGTTGATTGAGATGACCAGCAACTGTCCACACACGCTAAAGAGCTGTTGTTTATCGAGGCTTCCACTCCCCTGCCTGCCAAGACTAGTCTCCAATTTTTGAAACGTGTTGTTCACTTCCGCCCGGTCCAGCATTGCGCCGGTCACAGACGCAACCTGAAACCGGTTGTTCTGAAATAACCTTGGATTGGCCTTCTGCAGCAATTGCGATATGTCTGGGTGTTTCTCCAGTGTGTCATCAATTGCTTCCAGGTTTTTGCGAAACACTTTTTCGAACGCAGCTGCTTGATTTGCTGTTTCCTCTTTGACCGCACCACCGCCCGCGACTATGGGAACCTTAGGCAATTTCGCTGCTGGCAATGGTTTCTTCGTAAGACCGTACTCTTCCTTCAATTGTTGCATGCCGGCATCAAATTCTGTGGCTCCAAGATGGCCGAAGGCGTAATTCAGAATCCTGGTTAAATGGCTCCTGATCTCCTTGAGCCGGTTGAGTGATTCGAGCGTACTCGACTCCATTCCCCCGTCTGCCTTCTCTTCGTCAAGCAGTCTCTCGTGAGACTCTATCTGGGTGCGCCAATACGTCTTCAGAGCTTTGCGCTTGTCACCGGTGCGACTTTTGTAATCCAAAACATCGGGCAGCAGAAAGAATCTGAGTCGCTTTGCAAGCTTTTCCTCTGCATCACAATCTCGCTGAAACGCGATGAACAGCTCGTACATGCAGTTTTCGGACTGCAAATAGGCCTCGCTGAGAAAAACACAGATCTTGCCAGAACGCCCGATCCTGCGCATAAATGTTCGAAGATTGTCTCCAAATTTTAAGCATTCAACATCGCGTGTGACATCAACGTCGGCCTCCCGCAATTGGTCGCACAAACGCTGGACGGCATTCTTGAATTTCCTGCCGCTTTTTGCTTTCCATGCGTACGAAATCGCTACCTTTCTTTTTGGCATTGATCATATCCCTCTGAAAGCAGCTGGAACGCCCCGATCACCATTTCGGGTCGAACCACATCGGCGAGCGACACATTGTGCCCCCCTAAGGACGTGAAATCCAGCAAAGGCAACAAAAACCGCCGCAGATTTCCGCGGGTCTTCCCCAATCTGGTGGAAACCATGCTGGCGGGCAGCGGCAGCCTCTCTCTCCTGCGGCCGCGATTTCATAGTCGCGTTCTCGGTCCGCGAAAAAAACGGGAGTTGCCACCTCAACACTTTTACCCGCCAGAAGCCAGGGAAATGCTTCACCTCCGTTCGTGCTCGTGCTCAATGAAATGGTGCTCGTGCTAGTAATCGAAAAAAAGATTCCTCGGTCAGGGCTTTTCGATTACGAGCACGAGCACGAGCACGAGCACGACGCGAGCACGAGCACGAAGGATCGGCGGGGGGGGAGGGCCGGGCCGGACTTGCTGGGGCCCTTTGAACAGAATCTGTTGCGTGGGATTCTGAGAGAAAA
>JBJTPZ010000410.1:0-4847 GCA_046075365.1 Planctomycetaceae bacterium
CTTCGCGTGAGGCCAGCAGTCTGGATAGCGCTGCTGAGAGAACGAGGCTGGGCGGGCGATCCCCCTCACCCCCGTCCCCTCTCCCCTTCCAGGGGCGAGGGGTGCTAATGCTGTAAAGGACAGATCTCGGGCTGGAAAGCCCGAGCTACAGGGAAGGGGTGTTCAGACGCACGGGCAGACGCACGTGCAGACGAGCCGAGCACGGCAGTGCCGGGGTGTGCGGCATGGATGCCGCCGAACGGCCACAGCTCTCACACCCGCGGACTCCCGTCCGCGGCTCGCCTCACTGACCACTCATTGCGATTCCCTTCGCGGCTTCGCGGCTTCGCGTGAGGCCAGCAGTCTGGATAGCGCTGCTGAGAGAACGAGGCTGGGCGGGCGATCCCCCTCACCCCCGTCCCCTCTCCCCTTCCAGGGGCGAGGGGTGCTAATGCTGTAAAGGGCAGATCTCGGGCTGGAAAGCCCGAGCTACGGAAAACGCAGGCGGGACAGCAGGGTTGTTCGAGCACGAGCACGACGGAACAGTGCAGTCACAAGCACCACCATCTATTCCGCCGACTACTCTGCCGAATTCGCTCGCACATAGATGTTGGCAAACTGAGCAGCACCGGAGGCTGACAGCGAAAAGGCCGCCTGAGACGCAGCGGCGTCTGCCGTCACCTGCTTGCCGTTCACCTGAATCGACACTCGCCCCGATCGCACCTGCAGCTCAACCCGCGCCCAGTCACGACCACCCAGCTGCTCCAGCGATAACTGCTGCCCAGCTATCACCACCGACTCACAGCCCGCACCAGCTCGCACGTCCACCAGAAAAGTACGCTCCGCAATCGCTTCCTGACTCAGCAGCACTGCATCCGCCGCAGCCGCCCCCTGGCCGTCGTAGTTCAGCGTCCAGTCCTGAGCCTGCCAGTGCGGCACCTGCGCTGCTGTCGGCAGCCAGCCCCGCAGATTCAAACCCGAATAAATGCTGCGGTAACCTCGCGAAGACACCGCCACATGCTCGGGTGCCACAGGAGTCTCCGGCAACTCCTGAATTCGCAGATTGCGGTACTGCACCGTACCGCCCTCCGACTCAATGCAGATATATCCCTTCCGCGGACTGGCGTCCGTACCGCGAGTCACCACTTTGCCGTTTACCGCCAGACTGATCGCACCGTCACGACACTCAATCCGATAATGATTCCACTCCGGTGATGCCTTCGCTCGCTCCTCCGTCGGAAACGCACGACTGCCACCACGACCGTTCACCGGCGTCAGCGTGGCACCGTGAATCGGAAAAATATCGCCGTGCGTCGTGTGCCCCTTCCCCTGACCATAACCATGATCCAGCACCTGCACCTCAATACTGCGATGGAACGGAACACCCCGCGCTGTGATGTCATCCGCCCACACGAAAATTCCCGCATTCCCGCCCGGCACCATGTGCCGCCACTCCAACTCCAGAATAAAGTTCTGATACATCCGCTCCGTCCGCAGCTCTCCCGTCGGACGGCCACTGCACACCAGCATCCCCTCACGAATGCTCCAGGTGTCCCGCGGAGTATTCACCAGTACCCAGCCCGATAAATCCTGACCGTTGAACAACGGCTGAAATGCGTCCTGAGCACTCACAGGGCAAAAACCAGCACCACACAACCCAAACCCAAACACAAACCCCAGCAGCACAACAGTGCGGTGCAATATCATGGCAGCTTACTTTCAACAGGCAGGAAGTCAGAGAAGTCAGCAAAATCGAATCAGCCGGAGACCATCATCCACAAAGCCGGCCACCGGTGCAAGTTCGCACGCACAATCAGTCACCCGCCACGATCCGACGCCAGCCCCGTTCAGGCATGCCGAAAAACGCAGCCCGCAGCCCGCAGCCGGCAGCGACAAGTGCCGCAGTGCCTCAGTGACGCAGCACTCACGCTTTCAAATGAAAATACGCGTGAATATGCGGCTGACCACGGAAATACCACACCATCTCGGGACTCTCAATCTGCCAGGTGTCCCACACCTGATCATTGCCAATGTCATAGCGACCGGCAAACCATGACACATGCAGCTGATCCACCAGCCCGCGCTCCTCAATCGACCGCATCGTGGCCACCACATCGTCAGCTCGGAACATCGCCAGCATCCGCTTCATCGTGTCCAGAAACAATCGTTTCTGATCAGGACTCAGACCTGCACAGGCCAGCCCCTGAGCCGGCACGGATTTCTGAATCACCTGAGCAGGATCTTCACTGCGAGGCTCTGCAGTGACCAGCCCCTGCTTTTGCTGCTCAGCCGTCAGCCCCTGCACAAACTCATTGAAAATCCGCCCCTGATACCAGTACGGATTGCCCGGATGATCACTGGCCTCATTGAAGTTGTCCCGCATGTTCTCTTCGGAATGCGGATAATGACCGTAAAAAATCGGTGCACCGCCAAACCCCTGCCCCTGGTCCGAATGACCGCTGCAGCGGCGAGTCACATGGTGGCCCGTATAGATGAATTCGAAATCGGGGGAATCCGGAGTCCCAAAGAAGCCGGCTGCCGGCGCATTTTTGGCCTGACCATACTGGTCAATTCGCACCTGCTTTTTCACGTCCGCCAGGTACTCAGCACTGTGCAGCGAATCAAAGATCCGCTGAATCAGCTCCTGCTGATCCTGACTGAACGTCGCAGGAATCCGATAGTCCGGATGAATATACCACCAGTTGCTCACGTACTGCCGCCGCGGATGATCGGCCGGCAAACAAACCCTGGCCCGCTGCTCATCGCTGAGACTTTTGTACAGCTGCATCGCCAGCGAATCAGAACCGGACAACCCCGCCGGTGCGATTGCTGGCGCCGTCACCGTTGCCGCCCGAACCGCCGCAGCAGGCAACACCAGCCCTGCTGCAGTCACCGCTGCAGACGCCAGAAAACGACGACGCTCAAACATATTCATAAAAGCACACTTTTCTGTAAAATTCAGCAGGCGACACCACGTGGCGGTTTGCCAGCCCCACATCCTAACCGTAAGACCCGCTGCCAATCAAGAGACCTGCCCGGCCCGGCAGGACTCGACTGGCCTCCCTTCGCCCCTGCCCCTTCCCTCCCCGTAGCTCGGGCTTTCCAGCCCGAGCACTGCCCTTTAACGCCCCGGCACCCCTCGACCCTGAAAGGGGAGAGGGTACGGGGGTAAGGGGTATCACCCGCCCTTGACCCATTCCCGCAACTGCCCGCAACAGACAGTTCGTTTCACGCGAAGACGGGAAGGAAATCGCAAAGGGCTGAGCGTGAACTGGCGGCATCCATGCCGCACACCCGGGCACTGCCGTGCCCGGCTCGCCCCAACGCCCCTTCCCGTAGCTCGGGCTTTCCAGCCCGAGCACTGTGCTGCACCGCACAGCACTGGCGTGTTTGATTGCCCGAATGCAGTTTCTCCAGGGAGGCTGGCCCCCTCACCCCCGACCCCTCTCCCCCGTTTCACGGGGGCGAGGGGAGGATTGTGCGTTTTTTGTGTTCTGGAAAGCGCAATAGCACCCCTCGCCCCTGGAAGGGGAGAGGGGACGGGGGTGAGGGGTAAGGCTCCCCCTTTAACACCTCCGCAAAGGTGCCTTGCACACAGTTCATCTCACGCGAAGACGCGAAGGGAATCGCAGAAGGGTTCAGTGCGGAGTGCGGAGTGGGCAGTTTTCGAGTACGAGTACGAGTACGAGTACGAGTACGAGTACGAGTACGAGTACGAGTACCGTCCGCCAGGGCGGACTGAGTACGAGTACGACGGGAGTTTTTTTTGGCGGTCGTTTTCTGCGTTTTTCGTGCTCGTGCTCGTGCTCGTGCTCGTGCTCGAACCCCCGCGGGGGCATTCCCCCCGGTCAGCGAAGCTTGCCGCGAATCGTGTAGCCGCCGCGGTCAGGAATAAATCGGGCTGTGCCGTGCGGCGTCAGGAGAGCAGCAGTTCGGGCAGGACGGCGGAGCGAGAACCGGGGACGGGGTGGTTTTCGATCGAGCGAAATGTGAAGACGACTGACTGTTTGGTGTTTTGCGAGTAGTTGCGGGTGGCGGCGTGGAAGCAGCGAGCGTGGAAGAACAGCACGTCCCCCGGTTGCAGCAGGACCGGTACCGCGGTTTGCAGCAGCGGCTGATTTTCCGGCAGGTCGGTACGCAAAAACAGGGCTTCGTCGAGCAGCTGCGGGCTGGCCTGAGCATGATGGGTGGCGGGCAGGACCTGCAGGCAGCCGTTGTGCAGATCTTCCGTCCCGAGGGCAATCCAGATATTGACGAGGTTGCCGTCGGTGAAGGACCAGTAGCGAGTATCCTGGTGCCAGCCGGTGTCGCTGCTGTAGCGGGGCTGTTTGGTCATGATGCAGTTGTGGTGTGCGAGCGGCATCACGACGTGCGGTCCCAGCAGCTGCTGCAGCCGCTGCAGCAGGAACGGTTCTTTCAGCAGCTGCAGAAACACGGGGTCCCGGCTGACGGCCTGACGCAGCCGCCGCACGGTGCGGCCACCTTCGCTGTCCAGGGAATCGGGAGCACCTGGGTAGTGGAGCTGTGCTTCGTATTCGATATCACCCAGATGTGCCGCGAGGTCGCGTTCGGTGATCTGCCGCATCCGCTGCAGATAGCTGTCGGGCATCAGTCGCCGGGCCACATAAAAGCCGTCACGCTGAAAAGAGGCACATTCGTCAGATGTGAACTGTACGGGACCGGTGGCAGGACCGGTGGCAGGGCTGGTCATGGAGTCATCCCCCGGCATCCTGCCGGGAACAGAAGAGCGGTAAACAGGTGGTCAGGAATTTTCACCGGGAATTCTCACCGTCCCCGGCTGAGGGACAAGCGCGGCGGTTCGGAAATCTCAACATTCGCAACGGTTGGCCGGTTTGCCGGAATGGCTG
>JBJTPZ010000411.1:0-15927 GCA_046075365.1 Planctomycetaceae bacterium
CACCCGCCACAATTCTATGACAACCACAACGCAAAAGGCAGCCACACAGCCCGAAGAACCCCGCTGCTCCGCCACCGCCCCGGCACCGTGACCCCGCTCCGCCCACGCGGTCGCAATCGCCGGCAACGAGCTCGGGCTGGAAAGCCCGAGCTACAGAATCGCACACCCGCGGACTCCCGTCCGCGGCTCGCCTCACCGAACACCGAACACCGACCATTGACCCCTGCGGTTCCCTTCGCGGCTTCGCGTGAGACAAACCGCCTGATCAGCCGCCTGATCACTGATCACCCCACACCTCAATCTCCGTGACGCCGCTCCGAGATGCACCACGGTGCCGAAACAACACCCGCAGCTTCGCTGTAACCACACTCGCAAAACGCACACTGTTCGCCACCCCGCCCTGTGGCTGCTCAGGCAGCCGCCCCTGCTCTTTAACCGGCTGCCACACTGCGCCATCCCATACCTCAATCCGAAAGGACTCAGGAGCCTGCACGCCACCGCCGTCGTCATACAACAGCAGCTCCACTCGCCCCACTTTCCGCTCACCACCAAAATCCAGCTCCAGCCAGTCCTCCGCATTCGGAGACTCATAGCTGGTCCAGCGATTGTGAGGACTGGCTGCAAACACCGCGCGGCCGTCATTCGCCATCTCTGCCCGATCATACCGCGATGTGTGTGACGCCGTGATCCGCGGATACTCAGCACCCTCACGCCGCGCAGCCAGATTGCCCTCCGGTGCTGCCGGCAGCACCACCGGACGCTCTGCCGGCCCCCACACCTCCAGCTCCGTCAGACCGGAACGCTGCTGGCCGGCATGAGTCATCACGATCTTCAGCTGACGCACCGCCTGCTGAGAAAACTTCCACACACTGGCTCGCCGCCCCTCCGGTCGCTCCGGACCCGCTCCCGCAGCCAGTGCCTGCCAGACGCCATCCGCTCCGTCCCGCACAAACAGCTGGCAGTGTTCCGGAGCTGCCACCGGACCACCATCATCCAGAAACAACAACTTCACCGTATGTACCGGACGCGACATGCCCAGATCCAGCTGCAGTTCATCCTGAGCATTCTCAGAGCCCGCCGCTGTCCAGCGATTCGGCGGATGCAAATCATACCATGCCTGACCGTCAATCAGCTTCGCCGGCGAAGTCCCCGGGCCAGCCGCTGTCGCCGTGATCCGCGGATAGTAATCGCCATCGTTGTTCACGGCAAAATTCACATCCGCAGGTCCGGCCGAGGCCGCTGAACGCTGTGTCGCAACTGGCTGCAGACGAATCTGCAGTGGCTGCAGCCGGTCACTGCGAGCCACCTCGTGACCATCCGCCAGCACCGTCAGACCACGACCTCGCCCGTAACGACTGCCGTCACGATCCCACAACACCGTCAGCCGATGACCATGATAAGGCACATCGTCCAGCGCAAACCATGACCACGTCTCCGGTGCCAAAGGATGCAGCTGCAGCACATCACCCGCCGCCGGCTGCAGGCCCACCAGCCCGGTAACCACCAGATCACAGAAACCCGAATGAAAATAATGCTCCGAATGATTGTAGCCGTCATGCCCCTCGAACGAACCTGTCTCGGGATGCAAAGCCTCAGCCAGATACGGCCGGCCGTCCTTCCGGTGCGATTTTGCATAGGTCTGCAGCAAAGCCACATAGTCCGCCGCAGTCACAGGCAGCGGCCGTCCACCAGGGCCATAATCCGGATGCTGCAGCACATTTGCCAGTGCTTTCAGGGTCTGAGTCGTGGCGTAGGGCCACGACTGACCGCTCCACCAGCAGCACCACTTCTGCAGCTGAAACAGCGGATCCTGACGCTCGACTGTCAAGGGGCCGAAAGGAGCCGCAAAGAACTGCGGATCCATCAGGTATTTCCAGGCCTGCTCGTACCCGCGATCAGTCGCCACCAGACCAAACTGCCAGGGCACATAGCCCGTCAGTTCCCGCCCATGCTGGCTGCCGGCGAACTGACCCGAGTCATAAGTGCGAGTCAGACGGCGGACCTGATGACCATCACGCTCTTCATCATCCCGATACATCTGCAGAAAAAATCCCCGCCGCGAATCCCACAAAAGCTCCTGCAGCTTCTGCCGCAGACTTTCTGCCTTGCGATCCCACTCCGCCGCCTGCTCAGGCCTGCCGGCCAGCTGCAGCGCACGAGCGATAGCGCGAGCATCAGCCGACATGTAGGCATTGATCGTCGGACGAAAACCCGGAGCTCCCCGCAGAATATCCCTCGTCTGCCGACTGTTGATGTTGAACTCCATCCCGTCATCATGCCCCGTCTGCCAGAACAGACCAATCTCTGGTGCATAATGCCGCTGCTCCCACGCTTCATAATTGCGTATCAGATCAGGCAGCAGATCACGCAGGAATTCTTCGTCAGGATGCACCTCATGCACCGCCCAGATCGCATCCGCCAGCCATGTGCTGTAATTGCGCGGCTGAGCACCCGGAGTACGAAACCAGTATCGCGAGTAGTCGTTGGCCACCTGCGGAGACAGCAGCCAGCGTGCCTCATACAACTGATGCCCGGCCGGACAGCTGATCGCCCCGTAGGCGCCTGACCAAAACGGGCGATCCGTAAACTCAGTAAAGGAATACCCGCTGTTCGGCGAGCCATAGGTCAGATGCCGAGTCAACAGTTCCCAGCGGTAGTACCATGTCGTCGTAATCTCAGCATCCGGACATTCAAAGACCGGAATATTCCGCTGATACCAGTCCCAGTCCCGATTCTGCCAGAACGTTTCACGCTGCAGCAGAGCCTGCTTGTCCAGTACCTGCGCCGTCACCACAGCCTCGGATATCCACCAGCCACACAACAGCCATATCAGCAGCAACCGCATCAGCAAATCCCCTGTCCAACTTTCCTCAGTCAGCAGCCGTCAACAAAACCCCGAGTCGTCCTGCGTCATATTACCCGGATCGCTTTCCGCTGTCCAAAACACAACTCATCCCCCCCCTCCGTTGTCCTCGCCACCGTGAAATGGCGTAAAGCAGATGGGGAGTGAAGGAAGCATGGCACCCATGTCCTGGAACGCAGACAAGAGAAAGGAGAAAAGGACAGTCCATCACACTGGTCACTCCGCCACCCTCTGCGTTTCCCTTCGCGCCTTCGCGTGAGAAAAACTGTCTGCAGAGCACTCGTGCGATAACAACAGGCGGGTAGTTAACCCCTCACCCCCGTCCCCTCTCCCCTGCCAGGGGCGAGGGGTGCTAGTGCGCTTTCCAAAACACACAAAAGCACTACTTCCTCCCCTCGCCCCCGTGAAACGGGGGAGAGGGGTCGGGGGTGAGGGGGCCTGTCACCCTGGAAACACTACACTCAGCGCTATCAAAATCAACAGCGATGAGCTCGGGCTGGAAAGCCCGAGCTACAGAAACGCACACCCGCGGACTCCCGTCCGCGGCTCGCCTCAAAGAACACCGAATACCGAACACTGACCACTGGCAACTATATCGCACTTTCGTGGTTCATCCGTGGCGAGTCGCTGCGCGGCGGAGTCCGCGACAGAAGTAGTCAATCGTAGCACCAGACTCGACCGTCGCCACAATTTCCAGATTGGTCTGCCGATGCTGAAAACGACGACGGTCCAGGACCAGTGTGCCGCGAGTCAGGTCGCCCGAGGTTTCCACGTCGGCTGCCACGTGGGCCGTATCGAACGCGGCTGCTCGAGACGCTATTGCCAGAGCCGCAGCGGCGGGCAAAGTTACCTCTTCAAATGGCATCAGCTGCCGACAGGCTCGAGCGGAATACTGCAACAGACCTGTCGCCAGTTCGCCCACCGGAGTTGACGGGATGAGCCCGCTTAGTCGCTCAATGTCCTCGAACGTCAAACCCACACTGTGCCCCACCTCCAGCGGTACCAGAATCTTCCCCACAGGCGATCGAATCACAATGCCCGCCGCGGCAGGATCAGACCACAGATTGAACTCGGCCATCGCCGTTACGTCACCCACCCCGTGCAGGGAACCACCCAGACAAATCAGACCGTTCAGCAGTACCGGCAGCTCAGGATCCAGTTCGAACGCCATCGCCACATTGGTCAGCGGGCCAAAAGTCAAAATGCGCACTTCACCCGGATGTTCACGGACGACGTCGACGATCAGTCGCGCAGACTCGCGGCGATTATGCAGGTCCGGAACCAGCGGCTCAACATCGCCCAGCCCAAACCGTCCGTGCAGAGCCTGCGGATGCGGCAAACCTTCCGGCAATTCAGCCAGACGACCTTCGGAAAATGCAGCCTGACCAATCCGCGGATGCCGCAGCGGATCCATCAGATCTGTCAGATAGTGCAGGTTCCGAGTCGCCTGGGGCCCGGATACCGTGCCGCCACAGGCCGTCAAAGCCAGCACATCCAGGGATGGATCTGCCAGCGCAATCAAAATCGCCAGCGCGTCGCCGATACCCGGATCTGCATCGATGAGAAGCTTTTGAGTCACTGGTGCGGTCCGCAGATGAAGACTTCAGGCTGGTGAGGGAATTCCGCGAGCAGGCGTTCGCGATTCACGATCGCCATTCTACAATTGCGGCCGGGAAAATGCCCCTCTGGAAGCTGCTCCGTCTGTCACGCTGAACGGGAAATTCATGACCGCACCGCAGATCCGCAGAATCGGTGAATCCCGCCGCTGGGCGGATATCGTCATCCACCAGGGAATCGCCCGCTGGGTCGAAGTTGCCAGCGACCTCTCAGCACCCGCCGCCACCCAGATCCAGCAGGTGCTGGCCCAGATTGATGAAACGCTCGCACAAATCGGCAGCAGCCGACAGTCACTGCTGCAAATCATCATTCACCTTGCCGACCTCGCCGACGCCGCCGAACTGAACCGGCAGTGGGACCAGTGGGTCCCGCTCGGACACGCTCCCGTCCGAGCCTGCGTTCAGTCAGGCCTGGCAAATGGCTGCAAAGTGGAAATGATCATCACAGCCGCCACCGCATAAGACTGCACCCTCGCCCCTGTGCCCCTTTGCGATTCCGTAGCTCGGGCTTTCCAGCCCGAGCACATCACTGCGAGTTTTTGTTGGCTTGAGTAGCGGCGTTCAAAGGGTGACTCACCCCCAACCTCTCGCCCCCGTTTCACGGGGGCAAGGGGAGGATTTTGTGTTTTTTGTGCTGCGCAAAGCGACACAGCACCCCTCGCCCCTGGAAGGGGAGAGGGGCAGGGGGTGAGGGGTCTCACACTCTCTCCCGCCTGCCCGCATAACTGCCCTGCGGCCTGTTCGTCTCACGCGAAGACGCAAAAAGAAACGCTCTGGGCGAACGGGCGACGCCCGCTCACCCCTGTGCGATTCCGTAGCTCGGGCTTTCCAGCCCGAGCACATCACTGCCCAATCCCGATCGCCAGAGTGACGACTTCACAGCGGAATTTTCCCCTCCCGCACACCACTACTTCGGAAACTGAGCCTCGTTGATCTTCTGAATCCCGCTGTCCGCGTCCGCAATCTGCAGCTTGCCCACCAGACGCAGCTTGTCAGGACGCTCGCACACCTTGTCACGACACGCCTGATAATGAATCTCCACCGTTACCTCTGCCTGCTCTGACAGCTCGCCCGCGTCCGTTTCCAGCATCCCGTAAATCATCACCTTGCCGTCATACACCACCTGAGCCGTCTCGCCCGCTTCCGCCGACAGCTTGTGACCCTCAGGATACTTCACCCGCGTCAGCCGAACCTTCTGCGCACTGCTGACCTTTACCTCCGTCGGAATCAGATAATCTTCACTGGCCGGATTCGCATTCACATGCCAGCCCTCCGCAACCGTCAGCTCGATCGCCACCGGACACTTGCCGCCCCGCGGCAGCTTGTTGTAAAACGGATATATCTTCGCCTTGATCGGTCGCGTCTCCTTCTTCTTCTCGTCCGATTTCCCGGCAGCCTGAGCACCCGACTTCTCATCACTCGCCGACTGCCACAATCCCAGCGAAACCGGGACCACCGTCCCCGCAGACCGCAACCAGTCCGCCCCGGCACCACCACCCAGTCCCGCCCGGCCCGCCCTGACACCACCAGCCCCCAAATGCTGCTGCAACGCAAGGCCCAGACCAGCACAACTGGCCGGTGACTGAGTCATCGTGCCGCTGTAACGACGCAGCATCTCTTCCGCCGCCACCCCATAATCCGGCTCCTGCTCACGCAGCGCCAGCAAATTCAGCAGCGCCACACTGTTGCCGGACGGTGAGACCGAGTCATAGACGGAGCTGGTGCGAGCAAACAGTTTTTCATGATCATTCGACGTAAAGAAAAACGTCTTCTGACCGGCATCATAAAACAGCTCCATCTGCTTCGCCGTCAGACGCTTCGCCTCATCCTGCCAGCGCTGCTGACCGGTCGCCTGATGCAATGCCCGCAGCGCCGCCGCCAGACATGCATAATCGTCCAGATACGCGCGCGGTCCACGCACACCCTGACGCCACGAACGCACCAGCTGACCCTGCTCGTCCTGCAGCTGCTGCAGCAAAAAATCGGCCGCTCGTTCCGCCAGCTGCAGATCACTCCCACGACCCGGCAGACGCCCGCTGGTCGCCAGTGCCTGAATCAGCAGCGCATTCCATTCCGTCAACACTTTGTCGTCAAGAAACGGACGCGGACGAGCATCGCGTCGCTGCAGCAGCTGCTGCCGCGACTGTGACAGTCCCTCACCAATACCAGCCTGCTCACGCGGCAAATACAAAATCCGACCATGCTCAAAATCCTGCGGCTCAGCAAAACCGTACACCCGCAGAAATTCGTCCGCCCCGGCCCCCAGCACCTCCCGGATCTCAGCCTCCGTCCAGACATAAAACTGACCCTCAATCGCATTCGTCTCAGCATCCAGCGCTGAACAAAAACCACCGTCGGGAAGTATCATCTCGCGAGTCAAAAAGCCGACCAGCTCGTCCACCACCTGCTGATACAGCGGATTCGCCTCCACCTGCAGCGCCTCAGCATACACCTCCAGAAACTGTGCCTGGTCATACAGCATCTTTTCAAAATGCGGCACCGTCCATGTCCGCTCAGTGCTGTACCGATGAAAACCCCCGCCCAGATGATCGCGAATTCCGCCTTTCGCCATGGACGTCAGCGAGTTGCTGACAATATCCCATAACTTCTGCTCGCCCGTCTGCCGGTACAGACTCAGCAAAAACCGCAGTCGCGGCACGTTTGGAAATCGCGGACCGTCCGGACGACGCGGATTGAAATCCACTCCGCCCCACTGCGGATCGTACTGCCCCTGAATCCCCTGCGCAATCGTCTGCAGCAGTCCGGCATTCAGCTCCACCGGCTCGGCCAGCACACCCGGACCCGACAAACGGCGGACTTCACGAGCGATCATGGTGGAGGTCTGACTGACCGCTTCACGCTTGCCCGTCCACAGCTCATGAATTCGCTCAGCAGCCGTCAGAAATCCTGTGCGGCCATCCGGAGTATCCTCGGGAGGCAGATACGTGGCACCGGCAATCGGATTGCCCTCGCCGTCAAGGAACATCGACAGCGGCCAGCCACCACCCGCACGACTGCCGGCCGCCTGCTGGTAAACAATCAGACTGGTCATGTAGATATCGTCCACATCCGGTCGCTCTTCACGATCCACCTTGATGCAGACATACTTCTCATTCATATACGCCGCAATCTTCTCGTTCGAAAACACCTCCCGCTCCATCACGTGGCACCAGTAACAGCTGCTGTATCCCACCGACAGAAACACGGGCTTGTCTTCCGACCGCGCCTTCTCAAATGCTTCCGGTCCCCACGGATACCACTGAATGGGATTGTGAGCATGCATCAGCAGGTATGGGCTGGATTCGCGAGCCAGACGGTTCGCCGGATGCTTCCCCTGTTCAGCCTGTCCTGCCACCGCACCACCCTCCGCCGGCTCATCCGCACCCGCCAGACCAGCCGTCAGCAGCAACGCCGCCGACACAGCACACACCACCACCGACAGACCTCGCGATGAACAGCACTTCCAGTTCCCACTCATAATTCCGCCTCGCTTACACCTGATCGCCAAACACTCCGTCACAGTGCCATTCTTCGCTGACCCGCAGTTCAGGTTGAGCCCCCAAATGCGAAAATCGACCAATGCACCAGCAGTCTACCCGCAGCAACGCACACTGGCGAAGCCCACGGAGCCTGGGTAAGCCAGGAAATTTCTGAGTCCCCTGCAGATCCGGAATCAGCATTTCCCGCCGTTGCCGCCAGCCCGGCCAGCAAAACAGGCAGACTGGAGAATCTGCGAAGCCGGCGCAACGACTGCCGGTTCCGCAAATTTATCATGCCGCCGAAACAGATTGTCCGAAACAGACGGCAGCGGAATCTGTCGGACAAGCTGCGCCCATTTCACCGGCAAAGCCACAGTCGGCAGACTCCGCGTCGCCCGCGAATTCACAGTGCCGCGATCGGACGAAATCATGACCTCACCACTAATTGCCATGCTGCCCGAAGGTCACCGCATGGATCGGCAGCTGGGAATCGTCTTTGACGCTCTCCAGCCCAATCCCGATGACCTCACGCAAATCAACAATATTCAGTCTCGCGAACAGCTCCTGCTTAACCAAAATGGTGTGTTCTTCCTGTCGCAGATTGCCCTCTGGCATTCCCGGGAAATGAACGCCTTTGCGCCGATTCTGGACATCACTCTGGCACGGATCATCGATGAGAACTGGGTGGGCCAGGCCCGCGAGCTGTGTGCTCAGCGCAAGGCTGTCGTCGAAAGCTACCCCTCGACCTTCTTCCGCATGCTGACTGTGGTCGTGTGCGCACTGATGGCCGGAGTGCTTGTAGTGTGGGCCATTGGCACACACTACAACCAGCCGCTTACAGGGATCCTGTCAGCGGACATCACCACGGTGCAGGCCCCGGCCTCGGCACGGCTGGCCGAAGTGCATGTGCGAGCCGGTGATGAGGTATTCACCGGCCAGCCCCTGCTGCAGCTGGAGAACACTGAAATCTCAACAAAGATCGCCGGGATCATGCAGCAGCTGCAGACGACCGAGCAGGAGCTGCTGCGGCTGGAAGCTCAGGCGGCAATTGAACTCGAATGGCGTCGCCGGGACGTTGATTCCGACATCGCCCGCCTGCGAATTGCCGTGGCCGACCTGCCGCCGTCAACGAACACCCGCAGCACCGCGGCCCGCAACAGACGCATCACCGCCACTCCCGCTTCCGCCTCACAGCCCGTCGAAATGCCGGCAGCAGCCGTCACACTGCTGCAGGCCCGTCGAAATTCCGCCAGTCAGATTCTGTTCTTCGACGGACGAAAACCGACTGCGGCACTGACCGAGCCGCACCACGCAACACCGCCGGTCACGCAACCGCCGGCGGCCGCAGCTGCCATACCAGCACAGACAGCCGCTGCACCGGAACCCGCTGCACAGCCGCCGGTTCAGACAGTCGCCACCACGGCTGTGGCAACGCCTGAAGACCTGAGCCAGGCGGCGGAACCACCAGAATCCACCAGCGCCGCCAGAGGCACACACACCCATACAGCTCTGACCGAAGCAGAAGCAGAAATCACTCGACTGCAGGCGGTCCGAAACGAGCTGCCGGCGCGAGTCGATGCGGCGACCGGCGTCACTGCCGCCAGAGCACGGCGTGACAGCCTGCTGGCCGAGCTGCAGTCGCTGAAAACCACCAGCCCTGACATCAAAGTCCAGTCACCCGTCTACGGCATCATCGGGCAGGTGCGAGGACGACAGGGACAACAGGTCGCAGCCAGCGAGGTTATGCTGAAGATCCTGCACACCGATCGCCGCTGCGTGCTGGTGCAGCTGCCGACGCCGCGAGTGCATGAGCTGTCGATGGGCGAAGAAGTGGAACTCAAGTTCCCAGGCAATCAAACCTATCGGGGCAAAGTTGTGGAACTGCCGCTGATGGCCGATGAACCGGCCGATCGCAGCGAAACCACCACCATGGTTCGCATCGACCCCGTCGGTCGCCTGTGGCCAGCGGTACCCATCGGCTGCCAGATCGAAGTCATGTCGACTCGCTGAAGCCGAACCAACAACAGAGCCAAAGGTAACTGGGCGCCTGAAAAGCCCCGGCTGTAAAGCAGTCGCCACCGGGCGAACCGGGTACGGCACAGCCCATGTGTGCGGCAGGAACACCGCCAGTCACAGCCGCCTCCGCCGCTCCGTCCCTTCCCCCTCGCGGCTTCGCGTGAGACAAACGCGTCGCAATAAATCGCACACCCGCGGACTCCCGTCCGCGGCTCGCCTGAACGAACATCGAACACCGAACACTGAACACCGATCCCTGCGTTTCCCTTCGCGGCTTCGCGGCTTCGCGTGAGAGAAACAGCCCGCAGCTGACCACTGATCACTGGCAACAGTGCTCGGGCTGGAAAGCCCGAGCTACGAAATCGCACAGCGGGCCCTGATTCGCACTCAAATCGCGGTTCAGTCCCCCGCCGCGCCGGTCAGACCAACCGCTGTCGCCACCGCGTACTCGCGAGCGTGCGAAATTGACAGCAGGATCTGCACTATCCCCTGCTCTGCCGCTATCTCCGCAGCACGGCCACTCAGTCGCACCGTCGGCTGACCCGTGTGCAGTGACACCACTTCCACATCATGGAACGTGATGCCCTGCACAAATCCGGTCCCCAGCACCTTCACCACCGCTTCCTTCGCCGCCCAGCGTCCCGCATAACGCAGCGTCGGATCACGATGCTTCGTCGCATACTCGATTTCACCCCGAGTAAAACAGCGATCGACAAAATGTGACCCGTGCCGCTCCAGCATCTCCCGGATGCGGCTGATCTCCACAATGTCGGTGCCCAGCCCGCCAATCATGGCAGCTCCCTACGCACCGTACTTCTCCAGACGCCCGGCATGCGCCAGCGCCTGCAGCATCAGGTACTTCGCCTCAAACATGCCCAGCTCGCCCACACGACAGGCCGACTCGCCAAACTGACGAGACCCGTCGAAACGCGCGATGTCGGAAACCAGCATCGTTGGTACCGGATGACCGCTGTGAGACTTCATCTTTGACGGAGTACTGTGGTCGCCCGTCACGATCAGCACGTCAGGCTGCAGAGCCATGATTCGCGGAATCCCCGAATCAAACTCCTCCGTCCGCTGCACCTTCGCCTCAAAATTGCCGTCCTCGCCAGTACTGTCCGTGTACTTGAAGTGGATGAAGAAGAAGTCGTACTTCGACCAGTTCGCCTCAAGACAGGCCATCTGATCAGCCAGCGAATGACCAGCATCCAGAATGTCCATGTCCACCAGCCGCGCCAGACCGCGATACATCGGATACACCGCTATCGCTGCCGCCCTGGTGCCGTACACTTCCTGAAACTTCGGAATCGGCGGCATCTTCGCAATCCCGCGCATCGTCAGCAGATTGGCCGGCTGATCGTCCTTCAGCACAACAGCCGCCTGACGCATAAATTCAGCCAATACCGCAGCCGTCTTCTGTGACGCCGGGTCGGCCCCCTGAGGCTGCAGCGGAGGCACGCCGGTACGCTGCGGATCCGTGTCGTTCACACTGCCGCCCAGACCGTCACCGCGAATCACAATGACCAGCCGATACTCCTTCACATGCCGCACAAACACTTCCACACCCGGGATCACTATCTGATCCAGCTTCTCGCACAGCTTCGCCGCAATCTCCGACGACACACGTCCGGCACGACGGTCCGAAATGTTGCCCGCTGCATCCACCGTCACAAAATTGCCGCGCACCGCCACGTCCCGGTCCGTCAGAGCAAAGTCGATCCCCAAAGCCTCCAGGACGCCGCGACCAATGTCATACTTCAGCGGGTCATAACCAAACAAACCGAGGTGACCCGGACCGCTGCCCGGAGCAATCCCCGGCAACACCGGAATACTCATCCCCAGCACGCCACGCTGCGCCAAAGCATCCAGATTCGGAGTCTTAGCGGTTTCCAGCTCCGTTTTTCCACCCGGCTGCAATGGCAGACCACCCAGACCATCCGCCACATACAGTACAATCTTCGAATCCGCCGGCTTCTGCAGACGACGAGTCAAATCGTGAATATCAGTCATTGCAACACTGTCCTGAAATCAAAAAAGACACCGCAAAACACCCGTTCAAGCTCAATGCTGTCGACGATCTGCCGCCAGCCGTTCTTCCAGTTTCTACTTCCGATACTTCGCCATCACCGCCTGCCACGCTTCCACAGTCAATTCCTCAGCCTCGTCCACGATCAGCCGCGGAATTTCACCAGCCACCGGATACTTCAGCCGACACTGTGCATCCGAGCTGACCAGTCCGTCGCCACAGAATACCAGGGCCGCCTGAGTCTTCGGGCAGACCAGCAGTCGCCACGCCTGATTGATCTCTGCCATCACCCTGCACTCCAGCAGCAGCACTCAGCCACTCAGAAACCCCGCAGCTCGCGAATGTCGCGGAACGTCCGCAGCCCATAACCAATGCCCGCATAGTCCAGCGACGCACACAAGGCCCTCACGGCCACTCCCATCCCGTCCGGACCACTGAATCCGCCAAACTGTCCGCCACCCTTCAGATGCGGCTCAGTCTCAAGAAAGAATCCAGGCAGACCCAGCGACTGCAGCCGCGGCAGCAGCCCCGGAATCTGTTCCCGCAAATCGCGGAAAATCAGCTCATGCCCGGAATCACCCTCGTTGCAAGGAACAAAGTTCTTCAGCCGCTCCTCGTCAACTGCTCCTTCCCAGACCAGCCCTGGATCGATCCGATAATCCTTGACATGCATCCAGCCAAGCCACGGCAAAGTCGCCTGATACTCGGCAAACACCTGCAGCGCGTGCTTATTCTGAGCCGCTACGTTGCCGGCATCGAAAATCAGCACCAGCGACGGATGATCCACACGCCGCGCCAGCTCCGCCATCAGCGGACCAGTTTCACCCACCAGATTCGGCTCAATCTCCATCCCGTAAACCAGACCCTCCGCCGCACACACCTCCGTCAGACGGCGCACCTGAGCCGCTGCCAGATCCAGATGCTGCTCTGGCTTCGTGCCGCGAGGATGATAAAAGGAAAAGCCGCGAATCAGTTTGGTATCCAGCGCCTTCGCAGCACGGATCGTGCGAGCCACATCGCCCTGCAAATACTGCTCGAAGGGCACAAACTTGTTGTGCGAACCATCATCAGCATCCAGCAGCTTGACCTTGCCCAGCCGAGAACCAATGCTGGTTACACTCACGCCGTATTCGGCATGCAGCCCGCGCAGAAGCTGCAGCTTTTCATCGCTCAGCTCCGTCACATGCTCCACCCGACCCTCACCCGTCACGTCAATGAACCGCGGGCTGTACCAGCGAATGCCGATCGCTGCCAGCGCTGTCATTTGCTCAATCGCTGTGCGACGATTCGCCGCCTCATCCGCAAATGCACTGATTATTACACTCGGCTTGCTCATCAGATTCCTCGCCCCTGCCATCAACCCGAAAACTCCGATCGCTGTTGCTGCATTCTTCAGACAACTGCCGCAGGGTACAAGCGAACGCCAGCCCGCTCCGGAATCTCGCAGTTTCGAAAAACTCCCCGCAGCCAGATTCAGCGGCAACCGGAGTGACGGCAGGAACAAAAGTCCGACCGGGCCGCAAGACAGCACGATCGGGGTGCAAAATGCCGTGTTTTGAAGGGCTGGGCTCGGGCTGGAAAGCCCGAGCTACGGAAAGCACCACCCGCGGACTCCCGTCCGCGGCTCGCCTGACCATACACCGAACACTGACCATTGCCTCTGTGGTTCCCTTCGCGGCTTCGCGGCTTCGCGCGAGACAAACTGTCTGACCACTGGCAACTATTCCTCCCCTCGCCCCCGTGAAACGGGGGAGAGGGATCGGGGGTGAGGGGGCAAGTCACCCTGGAAACACGACACACTGCGCTGTCGAAATCACCAGCACAGTGCTCGGGCTGGAAAGCCCAAGCTACGGTTTAGCCCCAGCGTCGGCGTCCGAACCCCCCTTTCACTGATCCACGCCAGACTCCGCTCAGTCGCCGGACTGCGGGCCACTGACACGACCACCAAGACTCATCCCAAAACGACGCTGCAGCACCGTCTCGCCCAGCACTGTGATCAGACCAAACACCAAAGTCCCCAGCACCGTCGCCGCTCCCACCGTCGCATACAGCTCCGATAACACCAGTGACGCCGACTTGCGCTGAATCAGAGAACCCAGACCCGGAGTACCATCGCCGACAAAAAATTCGCCCACTATCGCACCCACAATTGAACTGCCACTCGCTATCCGTATGCCCGATATCAGATAGGGCAGCGCCGCCGGAACTCGCAGCTTCAACAGCATCTGCCAGCGACTGGCCCGATACAGCCGAAACAAATCCAGCAGCATGGCATCCACCTGCAACAAACCTGTCGTGGTACTGGTAATGATCGGAAACAGCCCCAGAATCGCCGATACCACCGCCACGCTGGAAAAACCACGCCCCAGTGAAACGATCACGATCGGAGCAATGGCGATGATCGGTACCGTCTGCAGCAAGACCGCATACGGATAAAAGGCGCGCCGCACCAGTGCCGACTGCGAAAACGCAAAGGCCGTCAGTGTTCCCAGTACGATGCTGATGCTCAGGCCCGTCAGCGCCGCCAGCGCAGTCCGCATCGCCGATTCCAGCAGACTCACACGAATCTTCCAGCAGGCAGCCAGTACCGCTCCAGGACCCGGCAACAGCACCGGACTGATCCGCCACCACCACACCGCACACTGCCATGCCGCCAGCAATAATGCCAGCACCAGTAAAGGCACCAGCACATCAGCCAGCGATCTGGCGGCTGCTGTGCGAATACCTGCAGACCTGTTCTCTGTTCGCTCACTCATGACGGAAACAATGCTGCTGACAGCTGCTGAAGAAATTTAAACTGCTCCGGTGCCCGACGGCGCTCGGCCGGCGACATACGCGAACGCTCCACCGAGAAATCGGCCGTGATGCCTCGCGGTGCCGGCTGCAATACCACCACCCGATCACTCAAATAAGCCGCCTCCTGCAAATTATGAGTCACCAGGATGGTGGTCAGCCCACGCGAATCATGCAAAGACCGCACACTGTCCTGAAGTTTCATCCGCAGAAAATCATCCACTGCCGCAAACGGCTCATCCAGCAACAGCACCTGCGGGTCATGCACCAGTGCCCGCGCCAGCGACAGACGCATCTGCATGCCGCCCGACAGCTGACCGGGTCGCTTGCCCGCATCTGCTCGACTTAAACCCACCTGCTCCAGCAGGCCCAGCAAACGCTCATCATCAGGACTGCCGACACCCAGCTCCAGCGGCAGACGCAGATTCTGCAGCGCAGTTCGCCATGGCAGCAGCGCCGGCTGCTGAAAGACAAACCCTGCCCGCAGCTCTGCAGCTGAACCACCGCCGGACACAACCGATGCTGGCTCCGCCGATCGCTCCAGCTCACCACCAGACAGCGACTGCAAACCTGCCAGCACTCGCAGCAATGTCGACTTGCCGCAACCCGACGGACCAACCACCGTCAGGAATTGTCCGCGAGGAATCCGGAGCGAAATCTGCTGCAGCACTGGCCGCTTCAGATCGCCAAAATGCACGACCGCCTCCCGCAGACTGTAAATGGCGGGATTTGCTGTCATCAGGACGCCTTCTTCCAACAAAACACAAACCACATAAACGGCCGCCGCAAGTCCGATTCGGGGATCGGTCACGGCAGACGCTGCATCCTAGTCACCCGGCAGCCCATGGCAACCGCCCGGAATACTCGGCATGACGCCGCGAGAAAACAATTCACCGACAAATAACGGCAGAAATCGCGCCACAGACAGACGAAACGCGAGCATCCTCGGCCAAAACACCACACCTGCTAAAGGATCCCCCGGGTTTCGTTGCCGTAAGCTCCGTTCGTCCGATACACTGCCCGCGGCGTGGTGTGTGCCCCGTTCCCTGCGGTTCCAGCTTTCGTTCGAAAGTCAGACTGTCCCCGTGAATCAGGCCAGGTTTCTCAGACTGATCAGCGGAACAGACCGCGGAC
>JBJTPZ010000412.1:0-2385 GCA_046075365.1 Planctomycetaceae bacterium
TGTGATCTTTTTGGTGGGGTGTGCCCAGTTGCTGATTGCACTGGCCGGGCTGGCTCGTTACGCAGCGGCCATCCCGATAGCGGTGGTTGAGGGCATGCTGTGCTCGATCGGCCTGATGATTATTGTGAAGCAGTTTCCGTCTTTCTTTGGTTATGTCCCGAAGCCTGTGGCCAGGGAATTTTATCAGTTTGTGATTTCGATACCGCAGTATGCGTCTGGTCTGACAACGCCTGTGTTCATCACTTCGGCTGTCACGCTGGTTGCACTGTTTGTGCCGGGCGGGCTGCAGAAGAAGGTGCGTCTGCTTCAGATTTTGCTCTCGCAGCTGCTGGCGGTTGTGCCTGGAACAGGACTGGGTCTGGCACTGAATCCGGGTACCATGAATGAAGGCAAGTTCCTGATTGCCATTCCAGAGGGTGTGTCCATGCACGTGGCCGAGCCTGATTTCGCCGTCCTGCTGGCTCGTCGGGATCTGTGGTACACCGTGGCGATGTAGGTGATCATGCTGACGATGAGCAATGGTGTTGAATCGCTGGCGACGGCCATGGCCATCGATGGCATCGATTCATATCGACGTCGATCCAGCGCCAATCGTGTCTTGCTGGCGATGGCGATTTCCAGCGTGGCATCCAGCCTGTTCGGGGGGGTGACAATTATTCCTGGCGGAGTCAGGAGCAGGGCGAATAATGCGGCTGGGGGTGGGACACTGTGGGCGAATTTCACAAATTCGATTTGTCTGATCATCTACATCGCTGTGGGTTATCAGCTGATCAACCTGTTTCCTCGCGGCGTACTGGCGTCTGTCCTGTCGTATACAGGCTGGTGGATGTGTGAGCCGGCGGTCTGGAAATTGCTGCCCAGACACAACAACTTTTGGATGCCGGCAGCACGAACGTTTAGCGCGAAGTCGACAGTCAGTTATCCCGGGTTCAGGCTGACCTATTCTGTGACGGACGGCGGCTGGGTGGAAACGGGAGCGGGTTTGTCAGGCGGTGTGGCAGAGTCTTTTGCGGTCAGCCGGCGAATTCTTAGTCTGCGAAAGTGCACCTCAGAACCTTCGCTTTGCAGAGCGAGGTGGCCGCCCACAGGACGTGCTCCGGTGACTTCACCGGCCCGCTTGCCGTTGATCTCGACTGAGATTCGGCCGCTTTGACAGATGACACGACATTCATTCCACGAATTGATTGGCCTTGCGAGACCGTCTGCCACTTCGAGCATGTTGTCGGATACTGCATCACCGCCGGGAAAGATACTGCCGGCCTTTGGCTGATGCAGCTGGATTTGAATGGCGGTCGGCCAGATTCGGTCTTCACGCTGCGTATGCACAAGGATTCCGCTGTTGCCGTCGTTGTCCTGGGGATACTTCCATTCGCCGGTGAATTCAAAATCCTGCCATTTTTCGAGAGTCCAGAGGAATCCTTTCATGCGACCGCGGCAGATCAGGACTGGTTCGGAGTCTGCGGGGTCTTTGACAACGGACCAGTCTGCTTCAGCGCCTTCCAGAGATTCGAGGGGGTAGGCTTTCCAGGTTTGCTTCAATTCTGCCGTCAACAGATCAGCGAAGGGTGCATTTGAGTCGTTTGATTCAGGGTTTGACCTTGCTGTGGTGTCCGGCGGTTGCGACTGTGGCGGCACTGAGGCCTGCTGGCCGGTGGAGTTTTGGCTTGTGTACAGCCAGCTGACGATCAGCACCAGTGAGAACAGTGCCGGGCGGCAGAGAACGCGACCGCGCGACACATGGTCGCGAAATACTGAGCGCGACGATCCTGCAGCCGGAACGCCGACAGTGTTTGCGGCGAGTCCTGCAAAATCAGGCTGGTCAGCCTTTGTGCCTGCAAACGCAGTCATGGGCAATATCGGGATACCAGGGAACGGGGATCAGGTGCCGGCAACGCACCGGTGTGGGTGTATTCTCCTGCCATTCATATGGGGAAAGCAAGTGCCCACTGTTTGAATCGGTGTTCCTCCGGAAAATTCAGACTCTGCCTTATGGACCGAAATGCTGCGGTTGTTGCCTTGCGACAACATGTTGCCGGCGGGGAACGCAGTTGCATCAATTTGTGCTCCACATGTTGCCTTGCGGCATCAGTCGGCTGAGCATTTTGTTAGGTGTCAGGTTTCAAAAAGTTTTTCTTGAACAATCGCAAACTGTTGTGTGGGTTGATTTTGTGTTGTTTGTTTGAGGGCGTTTCGGGCGTGTTCAGAAATCTTTGGTCTGTCAATGGTCCGCCGTTCGCTTTTACACATTCACGTCCAGCACGGTGAAGCTGACCGGAAAAAAAGTGCTCGGTAGGTCGAACTGATCGACACCCGAAGTTCTCCCGGCAGACAACCCTGGGCTTGTTCAGCAGGTTTGCCTGCAATCTCGTCGAAGCGATTGCGGTG
>JBJTPZ010000413.1:0-2609 GCA_046075365.1 Planctomycetaceae bacterium
AAATGCACGAATCGCTTTCTGATAGGGTTCGTGATCCCATTTGCTGAGCAAATCATCGCGGTCAGCATCAGTCATAGGACCATACCACAGGATTTCTTTGTTGAACTTATCCCAGCGGAGAGCCTTGTACGGCAGTTCCAGCCCCGGCGGAGGACCACTCATCGCGGCCGCGTGATAGCGATGCGTATTGCTCCTGATCCACTCCTGCAATGGTCTCTGCTGACGCTGACCCTGATCGTTCAGCCACACCGCCGTGATGCTGATGACAGGTCCGGTGGGTGGGGTGAACTCGGGAGAAAATGACGCCGGCTTCCCCGGCTGCAGACCCAGCGCCAGCAGACCTGCATGAATCACAAAGGCCTTTGAGCGAATCCGCAGAATCGTTTCGTGCTCACGATTGCCTTCAGGAACCAGTGCCATTTCCAGAATGCAGTCCGGGCAGGCCACTTCAGTTCTAAGCAGCAGCTGGCGTCTGGTGCTGTCCAGATAGACTGTACCCTCGGGATTCAGTGCTGTTTTCCCGGTCAGTTCCTGCTGCAGCAGCGCAGGCAGCGGTGCCAGCGGTTTTCGCGGCGGCTGCTGAGGTTCCTGACTGTCCGCCGCCGGCAAATCCGGTTTTCCCGCAGCTTTGGGCTGCGCCTTTGGAGCGGGCTCATCGGCTGTCAGCAGTGTGCGTGACTGCACCACGGCAGCCAGCAGCAGGCTGCACAAAAGCAGGACTCTCAGAATGGGTTGTCGGATCATTTGTGCGTTACTCCTGCTCAGCCACGGTTCGGGGTGTAGCCAAGATTCGGTGCCAGCCAGCGTTCCATCTCGGCCAGCCCCAGCCCCATCCGGCCCGCGTAATCCTCAACCTGCTCTTTTGTTACTCGATCCACGCTGAAGTAGCGAGCCTGCGGGTGACTGAAATAGAGACCGCTGACTGAGGAGGCCGGCCACATGGCGTAACTGGACGTGAGCGTCATGCCGATCTGCCGTTCAACATCCAGCAGTTTCCAGAGCGGTCCCTTGGGCAGATGATCGGGACAGGATGGATAGCCGAAGGCCGGTCGAATGCCCTGATACTGTTCATCAATGAGCTGCTCGTTCGTGAGCTGTTCCTGCTGCCCGTATCCCCATTCGCGTCGAACCCGAGCATGCAGGTACTCGGCAAACGCTTCAGCCAGCCGATCAGCCAGAGCCTTGATCATGATGGCCCGGTAATCATCACCGGCAGCTTCAATCTGCTTCGCAAGTTCGTCGCAGCCGTGTCCGGCCGTCAGAGCAAAGGCTCCGACGTAATCCGGAATTCCAGCGGGAGCCACATAGTCAGCGAGGCAGCGGAAATCCCGCTGACCGACTCGTTCCCATTGCTGCCTGAGCATGGGGAAACGCAGCAGCTCCTGATCTCGCTGCTCATCCTGCCACAGCACGATATCGTCACCATCAGAATTAGCAGGCCACAGACCATAGACTGCTTTTGCCGTCAGACGATTGTCGGCCACCAGCTGCTGCAGTTCCTGCTGAGCGTCTGCGAAAAGTCGGCGAGCTTCCTCGCCCACAACCGGATCCTGCAGGATCCTGGGATACTTGCCGATCAGTTGCCACGACATAAAGAACGGCGACCAGTCAATCCACGGGACCAGTTCAGCCAGCGGCAGATTTTCAATGACCTGCAGTCCGGACTGTGCAGGTCGAGGTGGCTGAGCGGTTTGCCAGTCTGCCTGAAATCGTCTTTCCCGAGCCGTCGCGAGGGGCACCAGTGTCTGCTGCTGACGCTGTTCAAATGAGGCTCGAGATTTCTGCTGATCCTGCAGGTTTTTGCGAACAAATTCACCGCGACGGTCCCGGTCCAGCAGCGACTCTACCACGGCCACTGAAAGCGAAGCATCGCCAACATGCACGACGGGCTGGCCGTAGACTGGTGCAATTTTGACGGCGGTGTGGCGAGCACTTGTGGTGGCACCACCAATCAGCAGCGGGATGCGAAAGCCCTGTTCTTCCATTGTGCGGGCGACAGTGATCATTTCTTCCAGCGAAGGCGTGATGAGCCCGCTGAGTCCGATGATATCGGCATTGTGCCGCACCGCTTCCTCAAGAATTCGCTCACAGGGCACCATCACACCGAGATCAATCACGCGGAAGTTGTTGCAGCGGAGCACGACCGCCACGATATTCTTTCCAATATCGTGCACGTCCCCTTTGACAGTAGCAATGAGGAAAGTTCCGCGAGCACTGTCAGTGGCCGTGGCACCGGGCGCGGCCTGAGCGGCCGCGGCCATTGTGACGGCTTCGTCGCGAGTTCCCAGAAACAGGCCGGCTGCACTGAATCGCGACTGCTGTTCCAGCACCTTGGCGGCCTTTTCCGCTTCCATGAAGGGTTCCAGCCACGCCACGGATTTCTTCATTACGCGAGCTGACTTGACCACCTGCGGCAGAAACATCTTGCCCGCGCCAAACAGTTCGCCAATGACGTTCATGCCGTCCATCAGCGGTCCCTGAATGATATCCAGCGGTCGCCCGTACTTCTGCCTGGCTTCTTCAGTGTCTTCGTCGATGAAGTCGGTGAGTCCGCGGAGCAGGGCATGTTTCAGTCGCTCTTCCACGGTCCCGCTGCGCCATTCGTCGGC
>JBJTPZ010000414.1:0-5544 GCA_046075365.1 Planctomycetaceae bacterium
GGAAAAGCCTATGGCTTTACCTCTACCATGCAGTTAAAGGGGAACAATGCTTCCGATACGGCTATGGCCCAAACCGTAGGCCTGCCTATGGGTATTTTCGTGCGCATGGTGATGGAAGGGAATATTCTGGCGCGCGGGGTACAGATACCGGTGATGAAAGAGGTCTATGACCCGGTGCTCAAAGAGCTGGAGGAGTATGGGATAGTGTTCCATGAAGAAGTGTCCCCGCTGTAGATGCGCCTAAGCCTGTCGTGGGGCGAGCGGCCGATCGTGCGGGCGTTCCAGTTTTTCCAGGTGATGCGCCAAAGTGCGGCCTTGCTGGGTGCTGTGCTGCTGACGAAAAGCGCGATGCCCCTCGAAGGCGTCGGCATGTCCGAGCAGTACCTGTACGTACAGTATGCCCTGACCTTCTTTTGGCTGACCGGTCTGGTGCAGGGCCTCCTTTCCCGGACTTCCAAAGCGCCCGAGGAAAGGCAGACGGCCTTGTTGAGAGGGGCCTGGCTTTGCTTGTTGGGCTTGTCCCTGTTAGCCGCTTTAGCGCTCGGACTGGGCAAGGCACCGCTGCTGGATGCCTTGATCGGCCAGGATGATTTGCCCTGGACAGGGATTTTTCTGCTGTCTATGGTATTGAATACTTCGGCGTTTTTAGTGGAATACGTGCTTCTGCTCAGGGAAAAAGCACGTGCTCTAGTCTGCTATGGGCTGTTCGTGTTTGTGGGCTCTCTTCTGGCCATTTGGATTCCGCTAAGCCTGGGGCTGGGCGTACCCGGGATTTTCAGCGGGCTAATCCTTCTGGGCTTGAGGAACCGGGGCGTGGCACTGTGGTATTTCCGGAGTCGGATGTACCGCGTGTGACGGGGATTCCGGAGCCTCGTGCAGAGCATCTGGCGGGGGGGCTGCTGCCGCTGCCTGAGCTGGCGGAACCGGACGTGGTGCGTCATTTTGTGAATCTGTCGACATTGAATATGAGTGTCGATTCGCACTTTTATCCGCTGGGCAGTTGTACGATGAAGTACAACCCCAAGCGTCACGAACGACTGGCTCGGCTGCCGCAGGCAGCAGCCAGTCATCCGTACCAGCAGGAGTCTCAGATTCAGGGTCTGCTGAGTGTGTTGTACGAGTTGCAGGGGATGCTGGCGGAGATTTCTGGACTGCCGGGGGTGTCTTTGCATCCGGCGGCTGGTGCGCAGGGTGAGCTGACGGCGCTGTTGACTGCTGCAGCGTGGTTTCGGCATCGTGGCGAGCAGCGGACGCGGGTGTTGTTTCCTGCCAGTGCTCATGGAACGAATCCTGCCAGTGCGGCATTGGCTGGATTTGAGTGTGTGCAGTTGTCTGGTGGTCGGGATGGATTTATCGATCTGTCTGAGTTGCGATCGCAGCTGGACGACCGGGTGGCCGTGTTTATGGTGACCAACCCGAATACTCTGGGGTTGTTCGAGAAGGACATTGCGACGATTGCGGGGATGCTGCATGAGGCTGGGGGACTGGTGTACATAGACGGTGCGAACATGAACGCCATTCTCGGCAGGACTCGTCCTGGTGATTTCGGTGGCGACATGATGCATTACAATGTGCACAAGACGTTTACGGGACCGCATGGTGCGGGTGGCCCGGGTGCCGGTCCGATCGCGGTACGCGATTTTCTGGCTCCCTTCCTGCCTGCTCCTGTGGTGACCTTCGATGCGGCTCGCAACTGGTATTCGCTGACGTCGCCTGAGCATTCGATAGGTCGGATGCGTTCTTTTTTCGGCAACGTGGGGATTTTGTTGCGTGGCTATTGTTATATCCGGACGCTGGGTGGCAGGGGGTTGCGTGAGGCTGCGGACTGTGCGGTATTGAATGCCAATTATCTGCTGAGTCAGGTGCGTGATTTTCTGGAGGTTCCGCATGGCAATCGCTGTATGCATGAGTTTGTGGCGAGTGCGAAGCGTTTGAAGGAGCAGACGGGAGTGACGGCGATGGACATCGCGAAGCGTCTGCTGGACTACGGCTTTCATGCTCCGACTGTCTATTTCCCGCTGGTGGTGGAGGAGGCATTGATGATGGAGCCGACGGAGACGGAGTCTTTGGCGACTCTGGATGCCTTTGCGGCAGCCTTGCGTGAAATCTGCAGTGAGCCATCTGAGCTGGTCAAGGGAGCTCCGCATACCACAGCGGTCTGTCGTCCGGACGAGGTGAATGCGGCGCGGAAGCCGATTCTTTGCTGGTCGGGTCAGTGCTGATCCGGGACTGAAATTGTAGCGGGAGTGCTCTGTGTGACTCAGCCTGTTCTCTCAGTTCGCGGTGTGGGTCGTACATTTGGCAGTGTGGTGGCGCTGCGGGACGTCAGTTTTGACATCTTCCCCGGCGAGACTCATGCGATTATGGGCGAGAACGGTGCCGGCAAGAGCACTTTGATGAAGATTCTGGCGGGTGTGCAGCGGCCGTCGTGCGGTGAGCTGCATTTGCGGGGTGAGTCTGTTTGTTTCGCGGGGACTCGGGATGCCGAGGCTGCGGGGATCAGCATGATTCATCAGGAGCTGAATCTGGTGGAGCAGTTGTCTGTATCGGCCAATATTTTTCTGGGTCGGGAGCTGACGAACGGCTGGGGTGTACTGCAGCAGGGTGAGATGGATCGGCGTGCGGCAGAGTTGTTGCGGCAGCTGGAGACTTCGATAGACCCGCGTGCGCTGGTGGGGAGTTTGCGTGTTGGTGACCAGCAGCTTGTGGAGATTGCGCGAGCATTGTCGCTGGAGTCTGACATTTTGATTATGGATGAGCCGACGAGTGCACTGACGGAATCAGAGGTGGCTCGATTGTACCGAGTGGCTGACCGCCTGAAGGCTCGGGGAGTCACCATCCTGTATATCTCGCATCGCATGGAGGAGGTATTTCGTCTGGCCGATCGGATTACGGTGCTGCGTGACGGTCGTTTTGTGACGACGGTGGCGAAATCCGCCACGAATGCTCGCGAGATTGCTCATCTGATGGTTGGTCGTGAGTTGTCGGTGCGACAGCGGCGGTTGTCGGCGGGATCGGACGGGTTGTCTGAGCCTGTTTTGCGGGTGCAGAATCTGTCATTGCCATGGGCTGGTCGACGTGGTGGCTGGCGGCTGCGCGACGTTAGTTTTTCGGTGGGGCGAGGCGAGATCGTGGGTTTGGCCGGGCTGATGGGTGCGGGGCGTACGGAGTTGCTGGAGTGTTTGGCGGGTGCGTCCGGAATGCGTTACTCGGGCGAGGTCTGGCTGCGTGGTGAGCGGAGTGCGTTTCGGCATCCTGCTGATGCTTTGCGAGCGGGAGTGGCGATGGCGACGGAGGATCGCAAGCGGCTGGGGCTGTTTCGCGGGATGACGGTGCGAGAGAATATCACGATCAGTGCGTTGCCTCGATTTTCTGGCGCGGGTGTGATTTCAGTGAGTCGAGAGCAGGAGGCGGTACGGGAGCAGACGGAGTCGCTGGGGATTCGGACGGCTGGCTCAGAGGCTTTGGTGACATCACTGAGTGGTGGGAATCAGCAGAAGTGCATGCTGGCGCGTTGTTTGCTGACGAAGCCGGATGTTTTGTTGCTGGACGATCCGACTCGCGGTGTCGACGTGGGTGCGAAATCTGAGCTGTATGTGCTGATGGACAGGCTGGCGGCGGAGGGTGTAGCGATGGTGGTAACGAGCGGCGAGTTGCCTGAGCTGCTGGCGGTGTGTGATCGGATTTTGGTGTTGAGTGAGGGATGTTTGACGGGTGAGTTTCGGGGTGACAGTGTGACAGAGCAGCAAATTATGGAGGCAGCGACGGCTGGCGGCCGGCGGAAAGTTTAGGAAGCAGTCTTTGGCCGGTGCAGGTGTCTGCCGGAATGTTGTGGGGGCAGGCATGATTTGCCGATTGATCATTTGTTGCGGGTGGCTGAACGGGCTTTTTCTGCCGACGTTTTGTGCTGGTCGGAATCTGCTGCAACCCGGTGTTGTGGAGCTGGAAAGTGGAGCCTATAGTGGCTGGGGTTGTGTGATTTCGACGTGCGATGGCAGTGTTGCGGGAATGAGTCTGCGTGAGTTTACATTTTCCGAATTCGGCCTGTTCCGATGATGAGCAGTTCATGCGTCTGGTGCGTCGTGAGACGGACGTAGACCTGTTGGCGGCTGCATTGGAGATTTCGCGGGACGGTCAGTCAGACGTGAATATCGCTGCTGCTCGCGGGATCGTTCAGCGGGCGGTTTCTCGACTGACTCATCCGGTGACTCAGGCAGGTTCTGAGCTTGAAGAGCTGAAGCTGTTGTCTCGTTACATGACTGAAGAGCTGGGACTGCATGGTGAGAGCCAGTATTTGTCGGATCCGCACGCTCACTATGTGAATCGGGTCCTGGTGACGGGGCGAGGCATACCGATTTCGCTTTCGCTGATTTATTTGCACGTGGGGAACGAACTGGGAATTCCGTTGCAGCCAATCAGTACTCCGGCTCGCTTTCTGATTCGTCTGCCTTCGGATCAGGGTCATTTGTATGTGGATGCATTTGACCGTGGTCGTATTCTGGACGAGAGGGAATGTCTGGATCTGATTGGTGATTTGGCGGGTTGTGATGTGGATGAGGTGCGGCGGCATTTGCGTCCGGTGGATGAGCGAGCGGTGATGATCCGTATGCTGCAGAATTTGAAGGCGTTGTTTGGAGGTCGAGAGGACTGGTCAGCGGCGTGGCGAGTACAGACTCGACTGCAGCTGCTGTTGCCGGGTTCGTGGCGTGAGCGTCGTGATCATGCGGTTTTGACCATGCGTGCCGGGCATTATGGTGAAGCGATTGATCTGCTGGAGCGCAGTCTGGCGGTGTGTCCGGCGGAAGATCGTTTGTTTTTGCAGAACCATCTGCGGCAGGCGCGGCGCATGCTTCCGGAATGCAACTGATTTCAGCGGTGAATTTACGAAATCAGGCTGCTGGTGAGCCAGAATCCCGCAGGTGGCTATAACACGGATGCGGGCCGAAACGGCGGGCATGTGTCCGTCGGGCTGCGGTCCGGGCTGATGATCACTGACAGGGGGATTGCGGAATCATGGCGGACTGGATTGAACCACCGGCGAAAGCGCCGGCATTTTCTTTGAAATCGACAACCGGTGAGACTGTGAAGCTGTCGGATTTCAAAGGTCGGCCGGTGGTGCTGTATTTTTACCCCAAAGATGATACGCCGGGCTGCACCAGGGAGGCGTGTGCGTTTCGGGATCGTTTGAGTGAGATTGAGGCATTGGGTGCAGTGGTATTGGGGATCAGTGCGGATTCCGTGGAGTCTCATCAGAAGTTCACCACCAAGTATACTCTGAATTTTCCCTTGCTGGCTGATACTGAGCATGCTGTCGCCGAGAAGTACGGTGCGTGGCGTGAAAAGAACATGTACGGCCGGGTGTCGATGGGAATTCAGCGATCGACCTGGATTATTGGTGCCGACGGCAAGGTGGCGAAGCTGTGGAAGAAGGTGTCCGTGGACGGGCATGATGCGGATGTGATTGCAGCTTTGCAGGAACTGTCTGCGGGTTGAAGCGGAGGTTTTTGTGGGGCGCAAACGGGCAGTGTTGGAGTGTGGTCTGGC
>JBJTPZ010000415.1:0-5892 GCA_046075365.1 Planctomycetaceae bacterium
CACGGGGGCGAGGGGAGGAATTTGTGGTCAGTGGGGCGGTCAAGTGGAGGGTAGGGGACTCACGCGAAGACGCGAAGGGAAAAGTACGGGGACGGTGTGGTGTGTGGTGAACTGCCTCTGCTCTCCTCTCAACTTTCTCGAATCTACTCTCTATGGCAAGGATGCCATCGCCCCCTCACCCCCGACCCCTCTCCCCCGTTTCACGGGGGCGAGGGGAGGAATTTGTGGTCAGTGGGGCTGTCAAGTGGAGAGTAGGGGACTCACGCGAAGACGCGAAGACGCGAAGGGAAAAGTACGGGGACGGTGTGGTGTGTGGTGAACTGCCTCTGCGCTCCTCTCAACTTTCTCGAATTTACTCTCTATGGCAAGGATGCCGTCGCTCCCGACTCCTCTTTCCCCGTTTCACGGGGGCGAGGGGAGGAATTTGTGGTCAGTTGTTAAGACAGGTTAGCGGGAAGGTCAGTTATGCGGCTGGATGATTTGGTTGTTGGGCAGAGGTTATTGGCGCGGCGGCAGTTTTTGGGGCGGCGGATGGGCGGGCCTGGGCTGGCGGCGCTGGCGGGTTTGCTGGGGCGTGGGGTGCGGGCTGAGTCGGGTGGCGGGGCGGGGGGGCTGCCGCAGGTGTTGCCGCGTGCGCGGCGGGTGATCTGGCTGACTCAGGCGGGCGCGCCTTCGCAGCTGGATCTGTTTGATTACAAGCCTGGTTTGCGGTCGCTGTTTGATCAGGATTTGCCGGCGGCGGTGCGGGGTGGTCAGCGGCTGACGGGAATGACGGCCGGTCAGCAGCGATTTCCTGTTTGTCCGTCGGCGTTTCGTTTTAGGCAGCGGGGCGAGTCGGGGATGTGGCTGAGCGAGTTGCTGCCGCATACGGGGGCGATCGCCGACCGCATATGTCTGGTGAAGACACTGCATACTGAGGCGATCAATCATGATCCGGCGATGACATTGCTGCAGACGGGGCATCAGCTGGCCGGTCGTCCGTCGCTGGGAGCGTGGCTGTCGTACGGGCTGGGTTCCGAGAATTCTGAGTTGCCGTCGTTTGTGGTGATGATTTCGCGGCCGAGTGGCCCCACGAATGCGCAGCCGCTGCACGAGCGCATGTGGGGATCCGGTTTTTTGCCGCCGCGGTATCAGGGTGTGCGGTTTAGTCCGGGCAGTGATCCGGTGCTGTATCTTTCGGATCCGCCGGGGATCAGTCGGCAGCGTCGTCGCGGGATGCTGGACGACTTGGCGGCTTTGAATCGGCTGCATGGTGAGTCGGATGCCGACCCGGAGATTTCGGCGCGGCTGGATCAGTACGAGATGGCGTTCCGCATGCAGGCATCGGTGCCGGAGCTGACGGATTTGTCGGCCGAGCCGGCGTCTGTGTTTGAGGCTTATGGACCGGAGTCGAAGAAGCCGGGGACGTTTGCGGCCAACTGCATTCTGGCGCGGCGACTGGCGGAGCGGGGTGTGCGATTTGTGCAGCTGTATCATCGTGGCTGGGATCAGCATGGCAGTCTGCCCAGCGGGATTCGCAGTCAGTGTTATGACACGGATCAGCCGTCAGCGGCTTTGGTGCGGGATCTGGAGCAGCGGGGGCTGCTCGAGGATACTCTGGTGATCTGGGGTGGTGAATTCGGGCGGACGGTGTATTCCCAGGGGACTTTGACGGCCACGGATTATGGTCGGGACCATCATCCTCGCTGTTATTCGATCTGGCTGGCCGGCGGGGGGATCCGGGGAGGCTCGGTCTGGGGTGAAACCGATGATTTTTCCTATAATATCGTGCGTGATCCGGTGCATGTGCACGACCTGAATGCGACGATACTGCATTTGCTGGGGATTGACCATACAGCGCTGACGTGGCGGTTTCAGGGGCGTGACTATCGGCTGACGGATGTGCATGGGGCGGTGGTGGACGGACTGCTGGGATAAGGAGCGTGACCGTGAAGTGGGTAACTGACGTCTGTTTCCGAGCTGTGGCAGTCGTGTGTGTGCTGTGTGTTTGTGGCGGGGAAGTCTGCGGGCAATCTGCTGAGCGGCAGCGGGTGACGTGGGTCAACAGTCGGCTGCGTGGTACTGCGGAGCCGCCGCTGCCGTTTCGTGCTGTGCGGGCTTATCCGCAGCTGAAGCTGTTTAAGCCGGTGTTTGTCAGGGCTGAACCCGGTTCTGACCGGCTGGTGTTTGTGGATCATGCGGGTGACTGGGCGGACCCGGGCGGACTGCGTGTTTGCCGGGATGTGGCGGATGTGGCTGAGAGTGTGCCGCTGCTGGCTCTGGATCGCATGATCTATGGTTTTTGTTTTCACCCAAAATATGCAGAGAACGGATTTATTTATCTGCTGACGAACGGGCCGGTGAAGGCTGAGAACAAGCAGAACCGCATCAGTCGGTTCACGATGCAGCGGGACGGGCAGCGTTTGCTGGCGGCGGACAGTGAGCTGGTGATTCTGGAGTGGGATTCGAACGGTCACAATGGCGGGGATCTGGCGTTTGGGCCGGACGGCTATCTTTACTGTCCGACGGGTGACGGGACATCGGACAGTGATCCTTTGCAGACCGGTCAGGGTGTGAATGACCTGCTGGCGGTGATGCTGCGGCTGGATGTGGATCGGCCGACGGCGGACAGGCCGTATTCGATTCCGCCGGACAATCCTTATGTGGATGTAGCCGGGGCTCGGCCGGAGATCTGGGCGTATGGATTTCGCAATCCGTGGCGGATGGCTTATGACTGGCAGTCGAATCAGCTGTGGGTAGGTCAGAACGGTCAGGATCTTTGGGAGCAGGTGTATCTGGTGCGTCGTGGTGAGAATTATGGCTGGAGCGTGCAGGAGGGCAGTCAGCCGTTTTATCCATTGCGATCGCGGGGGAAGGAGCCGATTGTGAATCCGGCGGCTGAGCATCATCATTCTGAGTTTCGCAGTCTGACGGGTGGTGTTGTGTATCGGGGTTCGGGCCTTGCGGGTCTGGACGGCAGTTTTGTGTACGGCGATTATTCGACCGGTCGGATCTGGTCGATTCGTCATGATGGTCGGCAGGTCACTGAGAACCGTGAGATTGCGGACACGACTCTGCAGATCACCGGGTTTGCTCAGAATCACGCTGGTGAGCTGCTGGTGGTGGATCATGGCGGTGGGATTTACCGGCTGGAGGCCAGTCCGGCTGAGGAACCGGTGGAGTTTCCGCAGCGGCTGAGTGACACGGGTTTATTTGCGAATGTGTCTGAGCACCGGATGGCGGCGGGTGTGCTGTCGTATTCCGTGAATGCTCAGCTGTGGTCTGACGGTGCGTGGAAGCAGCGCTGGCTGGCGGTGCCGGATCAGGAGCAGATTGAGTATACGTCATCGCGGGGCTGGACCTTCCCGAACGGCTCGGTGCTGGTCAAGAGTTTTGCACTGGAGCGGGAGGCGGGGCGTGCTGACAGCCGTCACTGGATCGAGACTCGGATCATGGTTCGTCATCAGAACGAGTGGGCTGGCTATTCGTATCGCTGGAATGAGCAGCAGACGGATGCGGAGCTGGTGGGGCGTGGTGGTGAGGACGAGCAGTATGTGATTCGGGATGCTGCGGCGTCTGGCGGTGAGCGGGTGCAGAGCTGGCATTATCCAAGTCGTGCGGAGTGCATGGTGTGTCATTCGCGGGCGGCGAATTATGTGCTGGGATTGTGCGAGCTGCAGATGAATCGTTCGCATGACTATGGGGAGTATTCCGGGAATCAGCTGCAGGTTTTGGGTGAGCTGGGCTTTTTCAGGAATCCTCCTGCGCAGGCTCCCGAGCAGCTGGGGAAGCTGGTTGATCCGCTGGACGAGAGTCAGGAGACTGCTTTGCGGGTTCGTTCGTACCTGCATGCGAACTGTGCGGGCTGTCATGTGGAGGCTGGTGGCGGCAACAGTCAGTTTAGTGCGGAGTTTACGGCGAAGTCAGAGCAGCAGAAGCTGATTGGTGTGAAGCCGGTGCACAATGCGTTTGGTTTGCCGGACGCGGCGTTGATTCAGCCGGGTCGTCCGGAGAGTTCGGTGTTGCTGCATCGGGTGAGTCAGCGGGGCGTGGGGCAGATGCCGCCACTGGCCAGCAGTGTGCGTGATGAGCGGGCGATTGAGCTGTTGCGGCGGTGGATTGAGGGGCTTTAGAGTTGTCAGTGGGCGGTGGGCGGTGGGGCGAGCCGTGGGCGGGAGCCCACGGGTGCGGTGGTGGTGGTTTGAACCGCGAGTGGGGACAAATGAGGACGCCGCAGGTAGCTCGGGCTTTCCAGCCCGAGCACTGTGCTGGGCGGTGGTGGGGGGATGGTTGTTTTTCGATTACGATTACGAGCACGAGCACGAGCACGGGTCGAGCACGATTACGAGCACGATTACGAGCACGATTACGAGCACGAGCACGAGCACGGTTCGAGTTGTTGAGTGGTTGAGTGAGGGAGGGGTGGGAGTGAAGTGTGCAGTGGGTTGATGGGTTGATTCCAGGGAGTGTGGCCCTCTCACCCCCGACCCCTCTGCCCCGTTTCACGGGGGCGAGGGGGGGAACTTGTGATCAGTGGGGCGGTCAAGTGGGGGGTGGGGGGTCTCACGCGAAGACGCGAAGCCGCGAAGAGGAAACGCACGGGTGGCGTTGTGGTGTGTAGGCTGGTGCAAGTGCTGAACTGGTTCCGGGCGAGCGGAGGGATCGGGTTGTTGAGGGGATTGTGGTGTTGAGCTGCTGCTGGGGTGCTGTGGGGTTTAGAGCATAGCAGCGACCTGATTGTGTTTGGCTTTCAGTCGTGTGTTGTATTCTGCGAGCTGCAGTGGATTGTGGGCGATCGTTTCCAGAATTTGTGCCGCATTCGAGATTTCTGTGTCAGGAAGCAGTCTGGCGACCTGTTCGGAGGTGAGCTGGCTGGCGTACCGCAGGAACCAGGCCCAGCGTTCCAGTGGCGTGGCGGTTGCCACGGTGTCTTCGGTTGCATGCAGATTGCCTAGCTGCAAAACATAAATCTGCAGGAGGTCTGACAGGGGCTGCGACTGGTTGTCGTGTCGCATTTGAAAGTCCAGCTGCAGGGCCTGTGTTTCGGGAAACAGCCGGGATGCGAGAATGCAGATGCAGATCGAAGGCCGCAATTCGGGGGAGAGCAGGGGATCTGGTGACTGGTTGACGAGGCCACGGCCGGCGAGGAACCCCAGTATTTGCGGCATTCCAGCGGGCAAAGCGATTTGAATTTCAATATTCAGACGTTTTCCGTGTTCTTCGGTTGCCACGATGTGCAGAACGCTGAGTTTGTCATCAGGGATGAGCTGCAGGGTGCTGGGATCGGTGAATTCGATGGAAGTGATGCGGTATTTTTCGGCCAGGACCGCATTGAGAAAATGGATGGTGATGTGTGGATGGTGCTGGTTTCCCAGCATCATTTTGAAGGCGTAATCGACGAGCGGGACGATACCGATGTTCATGGATGAGTCCTGCGGTGCTGTGGTGTCTGGCGTGTTATGGTGACAAAGACGTTAACTACCCATGGGTATACATCGAAAACGCACTAACGCAAGTGAAATTTGGGTGGAATTTCCGGGAAGTGAGTGGGGAGTGGCTGGGGTAAGTGGAGGGTGTTCGGCTCACGCGAAGACGCGAAGACGCGAAGGGCAGTTTTCGGTGTTCGGTGTTCGGTGTTCGGTTTTCGGTGTTCGGTTTTCGGTGTTCGAGCACGAGCACGAGCACGAGCACGAGGAATCGCCGAGGGAAGTCTTCGTAGCTCGGGCTTTCCAGCCCGAGATCTGTCCTCTGCGTTTGGGCTGCGTGGAGATTGCTGCACGGGGTTGGGGGGCGGTTGGCTCACGCGAAGCCGCGAAGCCGCGAAGAGAAATGCGAAGGTCGGTGGTCAGGCGAGCCGCGGACGGGAGGCCGCGGGTGTGAATGCGGTGGGCGGCTGGTGTTCGACGGCATCCA
>JBJTPZ010000416.1:0-3306 GCA_046075365.1 Planctomycetaceae bacterium
CCCCAAATCACCCCCCCCTTGCGATTCATCCGGGACAATTCGGGTTCATCCGTGGCAAAAAAAACCCCCCTGTCCACGCCTCAATCCGTGGCAAAACACCAGCCTCAATCCGTGGCCCCCCTCGTTTTTTGCTTTTCAAAAAAATCACCGGTTTTCGCCCCGGAAATTCCCCGAAACACCACCGCGACTGCATTTCACTCCTGTCGGCCTTCGCCGAAACTCCACAAATCTCACGACTCCTTCGCAGAAGGGCAATCCGCCATGAGCACCACGTCCGAACCACTCGATCCCCAAAACGAACTGACTTTCCCCCCACATCCGCGTGCAGCAGGCCCCGCTGAGGCTCTGCCGGACACGGCACAGACACTGTCTGAAATCATCACTTACGCACTTCGCCATTCGCGGTTCGCTACCATGCGGCCGGATGGCGGAATCTGGCAGGATACCGGAAACGCCCGCCTGACATGGCTCGCCAATGACAAACTGCTGATGCAGGCCTCAGTCGCGTATCACCGCGTCTTGCAGGGTTCGGCCGGAAATGGTGAGATCGAATTCGAGGCTCCGGAAGATCTGCTGCTGCTGGGGCAGTACCCGGATGACTGGAAACTGCCTGCATTCCAGGGCTGTTCCCGCACGTTTTTACTGCCGCCCACTGTCCGCCGGGATGCACCGTCCGCGCAGTCTGAGACAGCCAACTTTTCGCGAGTCGTCGCGGCCGCGTCCAGCCTTGAATCGCAGTCTGCCGCTCAGTTCACCGCCGGCCTCGACCTGCAGGGGCACCGGATCAACGTGCAGCTGACGCTGCCGGACCGCAGCAGCAGCGAACCGTTCTACGCTGTCCTCAATGTGCAGTATGACTGCAGACCTGGCCAGCATAAAGGTACACCGTCGCATGCTGAAACGCGTCAAAGCCGTCGCATCGTGGTTCTGATGGAGCAGCAGCCCTCGTCCGAATGGCATGGTTCGCTGGACCTGCAGAGCCTGCCTGGCTGCAGCACCGAAGCGGGCGTGCGCTATGTCTCCGTCCAACTGCGACAACTGCTGGTGGATGACCTGTACCTGCTGCCCAGCGACGACAACAGCCCGGGGCTGGGTGCCTTTTCTCTGGCAACCTCGCAGTGCATGATCCCGCTCAGCACTGACGCGGCAGACCCCGAAACACCCGGAAAGCGGAAAAAACACCGTGTTCAATACTCGCAGCCTGCGGCCCCGGTCACGCTGTCCGGGATCCCGACTGAACAGGAGGACAATAGCCGCCCCCGCGGCAGCTTTCCGGAACAGCAGACCACTCCCACGACAGAAATAGAACCTGCGAACACTGACGCCCAGCGGCCAATTCAGCAGGCCATCGACCTTTGGAACAGCGGACAAAAAGTGCAGGCCATTACCCAAATCCCCGAATTGCTGACGATAGTGCAGAATACTCTGCGGGGCAGGTTTGGTTTCGGTAAACACCATGATCTGGAAGACGCCGTCCAGGACGCTCTGCTGAACCTGCTGAACTCTAATGGCAGTACCGAGCCATTCACCACGGCAGATGAAATAAAAGCGTACACAACCACGACTGCCAAAAACGCGGCCATGCGAATTCTTTCGTCTCGCAGGAACGCCAGCCGGCACATGTCGCAGTTATCCACGGACGAGGATGCCGCGGATTTTGCAGACAGCCTTCCGGACACTCAACCGCTGCCGTGGAAGCCGCGTAAGCCCGGAACAGCCGATGAACAGCCCTCTACAGAACTCCCGCCCCACCGGATCATCCTGGTGCAGCAGACGATCGCCATGGTGGACGGAGCTTTGAGCACAACTCAGGCCAGGGCGATCATCAGCGAGCTGGATCGTAAAACGCTGGCACTCTACTGCACTCAGACAACTCGTCGTGGTCGCAGCCGCCGTGACATCGCCGCTGTGATGAAGAAACTCAGTATCGCCACGGTTCTCTGCGAACAGGGGCTGCAGGGCCACCTGTCGCCGGACGGGCAGCGGGTGGGTCTGCTGATGTACTATCTCAACAGCGATGGCGGCTGGGACCCGCAGTCGCGGCGCCGTGTTCATCGCGTTCTGCACGCCGGACTGCTGCTGAACAACGACAAAGAACGACGGCTTCTGTTGTCGCCGCAGAAAACAGGCAGCGAGGGCAACCGTGCCCGCACGGACGGCATCGAACTGGTGACACAACATGTCTGCAAAAACCAGCCGCTGGAAGCCGCGTGGGAGCAGATTGCGGCCAGTGCTCGACGCCCGCTGGACCTGCTGCTGCCGATCGTGTGTTCAGTCTGGGCCAAAGCAGCCACGGGCGTTGCTTCCGGCGACCGCGGCCCGTTCGAGAACCCGTGATCGATCACCGGCCGCATGCGCTGACGAACCATCCCGCGCATTCCACCGCCCCCCCCCCCCCGGACGGGCGCGGCGTCTGCTGAGCCAGTGCTTCTGCCGAGCCGTCGAGCGATCAAACATGCTGCGGCTCAGCAGGAGCTTCGCCCGCCCGATGTCGAACACAAATCCTGGTCTCGAGCTCGGAACGGGCGAGAGGGGTGCCAATGCCCTTTGCAAACACAAACTCCTCCCCTCGCCCCCGTGAAACGGGGGACAGGGGTCGGGGGTGAGGGGGCCATGGCATCCATGCCATAGAGAGTAGATGCGAGAAAGTTGAGAGGAGAGCTGGCAGTTCAACACACATCACAGCAGCCCCACTGCGTTTCCCTTCGCGGCTTCGCGGCTTCGCGTGAGGCAAACAGTCTGCTGAACGCTGCGAAGGGAACGTGGAAGGGGAGAATATACCCCTCACCCCCGTCCCCTCTCCCCTTCCAGGGGCGAGGGGTGCCAGGTGCTTAAAGGGCAGTGCTCGGGCTGGAAAGCCCGAGCTACGGGAGGGGGCTTCAGGCAGACGTTCAGGGCGTGCGCTCAGGCGAGCCGGGTACGGCAGTGCCCGGGTGGGCGGCATGGATGCCGCCACGACACGCCCAACCCTTTGCGTTTCCCTTCGCGGCTTCGCGGCTTCGCGTGAGACAAACTGTCTGCTGAACGCTGCTGCGGGAACGTGGAAGGGGAGAATATACCCCTCACCCCCGTCCCCTCTCCCCTTCCAGGGGCGAGGGGTGCCAGGTGCTTAAAGGACTGTGCTCGGGCTGGAAAGCCCGAGCTACGGGAGGGGACCTTTGGGCGAGCGTTCAGGGCGGGCGTTCAGGCGAGCCGGGTACGGCAGTGCCCGGGTGTGCGGCATGGATGCCGCCACGTCACGCCCAGCCCTTTGCGTTGCCCTTCGCGGCTTCGCGGCTTCGCGTGAGGCAAACTGTCTGCTGAACG
>JBJTPZ010000417.1:0-2084 GCA_046075365.1 Planctomycetaceae bacterium
ACCGGTCTTGGCGCATCGCGGTCGCAGGAGGCACCGCGACGCCGGGCGATTCTGGCTTCGTACTGCCAGAAGTAAAATGAAATGGATTGGTCAGTGTTTGAAAGGATGCTTCGATGCAGTTTCAGTTTTTCTGGATCCCCGTGGGTGATCCAGCTACAGCCACAGCCACGCTGAATCGGACACTGGCTGAACAGCGAGTGATTCAGGTCGACTCAGAATTTGTTCAGAATGGACAAATGGTGGGCTGGGCCATCTGCGTGCAGACCACGGTTGCTGCCGCCAGAAAGGGCGAGACTGCTCAGTCTCGCGACGGGCAGACTCAGCCGGCGTCGACGGCAAAAATCGATTATCGCGACGTTCTGTCCGCTGACGATTTTACCGTGTTCGCCGAACTGCGAGTTTGGCGGAAAAAACGGGCTGCAGAAGAGGGCGTGCCGATCTACGCACTGGCGACGAATGAGCAGCTGGCCTGCGTGGCGCGTGAACGTCCTGAGAGCAAAGCTGCATTGGAGAAGATCAAGGGACTCGGCTCGGGACGCATTGCGAAGTACGCCGAAGATCTGCTGGGGATCTGTCGCAGTGCCGGCAGGGTTGCGGCGGTTCAGCGATGAAACGCGCCGGATGTCTGATGCAGGACGTTGCAACGGTTCGGAATGTTGCTCTGGCCGTCCACAATGCTCGCAATCCCGGTGACGCCAGCGTTGATCAGCAGAAGTTTCTGAGCGAACTGGAGGCGAACTGCAACGAACTGGTAAGCCGTCTGGCTGATGGGACCTGGACACCTGGGCCGTATCACAGGTTCATTGTCTGTGATCCGAAACGGCGGGAGATTCATGCGGCGCGGTTTGCCGATCGAGTCGCCCACCACGCTCTGCTCAACGTGGCGGGTCCGCTGCTGGAGCAGGGAGCCAGCCATGCCAGTTTCGCCTGCCGCCAAGGCCGGGGTAATACCAGAGCGGTAGATGCTGTCTGGCATGCTGCCGGTCGCTGCAAATGGTTTGTGAAACTGGACGTCCGCAGATACTTCGACAGTGTCTCGCATGACATCCTGCTCAATCTGCTGCAGCGAAGGTTTAAGGATCGCCGGTTTCTGCTGATTCTTGAGCGGATCGTTCGCAGCTTTGAAAAATCCCCGGGGCGAGGTCTGCCAATCGGAACACTGACCAGTCAGTACCTGGCCAATTTCTATCTGGATGGTCTTGACCGCTGGATACAGTTCGACCAGGGGTGTCCGAAGTATGCTCGCTACATGGATGATTTTGTGATTCTGCACAACGATCGGCAGTGGCTGGCTGCCGTGTATGACAAAACGGTGGATTGGCTGCAACAGAACCGGGAATTGCGGTTGCGGGAAACTTGTCAGCCACAACCCGTTCAGGATGGTATTGCGTTTCTGGGATATCGCGTCTTTCCCGGTACCGTGCTGCTGGCAAGGAAGTCACGACGAAGATTTGTCTCCCGCCTGAAGTCTCTTGAACTGCTGTACCGCAGCGGTATGATCGATTCCCACAGTTTGCAGCAAAGAATGGATGCTCTGCTGGCGTTCACCTCGCATGCTCAGTGCCGTCAGTGGCGTCGTCGCATGGTGCTTAAATTTGGCTGTTTTTCGGAGGATGATGTTTGAGCAGACACGTGGAATCTCAGAGACCTCAGGCGCGTCCCGTGTGCTTCGTGGCGGCAGCTGGAACAACAACGCCAGGAACTGCCGCGCGGCGTACCGCAACACGAACGACCCAGGCAACGACTGGCACAACAACGGCTTGCGCTTGTCCGCAGCTCAGATGTGATGCAGCAGCAGCGCATCAGACCCGGTCTCTGAGCTGCCGGCGATCTTTCGTCGGCAGTCCTCAATCCCCGTCGGCTGGTAGCACGGTCGGATGGCCGCTGTCGAACGCCGACGGGGATTTTTATACAACGGAAGTCCGGCTATGACCGCTGCACAGCCTCTGCTGGTCGAACCGCAAATGCTGCCCCTCGCAGCCCCGGACTGGGCCGAAGAATTCGGCGAAGATGATTACGGAGTCTATTGTCGGTTCCGTATCGGCGAAGTGCAGTTCACGCTGCGCTGGATTGCCCCCGGTACC
>JBJTPZ010000418.1:0-8148 GCA_046075365.1 Planctomycetaceae bacterium
CCCTCCCTTCGCGGCTTCGCGGCTTCGCGTGAGCCAAAACACCCATTCACCCCTTCACCCCACTGCGTTTCATCCGTGTCAATCCGTGTTAATCCGTGGCTAAAAAAACCTCCGTGGCGAAAAAAACATCCGCGACCAAAAAACATCCGTGGCACCACTCGCGACCGCCCCCAACCCGCAGTCCCTCAGCTATCTCACACCCCCCTGCCCCCGCCCCTGCCGCGACAACAACTCCACACACTCACGCAACACCCCCGCAGCAGCCGGGTCGTCCACCACATTCCGCAGCTCCGCCGGTTCGTCCGACTGCAGATACAACTCCCGCGACGTCGTCCTGCCAGTTGCCCAGTCCCGCCACTCCGTATAACGCGCAGACGCCGTCCGCACACTATAACCCATCAGCTGCGGCTCGCCGGACGGAGTCCGATCGTAGTACGCCGGACGCGGATGCTGAGTCATGGCTGCCGCTTTCACCCGAGCCTCAGCGTTCTGCAGTACCGGCACCAGACTGGATCCCTCCAAACCCTCCGGCTGAGGCAAACCACACAGCTCGGTCAATGTCGGAAACAAATCAATCAGCTCCGCAAGGCTGTCGGTCGAGCCTGGCTGAGTGCCGCCCACCGGATTGCGAATCAGCAGCGGCACCCGCGCGTCATATTCAAAGTTCGAGGTTTTGCCCCACAAACCGTGCTCACCCACCTGATACCCGTGATCACTGAGAAACACAACAATCGTCCGATCAGCCACGCCGGACGCATCCAGAGCAGCCAGCACGCGACCAACCTGCGCGTCAAAATAACTGATGTTCGCAAAATAGCCGTGACGCATCTCCGCTGCCTGCGCCGCTGATGGAACCTTCTGCTGAGCCACCGGGCCCAGCACCTCGGTACTCTGATGAAACGCCGCTTCCACCGCTCCAGCCGGACGCCGACCATCCAGCACCGGCAACTCGTCCCGCTGGTACAGATCCCAGTACTTCTTTGGAGCATTGAACTGCGCGTGCGGCTTCCAGAAGCCAACCGCCAGAAAAAATGGCTGATCCTTCAATGCCCCCAGCAAACGCACTGCCTCCGCGGCCACTCGACCGTCATAATATGCCTCATCCGGAACATCACGACACTCGCATATCCCTGGACCCGCATAACCAAACCCTTTAGTGGTCACTGCATGATTCACGGGAAGTGGTCCGGTCACCTTCGCCAGATCATCCCCGTGATTGGCAAAATGCAGGAACTCAGGCGCACTCCACGAAACAGGGTCACCGTGAATTTTCGTGTGCCAGTTGTGGAAGATCTTGCCGGCACAGCGAGCCTGATAGCCGTGACGACGAAACCACAGCGGCAGCGTCATCACATCCGGATTGCGTTCACGAAAGTGAACACTGTTGTTCCAGATCTGCAAAGTATCCGGACGACGACCCGTCAGCAGCGACGACCGCGATGGATTACACACGGCCTGCTGGCAGTAAGCATGCCGAAAAACACGCGACGCAGCAGCCAGACGATCGAGATTCGGAGTCCTTGCAGCAGAGCCCAGGGCACCCAGCTCAGCACGATAGTCATCCGCCATAATGAACAGCACATTCGGTCGCACACCAGTCGAACCATCAGCCGCCGCGCAGCCGGCACATACCGCCTCAACCAGCACCACTGACAGCCACACACCCAGGACACGCCTGACTACTCGCATCAGTCCCACCCTCTCTGCAACAGCACTCGCCATCCACCACTCACCAGTTCACTGATCACGCCTTGCCCCCGCGCCCCCGTGAAACGGGGAAGAGGGGTCGGGGGTGAGGGGGCCATGGCATCCATGCCATAGAGAGCAGATGCGAGAAAGTTGAGAGGAGAGCAGGCAGTTCACCACACACCACAGCCCCCCCCTGCCACCCCCCGCCCAGCAGCAACCATCGCCAGGCATTCCAGTCGCAAAAGGGCAGATCTCGGGATGGAAAGCACGAGCTACAGAAGATCACCGCCCACCCAATCTTCCCCTCGCCCCCGTGAAACGGGGGAGAGGGGTCAGGGGTGAGGGGGCCATGGCATCCATGCCATAGAGAGTAGATTCGAGAAAGTTGAGAGGAGAGCAGGCAGTTCACACACACACACACCACAGCAGCCCCCTGCGTCTCCCTTCGCGGCTTCGCGGCTTCGCGTGAGCCAAACAGCCCGCAAAACCAGCCCCTGTGCCAGAATCGCCAGTCGGCCCAGTCGCAGAAGGGCAGATCTCGGGCTGGAAAGCCCGAGCTACGGAAAGCACCCGCACACCCGCGGACTCCCGTCCGCGGCTCGCCCATCGAACACCGAACACCGAACACCAACCTTTTGCGTTTCCCTTCGCGGCTTCGCGGCTTCGCGTGAGCCAAACAGCCCGCAAAATCACCAGCCCCTGTGCCAGAATCGCCAGTCGGCCCAGTCGCAGAAGGGCAGATCTCGGGCTGGAAAGCCCGAGCTACGGAAAAGCCCACACCCGCGGACTCACGTCCGCGGCTCGCCTGACCGAACACCGAACACCGAACACCGAACACCAAGCCCCTGCGTTTCCCTTCGCGTCTTCGCGGCTTCGCGTGAAACAAACAGTCTGCAATGCGACCGCCCCTGTGCGGAGATCAATCGCAGAACGACAGATCTCGGGCTGGAAAGCCCGAGCTACAAACAACGCCCACCATCAGCGTTCATCAGCAGTTCAAAAAAAAGTCCCCAGTTGCGATTATCCGTGAAAATCCGTGTTCATCCGTGGCTAAAAAAACGCCAACCACCATGTTCATCCGTGGCTAAAAACGCCACCACCGTGCCCGTCCGTGGCTAAAAAACCGCCACCGACCGCCACCGTCCGTGGCCCACCGAGCATTCTCGCGGTATAATCCCCGCACAGCTGAACTCCGGTACCGTCCCGCTGTTACTCGCAGCCAACCCTGTTTTTCAACGGAAATCCCCGCTATGGGCCTGTTCGACAAACTTCGCAACGAATTCATTGACATTATCGAGTGGGTCGATGATTCGAAACACACGCTGGTCTGGCGGTTTCCTCGGTACCAGAACGAAATCAAAAACGGTGCACAGCTGATCGTGCGACCCGGCCAGAAGGCCATTTTTGTGCATCGCGGGCAGGTGGCCGATGTTTTTGAACCGGGCAATTACGAACTGAAGACCGACAACCTGCCGCTCCTCGGGACTCTGGCCGGCTGGAAGTACGGCTTCAACAGTCCGTTTCGGGCCGAGGTTTACTTTATCAGCACAAAACAGCTGACGGATCTCAAATGGGGGACTCCCAATCCCGTCATGATGCGGGATCCGGAATTTGGCCCGATTCGCATCCGGGCGTTTGGCACGTATGCCTTGCGAGCAGTTGATCCGCGGGCCCTGTTGAAAGAGCTGGTGGGTACGGACGGCAGTTTTGACGCTGAGGCGATCAGTGAGCTGCTGCGATCGATGATTGTGGCCACCTTTTCTGAACTGCTCAGTCGGGCCGAGATTCCGGCACTGGACATGGCCCGTCGTTATTCCGAGATTGCTCAGCAGCTGCGGCAGCTGGTGCAGGAAAAGATTGACGACGAGTATGGGCTTGAGCTGTCGCAGCTGGTGATTGTGAACATTTCGCTGCCTGAAGCGGTGGAAAAGGCCCTGGACACTCGCACCAGCATGGGCGTCGTGGGTGACCTGAATCGTTTTCAGCAGTACCAGCTGGGGCAGGCGCTGGGCAGCGGCACAGGTGGTGGCGGTGCTGCGGCCGAAGGCGCCGGTCTGGGGCTTGGTCTGGCGCTGGCCGGCCGGATGCTGCAGCCTGGTACCGGTCCTGTGGCCACTGCGGCCGCGGTACCTCCGCCGCTGGCGGCCAGCTGGCATGTCGCGGTCAACGGTCAGTCGCAGGGTCCGTACAGTCACGATCAGCTGGTTGCGGCGATTGCCGCGGGCCAGGTCAGTCCTGCGACGCTGGTCTGGAGCACCGGGATGCCCGCCTGGTCCGCTGCAGCTCAGGTCCCCCAGCTGTCCGCCGCCTTCGGCCCCCCGCAGCCCCCGCCACTGCCGCCCCAGCCGTAGTGCGTGGACACCAGACGCAGGCCACGGATTGATGATTCCGTGATCGCGGCGAAAACATCGCCGGGCGGGGTGTTTAATCGCAAGCCACGGATTAACACGGATCGACACGGATGAATCGCAAGGTGACAGCTAATAAGGATATCGAGCACGAGGAACAAGGAACAAGGAACGAGGAACGAGGAACGAGGAACGAGGAACAAATCGCCCCCGCCACGGGATTAGTAGTCATGAGCGTTCATTAGCGGTTAAAAAAGCTCCCCCCCATTTGCGATTATCCGTGAAAATCCGTGTTCATCCGTGGCGAAAAAAACGCAACCAGTCCACCTGCATCCTTGGCTAAAAAAAAGCCACAGCTCCGTGTTCATCCGTGGCCTAAAAACGCCTTGAATCCCCACCCCTCTCCTTAAAGTACTCGGGTCTTCCGCCGATGAACTCAGAAATGCACGACAGCAGTTTGCCGCCCGAGCCTCCTGCGGCGTCGGCCAGTGGCGACCAGTCCGGTCGTCTGGTGGATTCCGGTGCGGCGCGGGTTTTTCCCTGTCAGTCGTGTGGCGCGGACCTGACATTTCACATCGGCCTGCAGTCACTGACCTGTGATTTCTGCGGGTATCAGCAGCAGATTCAGCACAGCGAAGACAGCGTGCTGGAACAGGATTTTGCGGCGATGCTGCAGCGGCTGCAGCAGCAGCGAGCGGATCGGAAGCGGCAGACCGTCGGCGACGCGGGTGACAGCGGGGCATCAGCCGCAGCGGGGGCTGAACAGCAGCAGGAAGTGCGCTGCGAATCGTGCGGCGGCAACGTCGAATTCCGCGGAACTCTGACCAGCACGGCGTGTCCGTACTGCGGAGTTCCCATGCAGCTGGAGAAAGCGCATCAGGCGGACCCGGAACGCATACCGGTGGATGCGATGCTGCCGTTTTTGGTGGATCGGCAGCGTGCCGGCACGCAGCTGGGGCAGTGGCTGGCTTCCCGCTGGTTTGCTCCCGGTGACTTTAAACACGGGGCCGAGCAGGGTCAGTTCAACGGCGTCTATTTGTCGTACTTCACGTTTGACTCGCTGACGTTCACGATCTGGTCAGGCCAGCGTGGCGACCATTACTACGTGACGGTGGGCAGCGGCAACAATGAGCGGCGTGAGCGACGCACCAGCTGGCGTTCGGTCAGCGGCCGTTTTCAGCGGTTCTTTGACGACGTGTTGATTCTGGCCAATCGCGGTCTGCAGCGGAACCACATTGACGCTTTGCAGCCGTGGCCTTTGTCGCAGGTGGTGCCGTTTAACCAGCAGCTGTTGGCCGGGCTGTTGTCACGGACGTCCGACATCGAGCTGGACGAGTGTTTCGCGGAAGCTCGCGCGAAGATTGACGCCGAGCTGCAGGCTGACGTCCGGGGCCGCATTGGCGGCGACGAGCAGCAAATCACGGGGCTGAACAGCCAGTATGACGCCATCACATTCAAGCATCTGCTGTTGCCGGTATGGCTGATGGCTTACCGTTACAACGGCAAAAGCTATCAGGTCTTCATCAACGCCTGCACCGGCCATGTTTCAGGCGAACGGCCCTGGAGCATCTGGAAGATCAACGCTGCGGTGCTGGCAGCGATCGCCGCACTGGGGGCACTGTATTTTGCCTTCAGCCAGCAGCAGCCGGGCTGAGAGCCACGGACCGGTCGGAGGGCTGCTGGCACGGGGAGTATTAACCACAAGGGCAACAGCTAAAGGGAATTCGAGCACGAGAGCGGGAATGTGCAACAAATCGCATCGCCCAGCGTCAATCAGCGTTCATGAGCGTTTAAAAAAATGCGATTACTCGCCTTCCAGGCCAATTTATCGTTCAGGCCGTTACGCGGCTGACATCTTCCGGTGTAATCCTGCCATCGTGCAGGGCACTGGCGACCAGCAGGGCATCAACGCCGGCATCGCGAGCCTGCAGCAGGCAGTCCGGACTGCGGACACCGCCGCCGGTAATCAAAAACAATTCCGGGAATTCCTGTTTCAGCTGCCGGCACAGCGGCAGCGTCGGCACACCCCTTCCCACACCCACGGCAGCAATGTCAAGCACCAGCAGCCGCCTTACCCCGATGTCGTAGAGCTCGCAGGCTGCATGAAGCACGCCAGCAGTCCGCCATTTCGCATTTACCGTCACAAGCTGACCACTTCTGAGGTCGAGACTGACAATCACAGAGTCGGCGGTTTCGCTGGACAGCAACCCCGGCACATCCGCAGCAGTCTCAGTTCCAATCACCGGCACCGTATCCGGCAGCCTGCGTACCTGAGCCAGACAGTCTGAAGTGCGGATGCCGGAATCCAGCCAGATCTGCACATCAGCAGATTGCAGCTCCTGCAGCAGACCCCACTGTGGACGTCCGTCAACGATCCCGTCCAGATCCGCGACATAGCAGAACTGCATGCCAAACAAATCACGCCAGGTCCGCAGTAACCCACAGAGACCAGCCGATCCCAGCCTGCTGCCCGCAATCGGAGCATACTGATCCCGCCTGCCCGCAACAGCATGCACGGCACAGCCAAAACGCAGATCCAGTACAGGAACAACCTGCATTGCCGCTGACACTCCATTACCGGACACTTTCCTAAGCACCAACGCACACAACGACAGCTCGGCAGTACCCAATATCCCGTACTCAAGAGCTGAAAACACTTGACAGCTGCAGCAATACGACAGTGAGAGTCGGTTGTACTAACGAAACCATCTCAGACACAACCTGCGTACCCAGTTGCTGCGAGTAACGCGCAGCAAATGCAGCCCGCCCCAGACCGCAGGACGGCCTCGCGACTGCAAATGCGTGTAATTCCTGTTTGCATCTCGACAAAACAACCCGCAATCCGTTATCCCGGTGTCACTGACCACCCGCTGCACAGCGTCCCAAACTCCGGCATAATTAGCATCGTGCATGACGATATAACCGTTCTCCTCGACATACGGAAGCACACCCAACAAATCTGCAACCACTGCGTCATACGAATGATCAGCATCGATGAACACAAAGTCAAAGAGTCCATTCACCAACTGAGACGCCTGACCAATCACCTCCGGGGACATTCCATCCAGAAAACATACCCCCCGTTTTTCAAGCTTACTTCGCAAATTACGATTAATAAAATGCTCACAAACTGGATTGTTGGGATCAACCGAGACCATCTTTCCGCCACTTTCCGCAACAGCAAAAGACAGCAGAATTGTGGAGCCTCCCCGCGACCGCCCTACCTCCAGCAGCCGCTGCGGCTTAAATGCCGAAGCCAAACCCAGTAAACCCAGCCGTTCCAGAAAACTCGTCTGAGAAATCAAGGCCATTTCATCCGACTGGAGAAATTCAAGAGAGACCTTCAATTCTTCCTCAGCGCCACCTTCAAAAAACTCGGGATATGCCTTCACGAGTGCATTCCTCTCGTCTGCCCCGCAGCTCTTAAATACACTCAAAAACTGGTTTATCGCGGCCCGGCAGTCCCCCAAAGCAAGCAACTGACGACAGTTCTCAGCCGCAGTAAAAACATCCGTATTCACAGAATCAACCTCTTTCAACGTGACAGTCGCTCAGGATAGACAATGACACAAACTGTGCTCAGGCTTCTTGGCAGAACACACTCACTGAAAAATGTTAAAAGAACGAGAATCTCAGGGATCAAAGTCGGGATATCAGATGCCGCAGGTAGTCCCCATACTCGTTCGCATACCTCTGCGCCTGCTCAGAAAGCTGTTCTTTGCTGATAAACCCTTTCCGCCAGGCAATCTCTTCCGGGCACGAGATCTTCAGACCCATGCGTTTTTCGATGGCCGCCACAAAGTTGCCGGCATCCAGCAGGGATTCATGAGTCCCCGTGTCCAGCCACGCAAAACCACGCGACAGCAGCTCAACCTTCAGCTGTCCACGCCGCATGTATTCCCGATTCACGTCCGTAATCTCCAGCTCGCCACGCGGTGACGGACGCAAGTTCTTCGCAATTTCCACCACGCTGTTGTCATAGAAGTACAGACCGGGCACCGCCAGATCCGACTTCGGCTGCTTTGGTTTCTCTTCCAGTGAAATCGCGTTGCCTGCAGCGTCAATCTCAACCACACCATAGGCCCGCGGATCACGCACCTGATAACCAAAA
>JBJTPZ010000419.1:0-2216 GCA_046075365.1 Planctomycetaceae bacterium
GAAGCTGCGGCAGAGTTGTCGCGATGCGGGATTGAATCTCACTCAACACCGGGCAATGACTTCCCGTAATCGATCGGCAGAGCGGCTGAAGCTGGCAACGTCGAATCTGGATGCGGAAAAATTGCGGTGGTCTCGGCATCTGAAGGGGCTGGTTCAGCTCGGGATCGAAGGCCAGCATTATCGGCGGACGGATGAAGAGTGCGAAGGGCTGCGGCTGTTCGGTGTGGAGCTGCTGGGATCGGCTGTCGCGGATGCCACGTTGAAGGTGCTGTGTCGTGAGTGGAATGCAATCACCAGCGATATACGGGAGTGTGCGGCATTGGTGTTGCTCGAGCATGACGACGCGGCGGCAGAACATGCTCAGGCAATGCAGGCGTTCGAGAATGCCAGGCACAATCGAACGTGGTCGGAAATATGACGGAAGCAACCGAGATGCATGGTAGGTCTGTCGTCCGGCATCTTGGCCAATGAGGCGGCGTGCTCGGCGCTGCCGTCAGGCTGTACTCCATCCCACCTGGGCAACGACAGACGGCTTCGGCCCCTCGGCGATGTTTGTTCGGGTTTGATGTTTGGCGAGCGCAGCGGGCATTGTACGCGATGTGGTGGGGTGCTGGTGAGGGGTTGAACGGGTCCCCTTGGGGGTGGTGCGAACGATCGGTTTTCAAACGGCCCGGAACAAACCTGCGAGTGATTTTCAAACTGGAGTTGCACGTTGCCAAAGGTTGATCGTGACAAGTATCCGGCGCCGGATGTGGTCCGAGCTGCCGTCGGTGGCTTCTGCGAGCGGGGTTTGCCGCTTGGTGGTTGTTGGGTGTCGTTGAGTGATCTGGCGAGCTGTTTTAATGTGACCACTGAGGGCGTGCGGCGCTGGCGGCAGGATCCGACGTTTCCGACTGCTGAAGCAGTGGCAGGTATTGCCGGGCGTCCGCTGTTCAATGTGGTGCGTGTTCTGTTCTGGCGGATCGACAAAGCGCGGTCGGGTGGTCGGGTGTCGGTGGCTGAGGCAGTCGCGATTGTGGACAAGGAATTCCAGGGCCTGCCGGTGGGGCCTGACGGTCAGTTGCGTGGTCTGTTTACTTGAAAGGTGCTGGCGATGCTGAAACGGATTTTGGTGACGGTGTTTTGGGATACGGTGAAGGCGGGTGCTGCAGGTGTGGCCACGGGTTGCGTGTGTGCTGGCATCTGGCGTTTGTTGGTGTGGTGCGGCGTGATGTGACTGCAAACGTTTCCGGCCTGCCGGCCTGCCGGTGTGATCGTTCTGGCTGTTTTGCGAACGATTGCCGGCAGGGTCTGCAGGAATTGCTGGCGTGTTGAGACTGAGGAGCTGTACGAGGCAGGCGGCGGGGTTGAATTCCAGTGATCTCATGAGGGCCGTTGGGCGGCGTGAATCGCAAGGGCGGACGGCCGGCGCGAGGGTGCTGGTGTGTTCTCAGTGGCGATATGACAGACTTGTCGGTATTGTGGTTCAGTCTGTTTCTTCACCGCGCCTGGGAGGCATTCTGCATGTTGTTCACGTTGTTAAAAAAACTGTTGGGATTGGGTTTGTCACGGTCAGGCGAAATCCAGACTCCCAAACAGGCGGATGAGTTGCCGACCGAAAAACAGTTGTCATATGCTCGGAAGCTGGGAATCGCTGTCTCGAGAAATATGACGCGGCGTGAGCTATCGCGCGAGATTGAAGCGGCAGAGTCGCGGAGTCCGCAGATTGCCGCTGCACGGAAGCGGCAGGCGAAAAAACGGGAGGCTGAAGAACGGGCGCGTCAGGACTCTCCGGAGTGGCGCAAACTGCAGCAGATTGAGTTGGAGTGGAGCAAGTATGTTGAGGCAGAGGCGGTACTGCTCTTGAAGTGGCGGCAGAAGTCAAAATCGATGGTTGATGTTGTGATGGTTGATTGTGTGGAAATCGATGACTCCGGCGAGCCGTTTGTTGAACTGACTTTGAATCGCCCGGAAAAAACCGCAGGGGATTCAGAATTTGACACACTGGATTGGGGCAGGGAATTTTCCATTAGTGTTCAGGATGTGATTTCCGTGCAGTCGCTGGCGTCGGTGAATTTCATTGAGTTGCAATGGAAACAATACAAGGCGATTTTGGCTGCGGCAAAGAATGCAGGCGATTGAAGTGCCTCGCGGGCAATGCTCGTGTCAGTGGCTGGCCAGTGGTATTAGATGCCGTGGCTGAGGCGTCTGGTTTGGGTCCTGTCGCGTTGCGAATG
>JBJTPZ010000420.1:0-3042 GCA_046075365.1 Planctomycetaceae bacterium
ACTATACCCCTCACCCCCGTCCCCTCTCCCCTTCCAGGGGCGAGGGGTGCTATTGTGGTTTTCCAAACCAAAAAAACACGCAATCCTCCCCTCGCCCCCGTGAAACGGGGGAGAGGGGTCGGGGGTGAGGGGGCCACTCTCCCCAAAACGCAGCAACACCGAACGCACGGCAGCGCAGCACCCGCGGACTCCCGTCCGCGGCTCGCCTGAACACTGATCTGCTGCGTTTCGCTTTGCGGCTTCGCGGCTTCGCGGCTTCGCGTGAGGCCAACTGTCTGCAGAGCACCCGCCCCTTTACGGCGGTCCCCGCACGCACCAAACGCCAGAGGACAGAAATCGGGCTGGAAAGCCCGAGCTACGGAAATCGCACACCCGCGGACTACCGTCCGCGGCTCGACCACTCACCACTGACCACTGCTTGCACCCCGGCTCCAAAGCGGTAGGATGCAGCAGCGTTCCGCAGCAACCGTACTAACACCGGCAGACGGCGCCGCCGCAACCACTCTGCCCTGCCCTGCAAAGCACTCCCCATGATCCGCTCTGTTTTCCGGCTGACAATGCTGGCCGCGGCGTCCTTCTGCGGTGCAGCCGCATTCGCGCAACAGACAAATCCCGCCACTGCCACCCCACAAGTCGCCGCTGCCGAAAACACGCCGCTGCTGCGCTACGTCCCTGACGAAATCCTGCTGGCCGCGGCTGTTCGCCCGCAGCGTCTGCTGACTGACCCCGGCCTGCAGGAAATTCTGCAGGCCGCAGCAGCCGCAGACCTGCCACAACTGCTGTCACAATACACCGCGAAAACAGTGGGCCTGGAACCGTTGCAGATTGCCGAACTCATCCTCGTGCTCGATCAGCCCACAGCCCGGCTGCGCCAGCCGCAGCAAGGCAGCGGCGAGCGAGTCCAGAATGAATTCATGCAGATGCAGGCCGTCGCATCAGCCATGACTCAGTTCTACGACGAACACGGATTCTTTCCTGATGACGACGGCTTCGGCAAATCCAAAGGGCGGCTCAGCTGGCGAGTCCATCTGTTGCCGTATCTGGAACAGCAGGAGCTGTACAGCCAGTTCCGCCTCGAAGAATCATGGGACAGTGAACACAACAAAACCCTGATTGAAAAAATGCCCGAGGTATTCAAGGTTCCTGATATCGCGGCAGCCGGAAAAACCAGCATCCATGTGCTGCTCGGTGAAGGTTCGCTGTTCAGCGGAGACGAACCGCCGACACTTGAATCCATCACTGACAGTCCCGACTCAACGATTCTGGCAGTCCTCGCCGAACCCGGCACTGCCGAAATCTGGACCAGACCCGGCGGCGTCAGGACAGACATGAGGAACCCCGTCAGTTCATTCGCCGCTGCTTTGACCAATGTCAAAGCCTGCATGGTCGATGGCAACACCGCCAGACTGAATACTACGGCCACTCCGGATCACTGGCGGTGGCTGATCCGGCATACGGACGGCCACTGGCATCTGCCACTCCCGTGGCTGCCCGCACAGGCTCCGGTACCGCCTGCCCTGCTGGTCCGATTCACGGCAGCCATCGACCAGCAAAAACTTTTGACCGGAATCCTTGGCAATCTGCCGGCCACGGAACAGCAGGTTGCCGGTCAGCGCGGTTATCGCATCAACTCACAAAGCACCGCAGTGTTCCCCGACGATCGCACACTGCTGATTTCCGGTACAGACAGTCTGAAACTGATGCTGGCACCTCGCGCTGCGGCCGCACCGCTGCGGCGGTTGCTGGAAACTCAACTGGCAACCGCTGACGTGGCTGCTGTCGGTGATCTGACCGGCCTGAAAACTGCGCTCAGCGAACCCGCTGCAGAAAACCAGCCCGCTGCAGAAAAAGCAACGCCCCGCGAACAATTCACGCTGCGAGTGAACGCGACGGGGACGGCCAAAAACATCGTGGAACTGAACGTGACTTTCGCTGATACCGACAGAGCCCGGCAATTTCTTGACCAGCTGGCTGAATCCACAACTATCATGCAGTGGATGATGCAGGACAGCGTCGCCCCGGAGATGCCTGCAAGATCATGGCCGACAGAACTGATGCAGTATCTGTATTCGCAACCTTTCAGCCAGGATGAGAACGCAGTCAGCCTGCAGATCGCCCGACCTGACAGTCTCCAGCCAGTCTCTGCCACCCTGCAGATGACACTCAAAGCCATGGCCAGTGAATTCCGCGGTCCGGAACAGCCTTCAGGTGCTAAAGATCAGGCTCAGGCTCAGGCTCAGGCCCTGGCGGATGTGGCCGAGGCTTTGGGGACTTTTCACGATGTGAACGACTGCTTTCCCAACTGGAAAAAGTTCCGGGGGTCAGCTGCCGGGCTTAGCTGGCGAGTTCACTTGCTGCAGGTGCTGGACCCCGATCTGTACATCAGATTTCACATGGACGAACCGTGGGACAGCCCTCACAACAAGACGCTGATTGCCGAGATGCCGGGGGCTTTTCGAACACCGGGAGTGAGCGAGCCGGGGCAGACCAGTCTGCATGTGTTCCTTGGTCCTGACACGATCTGCGGGGCCGACGACACATACTCGCTGGACGACCTCAGTGCTCCCGCTCAGAACTTGCTGGCATTTGTCGCCGGGCCCGACACCGCCGAAATCTGGACGAAGCCGACCGGCCTGCAATACGACGCTGCCGACCCTGTGAAGTCTCTGGGGCGGATTGGCGAGACCTTTTGGGCAGTGGGCACCGCCCAGGGACAGGTTGTGGAACTGGAACGAAAAATGGTCCCGGCCGAGCTGCGCCGGGCCATCGAACGCCAGGAAGCCAACTAAGCCCAACCCCCACTAATCCTCCGCTCGCCCCCGTGAAACGGGGGAAAGGGGTCGGGGGTGAGGGGGCCATGGCATCCATGCCATAGAGGGTAGATGCGAGAAAGTTGAGCGGAGAGCAGGCAGTTCAAAACACACCACAGCAGCCCCCTGCGTTTCCCTTCGCGGCTTCGCGGCTTCGCGGCTTCGCGTGAGACCAACTGTCTGCTGAGCTGTGCTGAGGAAACGGGGCGGGGAGCACTATACCCCTCACCCC
>JBJTPZ010000421.1:0-5933 GCA_046075365.1 Planctomycetaceae bacterium
ATTTCAAATTCGGGTAGGTCATCGTCTGAACCGTCCCCTCAATCCACGCTCGACTGTAGCGACTCGTGAGCACCCTCCAGACGTATTCGGGCAGTGCCGGTGTTCCTAGAAGCCGCAACCTCAACACGAAATTGGTGCCGACGATCTTGCCGTCATGTTCGTCGGTGCAAAGCGCGGTCTTACCCGAATGGACGTTCTCCGCTGAGCCGCTCGATTTCACAACCATGAGGTCACCGCGCCGCGCCAACAAAGACTCGATCTCGTCAGGAAGAAACCCGCGCTCGGCAAAATGCCCTTTGAATCCGCCTCGGTTGTCGATGTTGCCGACCTTTACGACGCCAGCTTTCGGAAGCGATGGAATCGGGTCTTCGCCATATGACGTCGGACAACTGAACGCGAGGTCACCGAGGGCGACGGCGTGCCATGATGCAGGCAGGCTGAACGGAAAATCATTCTCGGTCGGTTGAGGCGTCTCGGGATGAGAGCGGACGTTCAGTTCGCGAAGTCTCCTTTGCTTCTCAGACGCGATTTGCTCCGCAGTCAGAGGGTTCTCGCGGTTATTGGAGACGAGCCTTCCCTGAACCGCCAAATGGAGCACCAACTCGCGCATTTTCGCCACCGCATCGGGCGCGTCGGCGAACTGGTCGAACTTCTCGAAAAACGTTTCCAGCTTCATTCAGCAGTCCCGGCGGTGGCGGTGAGGGCGTGATGGAGTTCCTGTTTCAGCGCGGCGCGGGTGGCGGCGATCTGGGCGAGGAGCTTTTCGTATTCGGGCAGGAGGTGATCCACGTCGCCGGGGCCGTCGTCGGTGGCGCGCGGGTTCTTGAGGTCGAGGTTGAAGGCGGCGTCGTAGATCGCGTTGCCCGCTTGCTGTTCCGCACGCGATTTCTGCTCGGCCGTACTAAGGTCGGTCTGCAGAGCCGCCAACTTCTTTTCCAGTTTCTTGCGCTCAGGCGATGGTTTGTCGGGAAGCGCCTTCAAATCACCCCTGGCGTCGCTAATGGCCTGACGCAGGCTTTTGGCTTCGTTGGCTGCCTCGTCGGCGGCAGTCCAGCGCGGCTGAGCTTTGGCTCGGGCGTCGTCAATGATCTGGCGAATGTTGACCCGCCACGCCTGTGCGTTCTCTGTCCGAGATTTGAAACCGTCCTTTTCCTTGCCCCACCACGCACGCTCAGCCTCGAACTCTTCGATGCGGATGGGTTTGCTCTTGTTGTAGCTCCTGGCACCGGGCGGATAGGGGTGCTCGTAGTACCAGATGTGAGTTGTCGGCGTGCCTTTGGTGAAGAACAGCAGGTTGGTGCGGATGCCGGTGTAGGGGTTGAAGACACCATTGGGCAACCGGACGATGGTGTGCAGATTGCACTCGTTGAGCAGTGCTTCCTTGATACGTGTCTTGACGCCCTCGCCGAACAGGGTGCCGTCCGGCAAAACCAGCCCCGCCCGGCCGCCCGGCTTCAGGATCTTCATCAGCAGCACGAGAAACAAGTCTGCCGTCTCGCGGGTCCGAAACTCCGCAGGAAAATTGGACTCGATGCCGTCCTCTTCCATGCCGCCAAACGGCGGGTTGGTGACGATGACATCGACGCGTTCCTTCGGGCCCCAGTCGCGCAGGGGGCGGGCGAGGGTGTTGTCGTGGCGGACACTGGAAGGGACGTCGATGCCGTGCAGGAGCAGATTGGTCATGCACAGGACGTGCGGGAGGTGCTTCTTCTCGATGCCGGAGAAGCTGTCCTGAATCGTGCGCTCGTGGGCGTCGGTCTTGACCTGCTTCCGCAGGTGCTCGATGGCACACACGAGGAAGCCGCCGGTGCCGCAGGCGGGGTCCAGGACAGTTTCGCCGAGGCGGGGATTGACCTGCTCGACGATGAACTGGGTGACGGCGCGCGGGGTGTAGAACTCGCCGGCGTTGCCCGCAGACTGGAGATCCTTGAGGAGCTTTTCGTAGATGTCGCCGAACATGTGACGGTCAGCGGAGGCATTGAAGTCAATGCCGTTGATCTTGTTGATGACCTGGCGCATCAACGTGCCGTTTTTCATGTAGTTGTTGGCACCGTCAAAGGCGGCCCTGATGAGCGTAACGATGTCACCAGTGCCGGAGAGAGCCTTCAATTTGGGCAGCAGCTCGTTGTTGGTGAAAGCGAGGAGTGCGTCGCCGGTGATACCCTCCTCATCGGTCGCCCAGTTGGACCAGCGGAGTTTCTCGGGCAGCGGAGACTTATAGTTGTCGCGGAGGGCCTCCATCTCCTTCTCGCGGTCATCGAAAATCTTCAGGAAGAACATCCAGCCGAGCTGGGCCAGGCGCTGGGCATCACCATCGACACCCGCGTCTTTGCGCATGATGTCCTGGATGGTCTTGATGAGGTTGGAGACGTTGGACATGGTCTAAGCAGCTTCCTGATACAATGCAGTTTGCAGATCCTTGAGGGCGGCCAGATAGCCGGGTTTGCCACCAAACAATTCGAGGATCTCTTTTGGGGTGCCAATTTCCGGCAAAGGTGAAACCTTCAGGATGTCCAGAGATTCCACACTTTGGATGCCGCTGTCGGCGTATTTCTGCAGGAGGGCGTTCAGGACCTGGCGCGCCTTGCCCTGATATTTGCCAAACACGTCCTGCTTCTGCACCTGCGTCGCCCGTTCCTGGCGGGTCAAGGGCGGCCTGTCGAAGGCGACATGGCAGATCAGGTCAAAAGGGTCAAAATCACTCCCAACCTCGGCCGCCAGTTCATCGAAGAACACCCCTTTGGCCGCCAGCTCTTCGAGGATCACATACTTCCGATCGGCGTCGTTCCAGACTGTCAGAAAATCGGCCAGCGAAGTGTAGGACTGACGCAGCGTGTTCCGCGAGTAGTCTTTCAGTGATTCCGTGATCAGTCGTCCGTTCGCGTCGAGATACTGCACTCGCTCAGTGGCCACTATGACTTCCACATCATTGACGTAGTATTTCGTCCGTCGTGTAGCAGTCTCGTCGTCGCCAAAGTGGACCGAATCCTGAACTCCGTCTGTTTCATCGTGTGTCTGGTAAGTATCGGCCGTTTCGTCCGGGGGCACCGGGGTTTCATCTTCGCCCGGTTCATAGATCTGGACCGGATCGCCGTCGAAGTCTGGATCGGCAAACAGCGACGTGGCTCGTTTGAAGTCCATGATCGTGAAGTACAGCTTGTTGTAATCTTCGTTGATGCGAGTCCCGCGGCCGATGATCTGTTTGAATTCCGTCATCGAGGCAATGCGACGATCGAGCACAATTAGCTGGCAGGTTTGGGCGTCCACGCCAGTGCTCATCAGGCGTGAAGTGCAGGCGATCACGGGAAAAGGGGATTCTGGATCAATGAAATTGTCCAGCTGGGCTTTGCCTTCGTCGTTGTCCCCCGTGATTCGCATCACGTACCTGCTGTTGGCAGCGGCAAGATCTGAGTTCAAATTGACCATCGCCTGTCGCATCCGTTCGGCATGCTCGATGTTTTCGCAAAAGATGATGGTTTTGGCGAAACGATTGGTGGCCTTCAGAAACTCGGTCACCTTAGCTGCCACCATCTCGGTGCGTTTTTCAAGAATCAGGTTGCGATCAAAGTCGGCATCGTTGTACTCACGGTCTTCGATTAATGCCCCGTATTTGTCTTTCTGTCCAACTTCCGGCCGCCAGCCGTCCAGGTCCTTGTCGAGGCCGATTCGCACAACCTTGTAGGGTGCCAGGAAGCCGTCATCGATCCCCTGCCGCAGCGAATATGTGTAGATCGGTTCGCCGAAGTATTCGATGTTCGAGACGTCTTTGGTTTCTTTGGGTGTGGCTGTGAGTCCGATTTGAGTGGCGGATGAAAAGTATTCCAGCACTTTTCGCCATGCAGCGTCATCCGCCGCGCTGCCGCGATGGCATTCGTCAACGATCACCAGATCGAAGAAGTCGGGCGAGAACTGTTTATAGATGTTTTGCGATTCCTCAGTGCCGGTCACCGCCTGGTAGAGGCACAGGTAGATCTCATAGGACTTGTCGACTGTGCGGTTAGTGATTTTGGTCATTGCCTGACCGAACGGTTTGAAATCGTTGGTTCTGGTCTGATCGGCCAGAATGTTTCGGTCGACGAGGAACAGAATGCGTTTTTTGGCTCCCGATTTCCACAGCCGCCAGATGATCTGGAAGGATGTGTAGGTCTTGCCGGTGCCAGTGGCCATGACCAGCAGGATGCGATTTTCACCCCGGGCGATTGCATCTACCGTCCGATTAATTGCGGTATGCTGGTAGTACCGTGGTGTCTTGCGGGAACCGTCATCGTAGTAATCCTGAGTCACGATGGCTTCCGCAGACGGTTCGTAGCCTTTGGCAGCGCAGTATCGCTGCCACAGTTCTTCGGGTGTGGGAAACTGATCGAGCGGAATTTCGCGAGTGACGGGGCCACCTTTGACAGTGCGATCGTGTTCCAGAAACGCATCGCCGTTGGTGCTGTAGGCGAAGGGAACATCAAGAGTTTCGGCGTATTCAAGCGCCTGCTGCATTCCGGCGCCGACTGAATGTTTGTTGTCTTTGACTTCAACGACCACGAGCGGCTTATTGGGTCTGTAGAACAGCAGGTAATCGGCCTTCTTTGGTTTTCCTCTGGAGATGGTTTTTCCGCGAACAATGACGCGTCCTTTGGTGAAGTAGTACTCTTCACGGATCTGGGTCTGTAAATTCCATTTGTTCCCGTTTGGGCCCACGAGTGCAGGCGTCACGAACTTGGAACGGATGTCGGCTTCCGTCAGGTTTTTCTTGTTCACTGCGTTTTCCTCTGCTGTGCGAGGTGGTGTTCCGCCGGAACGCTGGTTGTTGGCCGAGAGCGGGGTGTGGTGTGAGTGGCTGCCGTTGCGAATTTACGCCTGCCGGGAGTTTGAGCCGAGGTGATGGCACCGTTCTGCCACAGGCACAAACACCGCTCCGGCGGCCGCAGCAGCGGGTCGTGGTGTGGAACGGTACGCAGCGGCAGCAGCCTGCTGTGCCGAGTGCGTTTCGCGGTTATTTCGATCGTCCATTGTGGTTCATTCCCGCAATTTTGTTGTTGCCTGACGGTGACTCGAGCTCTCAAACGGCGGCGAGTATGGATTTGCTTCGCATCCTGCAGCATACACAGCCGTTTGCCCGCAAAACAGGGAAAATGGTGTCGTGACGGCCGAAGATTCGGACAAATGGCGTTTGGTCGGACAACGGCTTGTCCTATCTGAGGCTCCCGAGGCGGTCGGAACCCCCAATTTTGGGGGGGCCTGCGGAGACATGCGGCCATATTGGAGCAGCGTTTTCAGGACCCGCAGCTTCGCCGGTTTGACCGCACGCGCCGTGAGGGGTGGTATGGTCTAATTCCCCAGAATCGTTTCCTTCGGAAAACTCAAGTGAAATGAACTTCATTCGCCGTCCGCTTCCGGCCGGACTTTTGTCAGCCTGCTTTGTCCAATTGGGAGGTTTCGAGGGTTTCATCAAGGTCTTCCGTGATTGCGGATGGAAGGACACGACCGTGCCTGTCACGGTGTGACGGGGCTGCAGTCAAGACCTGGAACGAGCGGCCCACCGGGTGGCACGGAGCCGCTGTCTTTCCAGACATGGCGTAGTTGCTCAAGTTTGAGGGAGATGGCCTTCCGACCCACTGACCCAGCGAGCGGGGCGTCAGCGTCTGCAGAAAGTAGTAGTGATCCTGCCAGTCATCCGAAACACCGGCAGCGCGGAGCCAGCAGGACACAGTTCTGCGGCCATATCCCAGCAGCATTCCCAGAATGATCGTGAAAAAGTATTTCCGGCTTCTTCGGTGCAGAACGCTGGTGAGAATTTCACGCCAATCTGCTATTGTTGCGGGCAGTGTCCATGCAGCCATCGGGGTGCTCCTTCGGGGTAAGAAGTGTCCTGGTAAAACAATTCTCACCGGGGCCCCCGTGGCAGCGCAGACCAATTTCCTCCGACCGCTGTGCTGCTGATT
>JBJTPZ010000422.1:0-8022 GCA_046075365.1 Planctomycetaceae bacterium
GGAAATGCTTCGCGATCTCTGGAGCCAAACCAGTGCCGCGTCAGCGACCACTTATGGGAATGGCGGGTTCGTCACACACATTTTCTTCGGTTTTGAGGTCAGCACTCGGCGGGGTTTCTGTTGCCTGAGTCGTTACTCTCACTCAGCGCGCGTGGCTGACGCATGCGGAGCTTGCCTTGTATTTCCCTGGATCAGCGCAAGCTTCAGAGCGGTTTAGGGGCGTCAGGACAGCGACTATGCTGTCTCGCACGAGGTGTGTCGTGAGCGACATGTGGCACAACTACATGGACATCATGCGAATCCACCTGCCGGGCGTGACACTGTGTCTCGACTGGTTCCACGTGATAAACAACGTCAATAACGCAACCGATGCGGTCCCTCGCCTGAAGCAGACTGCCTCCCTGCAGATTCAGACGCGGTTTCACAGCAGACTCCAAATGACCTCGCAGCGTCAGTCCTCATACGCATGCGGGAACTGCTTCGCACGACTTTTGTGACTGCTGCCCGTCTCTTCAATCGAAAAAATCTGCTCCTCCAGCTCGGGGGCAGTGCCCGTGTAGCCATTCACCAGCAACAGCGACGGATGATCAAACGGACCACTCTCTGTTCGCACTCGCTCATCCGTCAGACACAGCAAAAAGAAATGCAGGGCCAGCTTGTCAGATTCCGTCAGGTCGACCGAGTCAATCTTTGGATGCATGTCCGGATTCGCGTCACGGTCCCGCGGCACATTCAACGATTCTTCATCCTCGCCATGACGATCATAAAACTCGATGACTTTTGACAATGTCATGAATCGACCGTTGTGCATATAAGGAGCCGTCAATTCCACATTTCGCAGCGTCGGCGTCTTAAAGGCTCCCCAGTATGCCGTTTCATTCTCATGCAGCAAAGGTTTGCGGAACCCCGATGGACTCTCGTCCATCACCATCCGTCGAGTTCTTGAGAAGAACCAGTGGTCAGCGAACCGGTCCTCCGCCGGGACACCGGACCGGATCCACGAATCATCAAATGAATCCGTTGACAACCCTTGATCCGCTGCCGCAGCATCCAACAACAATGCCCCCGCCATTTGATTGTAGGGCGAACCTGCAGGCCCATTGCCCCTGCCCGGATGACCAAACATTTTGAAATGACCGCCAAGACCCCGGTCGTATCGCGGCAATGACACTCCCATCGCATAATACCCGCCGTCATAGAATTGATAGGGGCGAGCAGCCAGCGCGCCGTGTATGGGCAGCGGCGGACGCACCCGAGCCTGCTCCGCCGTCAGTCGCACCACCTCAACCCCCAGCTTCGACACAATCACCTCCGCCAGACGAACTCGCTCCTCCTCAGTGAAAAACCAGCGTTCTCCGTACTGCCGCACGGCGTCGTGTTCGAACTTCATCAGCAGCCCGGCAATCTCCCCGGCAACCCCGCTCGCATCCGCCTGCCGACTGCTGCGCTGCAGCACTTCACAGACACTCCGCTGCAATTGCTGCTCATCCCCGTCAGCCTCTTCCCGCAGGCGATCAAACTCAACCACCAGTCGAGCTGCTGTCCGCTGCAGACCGGCATCCCACTGCCGCAGCCGCTGTTCAATCTGCTGGTCAATCTCCTGACGATATTCAAGCCGCTTCACCGCCACCGAATCACTTCGTGAAATGGGCAGCAGCGCACGCTCCACCAGATACTGAATCCCAAACTGCCGCTCGTCCGCCGGAGTCTCCTGACCCGGAATGCGACTGTATGCCTCACTAAACAATGGCCCGCTGTGACACTCGACACAGCCACTGCGAAGAAACGCTCGAAAACCATGCTGAAACAGCGAAGCCCCGGTGGCATGCACCTGCGGCTCAGAAACTGGCCCGATTCCCACCTGTCGCTGATCCAGCTGCACGCCAATAAACGCACCCCGCGCCTGCTCCTCAGCAAATCGTGAATTCACAGGACCCGGATCACCCAGCATCATGGAATCAAAAGGCGTCTTGTCCGAAACCAGCGTCGACTGGTACATCAGCAGACTCAGGCCCCAATACAGCGAGAAATTTGCCTGCATCAGCGTGCCAAGGGCAGGCGGACAGTTTTCCGGCACTTTTGTGAGCACGAGGGGTACGTCACGAGCGTCGGCCCCGCCATCCTCCCACCACTCGCGCCGAAATGCCCGCCGGATCAGATCTCGGTACGTTTTCGTTGCTTCCCGTCCAGCCCACTCCTTCGACCACCTGCCGGCAACACTGTCATCCGGTGAAATTTCCTGAAAACCACAAGGCCTGGCATCCAGCAGCTTTGTCGCCAGACTGGCCCATGTCCGCCCCTGCCACGACATCTCCACCTGGCTGAGAACAGGACCGACAGCCTGGGAAGCCAGCGCAGCATTCGGGATGGCAATCTTCACCGGAATCGCCCGCTTCAGGCCGTCCAGCTCGCGCCGATGAATAACCTCCGCCTGGTCCCCGTCTCCAAAGGGCGAAAAACCGTTGAAAGTTGATTCCGCCCGGCCGTCATGAAACAGCCGGTCAGAAAATCCACTGTTGATCACTGTCGGCGAATTTCGCGAAGTGATCTGACGCACTTTGACATCACCACTTGAAAACATCTCCGACTCGTCCGGCAGACCCGCCTTTCTGAACTCTCTGGACTCGGACAACTCCTCAGTCCACTGATTCACGCCGTCGCTTTTGCACACCAGCCCCTTGAAGTTCCGGGCTTCGACACCCTGAGACCCCACGATCGTCCAGAACGGAGCTTCCTTCTCAAGCCACGCAAAGGGAACCTGCTGCACAGCACTGGCCAGCGGATCATACGACCGCACATCCTCACCAAACTCAAGCGGCTTTGATGCAGCAGCTGCAGTCTGGGCGCTGACCTGAGCCTGAGCCTGGTATTTGTCCCAGGCAGCCAGCGGAATCCGCGTTACATGAGTATCTCGCGCATCAGCTCCGAAGCGGTAGTGACAGGCAGCACACGCTGTGCCGATGAATCTGCCGACCATCGCAGTGTCTGAATGCTTTTCAATGCGCCTGAAGTCACTGCCGACCTGCATGTCCCAGAAGAATAACTTCCCGAGGAAAATGGCAGCCTCGGGATCCGCAATAAACTGGGCCAGATCAGCTCGCTTCAGCGCATCCCGGCTGCGGACCGCAGCAGACGTACCGTCATCACTGGCCGCACTTCCTGCCGGCGGTGGCTCAATCCGCTGCAGAAAAGGATTCACCAGCCGCCGCGGATCCCAGTCGTCAATGACGTCCTGCACTCGCTGCAGCAGCACCGCATCCTCGTGCCCCACCAGATGCACAGCCTGCAGTTCACTCTGCAGCTGCCGATCGTCGGCCAGCAGCGGCAACACCTGCCCGTCAGCTGCCACCAGGAACGCCAGTGCAATTCGCAATGATCTAAAATTTCGCAAACAGAACATCTGTGGAGTCTCTTTCGAGTTGCAGATGGGGAGGAGAATCAACAATCAGCCTGGAATTCCGTACCGCTGCTCAAAACTGCTGCCAGCCACACGCCGGATCGTCTCCAGCAGCAACGGCACCCGCAACTGGGCCGGCAGCGTCGCCCAGCGATCAGCCTGCGGATTGCCAAACAGCAGCGTTGCATCATGCCGCGTCGGATCACTGTCCAGACGAGGATTCAGATCATAGAAGCCCAGCGCCCGGCGGATTCGTTCCATGGACTCAGCTGTACCCGTCAAAAAGTCCCAGTCCGGCAGATCAGGCGATCGCCGTTCTGCGTCGTAGCCGGTGGCATACTGCAGCAGCTGCGGCGGTCTGTCCGTCGCCGGATCCACAGTAAAAGACACAATTACAAGCTGCCTGCCAAACACCGGCGCAAGCTCCTGACGCAGACGTTTCAAAGTCGTTGCAGTCCCCGGACAGACACCCCGACAGGTCGTGTACACAGGACTGAAAATCAGAGATTTTCTGCCCGCCAGATAACGCTCCCGAAAGCCGGCCTCAACGCCAAACTGATCAGTCACCGGCACATTCGGAAACTGATCCGAAATCCGCAGTCTGGGTATTTCGGCAGGCTGGTTTCGCATCGGAGCAAACAGGTTTTTGAAGGCACTGCGCAGAGAACTCAAAGTGGTGTCTCCCGAGGTATTCCTGATGTGAGATTCTGATTAACGAACGTCGGCTGGAGGAATCTGCAGCGAGCCCGCATCCGACGCCGGCGCGCGCGGAACCGGCAAAGGTTCAAACGGCAATTCACCAATCTTGTGCGAACCGGAAATGCCGGCCGTCGGCGGCTGCAACGTGACGTCGTCACCGTGAGTCCGTCGGTTCGGCACCGTATTCGGTGAATCCGGCGGCTGGGCAGGCTCGCACCGCGGCACCGGCTCAAAATTGTACATCATCCGCATATCTTCGTGCTCAAGGTTGTGACAGTGAAACACGAATGGTCCGCGCCATGTCCTAAATCGCATGCGGATGCGAGCAACAGTGTTGGGACCAAGCACCTGAGTATCGTGCAGGCCCCGCAGCTCAACAGGATGCAGCTGAGATGTCACATTCACAAGGTTCGCTGCGGGAACCTGCACAGGTGCGTCCGCAGCATCAACAAACGCATCGGCAGCGAAGTCCTTTTCATAGGACACCAGCTGATGACTTTCCAGATGAATATGAATCGGATGCCACCAGCCCCCGCCACCGTTTCTCAGCACCCACTCCTCAGCTGTACCCAGTTCAGGAGTCGCATTGGCGATGGTCGGGTCATAAAAACGGGAATTGATCATCCACGCGCCGCGACCACGCTGAAATATGAATTCCCGCACCACTTTGACCTCTTCGTCGCTGATCGGATGCTGGTGCGGCAACAGGCGAGTCCCGTGTGCGACGCTGGCATTCGGAAATAACAGCTTCTGTTTTTTCACGATGAACTTCAGCAGTCCCTGCGGACGACTGGCCTCGGCCATACGAGTCGCCGCAATCGCACCGTCTGCCGTACCGACAGTATCAAACGGCAGCGGCAGTACCAGAGCCGTTCCATCCGGAGCCAATTTCACGTGCGGACCACGACCGTCAAACTGCTGCATCGTGTTGCACAGATAAAAGACCGCCTCTTCACCCTCCTGCAAACCGGCCGTCAAGGCCTCAAAGTCCACAACAATATCCGCCCGATTGGCCATGGCCAGCGTGACTTTGCGACAGCTGACCGCCCGCGACCACAGCCAGCTGTCCTTGCCGATCCGCAGAAACTCGTGCGAAACCGCATCATATTGTCGCCCCCGGTCAGCAATCGCAGCTGCTTCTGACACAGGTGGCCGAACAGCATCAATGCCCTGCTCATGAGCCTCCAGGAAGTCTCGCTCAGACAGTATTCGCAGACTGAAGACTCGAGAATTACTGCCGTCCAGCAGACGAAAGCGATATTTCCGGCTTTCACAGTGCAGGTGCGGCCACGCAGCACCGTTCACAAACATCGTGTCACCCAGGTAACCATTGTGACCGGCTGTATCAAAAGCGATCTGCCCGGTCTTTGTGTCAATGACCTTGTCCTGCAGCACCAGCGGAATGTCGTACGGATTGTAATAAGGCTCACACCCCTCCGCATGACGATAAAAGCCCGGATGCTCGGGATCCTCCAGCTTCGCCACCATGGCCGGATCAGTGTGCAGACAGTCGCGTTCCGGATCCGTACAGGACTTCTCACCCAGCCCCGGCAGGATGTTTTGCCGAATCAGTTCCAGTTCAATGTCACCAAAACATGGCGCAACACCCGCCAGTCCCTTCGAGACATTATAACCGGTTGCATCCATGCCGTGGTCGTGGTACCACATCGTTGACTGCGACTCGCCCATATCAGGATAATACTGACCGCCACCGGAAGGCTCAGCGTGATCCTGTGACTGATGCAGTGGCAGGATGTTCGGATAGAAGTAGTCGCGAGCCTTGCCCTGCAGCACGTAGAAGGATGGAAAACCGTCACTGTGCGACGGACTGTGGCCCCCGTGCAGATGCACAGAAACCTCAGCATCCAGATGATTCTCGTAGCGCACCACTACGGGCTGGCCCAGCCGCATCTTCAGCATCGGCCCAGGCACCATTCCGGCATAGCCATACATCCGCGCCGGAAACGGGGCGTCCGGGCGCAGCTGCCTGAACAGTTCCCGAATCGGGACCTTATAAACCTTGATCGGAAAATGCCCCCAGTTGCAGATCTTCTGAGCGCCTGCAGCCGCATAAGCCCACGGATCCTCCAGCACGGCCCCGCCGGACTGCGAGGGCTCAAAACACTGCTCCAGCTTCTTAAGATCAATGCGATCGGGCCAGCTGCCGAAATGCTGTTGCTTGTCCTTCCATGCCGCCGCGCCCTGCAGCGACGGATCACAGCCAAAGGCCTGCCAGTGCTGCGGAGTCTGCCCCCACTCACTGGCAATCCCGTGAAACACATCTCCGGCAGCACGATCGTCTGCGGGACCAAACGCCCGCTGATTCCCGCAAAGCTGCTCGTATGTGCCCACAAACGTCGGCCGAGGCACCAGTGGCACCGGCAAGGACTGATGCTGAAATGCCCACGGCGGCAGTTCCACTGAACGCTCAGCACTGAATCGAACTGTCGGATCCGAAAATGTTGTCGGAGCTCCGTCCTGAGCCTGCAAAATTCCAGTCACGGCAGCCGCCGCAACACCCGCTTTCAACAGGTCACGCCGCGAAATGCCACTGCCGTCTGCACTGCCCGTAAGCGATTCTTCCAACATGTCTGCCAATTCCCCTCAGTTGTACGCTGTCCGCCGCACCACACATGACAACGAATCGCCCTACGGCGCACGCCAGTCCGTACCACACTCAACACTGACCGGAGCCTGTCCTGGCGGTCCGGACATTTCGATCAGGACACGCTCAGGAGGCGTTCGGAGCCACGAACCCGTCGGACCAGCTGCCGGGTCTTCCGGCAGCAGCGGGAACTGCCCCTTCTGAATTCGCCAGAGAGCCATCCCCGTCACATCGATGCGAATGTCGGCCACGTTCGCGATCTTTCGCCGGGGACGACGCGTGCCGTCCTGTTCAATGTCGATTCGGTAAATACTGATGCTGGGCGGGGTCGCCCCCGGGAGCAATCCACGCCAGGCCAGACCACCACGAGCCTCAATCTGAAATCTGTTGTTCCCCAGATCCCGGATCCTGACGCGATCCACCGAAATCATGCGATCCGGTGTGCCGGGCAGCAACTCACCCGCATTACCGGCAACAAACCTTGTGGCATGAAAGACACCCTCACCATAGTAACCTTCAACTGCAGTGTCACCGGGTAAATCACCGGCCGCCATGCCGGTCGGGGCTGCCTTTGGCAACCGCGCCGAACTAATGTTCATGGGCAGATAGTGATCATTCAGATACGTCAGCTTCTGCCCCGAAACGGCGTCAGGTATCAATCGCTCGTCCGTCTGCAGCTGAATTGGTATCTGACACACCGTGACACCATTCGCCGCTGCTGCATTCCCGGTCAGCGGCCCCACAATCACCGTCTCTTCCGGAAACACATCCAGACCATACGCCAGAATAGGTTCCTCGGGATCTTCCACATCCCAGAAGCCGCTGACGGTCACCTGTGAACCTGCGAAACCTGCCTGCCCTCGCCCGGGAAATTTCCCGGATTCCAAAAACTGCTCTGGCGTCAAAAAGCCAACCGGGGATGTTGCCAGACGAATCCGACAGGGCATCATCGGATGCGGCGGAGCACCGGGGGCCGGAAAGACATCGCCAGTTTCAATGACCGGATAAGGGAAAAAGTCTGGGATAAAAGGCTTGAACTGCCGGAATGGAAACCTGACTTTTCTGCCCATCACCGTGAACTCAATCGACTGACGCCCATCACTGGTCAGCAGTTGCCGGTTGATGTCATCGATGCGGCCTTCCAGTGTCACAGCCAGCATGCTGGGCTTCTGAATCAGAGCCGCCTGTGCAGACCCCGAAAAAAATGCGGACGCAGCCGCATACGCAGCGGAAGCCGCTGTGCCTGTCAACAGTTGCCGCCGATTGACCACCAGTTTTCCGGGCTGACCCATCTGATCCAATCCCCCTCAAAACAACAACA
>JBJTPZ010000423.1:0-5648 GCA_046075365.1 Planctomycetaceae bacterium
GACGAACGTGGTACCAGCGGGGATCTATCGGAAATGTTTGTACGTTGCGATTGCAAGCAGGAAAGAAGTCTCGCGGAGGCGGCTGGGTTCAGGAACCAGGCGTTGGGCCTGTGTGATGGATGTCGTCCGTGGCTTGGCCCCCACACGCGAGAAAGATGCGATGAGCCAAGCCGTCTATTGATTCGCACTGCCAGCAACGCGTATTTCACGCAGACCATGAGCGTGATTTCCCTGCCGGATCGCAACGAAACTGTAAAGCAGGCGATCGACCTCGTGTGGGAGTTCGTAGCCGAAGTCGAGGATATTGAGCAGTTGCGCTATGAACGCAGAAAGGCACGGGTCAACGCTGCGCTGGAGGGACTTTCCGACATCGAGGTGTTCGCGGAAATCCAGGCTCGTCGGGGTGGAACAGGACCAGTGCTGAAGTCGGTGAAACAGGCAGAACTTGAGACACTGGTGGCAGCTCGCGACGAAACCGGAGAAGACCGACCCGACGGAAACTTCTTCGCACGATCCCTGCCACGAGAACGCTGGGATCGGCCGTGGATGAGCCCGTTCGAGCGGGTTGTGCTTGTGCATCGCTTGCGGGAAGTCACCGCACTGGTGGGGTTCACCAGGTTCGAGGGCTTGGCGCCCGACATTGAGGGTGAGCTGGAAATGGGAGTTCGGCGGGCGACTCTGGCCGCTGAAATCTCCTGGCTCCCGGCCATTGAGAACAGAGGAGAAGGCATTTTTCTGGAATTTCGTCGCGAAGCGGTTGAGGCCTGGTTACAGCGGGCGGACGTTTTGGATCGCGGTCGCCAATTGGAAGCATGCTTCCAATGTTGGCTGGACGAACATCAGGGCTCGCACCGAGAATTCTTTGGCCTGCCGTACATCATGCTGCACTCGTTTGCGCACATGCTGATCACGGCGGTGTCGCTGGAATGCGGGTATCCGGCAAGTTCCATTCGGGAGAGAATCTACGCTTTGCCGGACACTGGCTATGGGTTGCTGCTTTACACAGGAACCACCGATGCGGAAGGTACGCTGGGAGGGTTGATTCAGGTCGGACGGCGAATCCATGAACACGTCCGCAGCGCCCTGGAAATTGGTGGGCTCTGCTCCAACGACCCAGTCTGTTCGCAACATGACCCACAAAATCAGAATGAACATCGCTATCTCCACGGAGCCGCCTGCCATGGGTGTGTCCTGATTGCGGAGACCTCGTGCGAGCAGCGGAACGATTTCCTCGATCGTGCTCTGGTCGTTCCCACCGTCGAACACTCCGGCATTCACTTCTTTCCGTGGCCCGTGACATGAGCGATCAACTGGCGAGATTGACTGATGCCGATTTGCGAACGCTGGCAACAGCCTTGCGGTCAGGGCGTCTATCGCTGTCGTTGGCAACTATTGCGTTGCAGCGACTGATTCCCGGGGAATTTGCGGATGATGCAGCGCGAGGCATTGAAGGTCTGGCTGCATTGGGATTGAATGCCCAGCAGATTGCAGCAGTTCTTGAACTCATTGTGCGCGATCGTGCTGGCCGCTCTCTTCCTGAAGGCATTGTTGATCTCGTAACCACCGGACCTGCGGGAGTAGGAGCCAATCGCGACACCGGGGTTGTCGTGCGGGAGCTCTTCGCCAACGCCACCAGATCCGTTCTGGTTGCGGGGTATGCCGTTTATCAAGGGCAGAACGTGTTCGAGGCGCTCGCCGACCGGATGCGGCAGATACCGACACTCCAGGTCAGCATGTTTCTCGACATTCAGCGATCCTCCGGCGATACAACGGCAGCAGCCGATCTGGTCCGGCGTTTCGCAGATCGCTTCAAGCGACAGCAATGGCCTGCGGAATCCCCGGTTCCGAACATCTTTTACGATCCTCGCTCGCTCGATCTCACTCAGGACAAGCGGGCATGTCTGCACGCAAAGTGCGTCGTCGTGGATGGCGAAAAAGTGTTCGTGTCGTCAGCGAATTTTACCGAGGCTGCTCAGTTGCGCAACATCGAGGTCGGCGTCCTGATCAACTCCCCTGCAACGGCTAATCAGGTGGCAACCTTCTTCACCGGCTTAGTCAATGACGGCCAGTTGCTGGTGATTCGATGAGGACGCACAGTGTGGAAAACTTCGATTATCCAAACACAACTCAACGTCGCGTGGAACGTCCATGAAAGCCATTGACCGCCCCTTCACAAAGATTATCAACGGCACGACCCAATTCGTGATTCCCGTCTTCCAACGCGACTACAGTTGGACGGAAACGCAGTGCGAACAGCTTTGGAAAGACGTGCTGCTAATCGCGAACGACGCAACGAGTCGTGGCCATTTCATGGGCTCCGTGGTGTATGTCTCGACCGGCGACACCTCCGCCGGTTTCACCCGCTGGCTCCTGATCGATGGCCAGCAGCGCGTAACAACACTGACGCTGCTCCTCGCAGCACTGCGGGACCACATTGTTGAAACAAAATGGAAGGGAACCGACGACAGCCCAACAGCGACACGAATCGACGCTTACTTCCTGAAGAATGTGCAGGAGGAGGGTAATCGTCGCCACAAACTGGTGCTTCGTCGGCACGATCAGGAGACCCTCCGAGCGATTTTAGATTCCGCCGAAACGCCACCAAATCCCTCCGAACGCATTCGCGAGAACTACGAATACTTCAGGGAGCAGGTCGCGTTGGCGGACCCGGACGAGATCTATCGCGGCCTTGACCGACTGATCGTCGTCGATGTGACGCTTGATCGCGGTACGGATGACCCACAGGTCATCTTTGAGAGCCTCAATTCTACCGGCATCGATCTCAGCCAGTCTGATCTCATCCGCAACTACATCCTGATGCGGTTGCCCGAGAGGCAGCAAACGGAACTTTACGAGTCCTACTGGAGCCAGCTGGAATCGCTGTTCCGCGGTTCGGAGAAGACCTTTGATGCATTTTTGCGTGACTACCTCGCATTTAAGACCAGAGCCAGCAAGCAGGAAAAGGCAGATGCAATCTATCAGTCCTTTCGTCGGAACTTTTCCGCACTGCAAGACTCGTGCGGTGGACTTGAATCCCTTTTGGCTGAGATGCTGCGCTTTGCTCGATATAACGCTGCCTTCAGTATTGGTAATCCGCTGGTGGCAGAATTAGCTCAGGATTTCGCAAGACTTCGTCGACTTGTTGATGTGCCGGCTCTTCTTTTGATGCGACTGTTTGACTGCTACGATCGCTGCAAGGCACTGTCCGCCAGCCAGTTTCGCGAAGCAATCAGTGCCATTGAAAGCTATGTGTTTCGGCGAGCCATTTGTGGCGAGCAGACGCGTAGCTACTGGCAGATCTTCGCAAATCTGGCCTATCGAATCGAGGAGGAGAACCCGCTCGATGATCTAAAAGTTGGACTTGCCCGGCAGCGGGGTGCTTATCGCTTTCCTGGCGATTCCGAATTTCGTCAGGAACTGCGGTTCCGCGATATCTATAGCCTGCGAGTCTGTGGCTATTTGCTGGAGAGGCTGGAGAATCACGGCACAAAGGAGCCGACCAACACAAGTGGCTACACAATCGAGCACATCATGCCGCAGAACAGCAAACTGCATGAAAAATGGCAGACGATGCTTGGCAAGGACTGGAAGACTGTGCAGAAGGATTGGCTGCACCGACTCGGAAACCTCACTTTGACTGGCTACAACAGCACCTACTCCGACCGACCGTTTGACGAGAAGAAGACGATTCAGGGCGGCTTCAATGAGAGTTCCGTTCGTTTAAACAAATATGTCCGCGAACAATCGCAATGGACGCTTGCCGAAATCGAACAGCGCAGCTTACTGCTTGAGGAGCGTGCTCTGGAGATTTGGCCCGCTTTGAAAGTCAGCGCTGCCGCCATCGAGAGAGCGAGTCAGGCAGAGCTACGCGGATTGGCCTCACGCCGGGACGTGGCAAAGGTTCCGATGACCCCCGCGGCCCGTGATCTCTTCGAATTGCTCAGACCTCAAATTCACAGTATTGACACCACCATATTGGAATTGGCCGAAACGAAATCCGTTAGTTACCACTCCTCTGGCTTCTTTCTTGAAGTGCTCCCAAGGAAGCATAGGCTACTGCTGTTGCTGCCATTGGACCACACTGAAATCGACGATCCGCATGGGCTATCAGAAGACGCCACAAATTGGAAGTTTCTGTTTTACGCCAAGTACGAAGGTGGCGTATGTTACGTATCGAGGACAATGACGATATCCATCAGGCTCTGCCAATAATTTACCAGGCTTTTGCATCCGCTGCTGCTGCCACGTCGGAGAATCCTGGCGATCAGTGAGCGTACCTTCAGATCAGCGGTCAGAAGGCATGGTTTGGTGTAACACACGCTTTCTGAAAGCCAAACCAAGGAATTCAACAGTGAACGTGATCGTAGAGCACCCGGATTCATCTCGTTCACACAGAGATCTATTGCGGAGTTTGGTGGCGTCTACTACTGGAGAGATCCGTGTCGCGTCAGCCTACGTCACAGATCGTGATTTGCTGCTTCTTGGCAAGGGTCGCAAGCGCAGGCTGGTTACATCCTTGCTTCCAATGGACATTGCCTCCGGTGCCACAAGCCTCGAATGCCTCAGATCACTGATCCATGGATCAGTTGATATTCGCCATTTCCCCGCGCATCCGCGCCTGCATGCGAAGGTCTATTTGTTTGGAGAGCACGATGCCGTAGTGACTTCGGCAAATATGACACGAAATGCGATGGAATCAAACCTGGAGGTGGGTGTCAGAATCTTCGGGGATGATGTTAAGACACTGAATATCTGGTATGAGCGTATCTGGTCAGAGTCCCAGCGTGTGAACATCAAGATGCTCGCGGGCTTGAGCAAATCAGTGATCGAATTACGTCGTCAATATTCTACGTTGAAAGCTGCTGCAGTGAAGCACCTGGCGGTGCCGCCACGGAAGTCAAAAGGCATACAGAGCCCGATAGCGAAGATCTTGAAAGACAGTAAGAAAAAGTGTTATCTCGTCAATACAAATCGCCGTTACGACAAACAAACTGAAACTGGCGGTTATGTCATGGAGGAGAAAATGCTGGATCAGGGGCTTGCTGTGGTATGGGAATCATTCAATTTTCCATTACACATGTCTGCTGTCCGAGCAGGAGACATAATATTGGCGTTCGCCAAAAAGACTGGAATCATTGCCGTTGGTGTGGCAAAGGAGCAGGTGACGGTCATTCAAGGTGAGTCCACGGATCGAATTCGTTCATTCGCAGAATACTCCTTTCCGGAATGGCGAATTCCAACTCACTGGATTGTGCGGGTTGATAATGAAGATGCGCTTCCATTTCAGCACGCCCCAAATGCCTCGTTTATTGACGTGTCCGGCGATCAATACTCGGATCTCAGGATGTCTGTGGTCGATCATTTCGTCGCCAATGGGTTGCAAGAGACTCCATCTCCCTGAAGTTGAACTCAACGCACTTTCACCCTGTCATACCACCCTTCATCTTCCGGTCCCTGCATGAACGACTGACCGTGGTACGCGTTTGTTTGACCCCAGCGGAAGATGTACGAGGGATCGGCAAACTGGCACGGGTCGCCCGGTCGTTCGATGGCGTTGAGCCGTGAGCTGCTGGTCGAAGTCGCCGCGTTTGGTCAGAGGCCAGCCACCGATGCGGTCGAAGATCTCACGGCGGAAAGCCAGACTGGCG
>JBJTPZ010000424.1:0-15005 GCA_046075365.1 Planctomycetaceae bacterium
TGCGGCAGTTGCACGGTGATGTGATTTTGCGTCAGGATTCCGCCACAATCGCTCAGGAGTCCTGGGAACGCACCCGCGACCTGTCAGCACTCGGTATCAACAGCATGGCCGAGCTGGAAATTCGTGAGGTGGAAAAACAGAACGCCGAGCGGGCCGTTTTGCGGGCCGCAGGGCAACTGAATCTGACAGAGACGTTCCACCACCGAAAAAAATTGGCCGAGCTGCAGTTCAATGCTGAACTGGCATCCGCCGAACTGCATCGCACCGGACTGCAGAATGAACTGGCTGCCGCTGTGCAGCACGTGAAATCCCTCGAAATGCAGCAGTCAATGGCCGGCCTGCAGCTTCACATCGACTATCTGGAACGGGCACTCCGCGACTGTACCATCCGCGCTGGTCGCGCGGGTGAGCTGATCTACTGCCACAACCGCGACGAAGGAAAGTACATTGAAATCGGTGGCACAGCCCACTACAGCCAGGAACTGTTTCGGATCGTTGATCGTTCCCGCATGATCGTGGCGGGTCGAGTCAGCGAAACGCAGGTGTTTGAATTGTCCGCTGGCCTCCCGGCCGAAGTACGTCTGCCAACTTTGCCAGGCGTCAAATTCATGGCCCGGCTGGACTGGATTGCCCCGATCCCCAGCCCCATTTCGTGGTTTGCGCCGAATGACCTCTACAACGCCGTGCAACTGGAGCTGCTGGCTGCCGAAGAATCGCTTGCCGGAATTGCGTTCGGGACAACTGCTGTCTGCGAGATTCTGACGGAAGATCGGCAAGATGTGCTGCAGATTCCGATCAGCGCAGTGTTCCGCCATGGTTCGCAGGCAGAAGTCCTGCTGGCTGGCCCGTCCGGACTGCAGCGGCGACAGGTCGTCACGGGAGCCACCAGTGCAACCCAGGTTGAGATCCGGCAGGGCGTCGCTGAAGGCGAAACTGTACTGACTGGCCACCAGTCGCAGCTGCGGCGCATTGCGAACAGTCTGCCCTGAAGGTTGCTGCCGCCGTCAGCGACCGTCACGCAGACGATCACCGAGGAAGTTGTCCAGCTCAGGGATGTCGTAGATCTTCGAAATCGTGGTCTCGAGATCGTACGGCACTCGGTGGAATTCAATCATGTCGTCGTTGACAGTGACGTACGAAGACCGGGGGTCATTATTGCGTGGCTGTCCGACGGAGCCGACATTCACCATGATCTTGCCGCTGCCGATGCGGTACTTGAAACCGATCTCTTCGGGCACAAGAAAGTCGAGCGTATCAGTGAACACACCGGGAATGTGCGTGTGCCCCTGAAAGCAGTTCTTGTCGATCAAAGCAAAGATTTTCTCCATCTTCACTTTGTTGTAGATGTCATCCGGGAATACGTACTCGTTGAGCGGGTTGCGAGCCGAACCGTGGACGAACATTGACTGCGACGCTTCATCGCGGTAACGCCGATTGAGTTCCCCGAGAAAGTCCCAGCGCTTTTCGGCTTTTGGACCGACGCCGCGCTCAAGTACGCTGCGAGTCCAGAAGATGGAACGTTCGGCAGCGGCGTTAAACCCCTCGGGGTCAAACAAGGCGGCCTGATCGTGGTTACCAAGCAGGCAGAGGTCGAGGTCCATCACCAGATCGACACATTCAGCCGGGTTGGGGCCGTAGCCGACGACGTCCCCCAGACAAAAGATCTCGGTGATTCCTTTGCTGCGAATGTCGGCAAGCACTGCCTTCAGGGCTTCGAGATTGCCGTGGATGTCGCTGATCAAGGCTCTCAAGGGACTGGTCCTGATATCACTGGAGATCACTACTGGAGATCACTGACTGTAAAGCTTCGATGCTTTGTCGAAAAATCGGCTTACCGGAGTACGGCGGAATCAGACAGTTTCTGAAATGAAAGGCCGAATGCCGCCCGAGACCCCGCCAGAATCTGGCCATTCCGAATGTGCGGAGGGCAATCGCCCACGTTCTCGGATTGTACGCGTCGTTAAAGTCGCGGACAAGCGTCAAAACCTGCCTGAACTGCCCGAACTGCCTGTGTCTCAAAGTCGACTGCGGACCTGTCAGCTGTGCGCCGTTCCCAGCATCACGGAATTCAGCCCGCTGCCGATCCCAAGAAGCGCAAAACGCTCGCCGGACCGAGGCGGCTCAGCCTGCATGCCAAGAGACAGCGCCATTGGCAGAGCGGCAGCGCCCGTATTGCCCAGAAATTCGACTGTGGGAAAATCCAGCGCCGGGTCCAGGTTCAGTCGCTGCATCAGGGCCGTCCGATGCTGTCGTCCCACCTGATGAGTAAAGACGCGGGTGACATCCGCCGCCTGCCAGCCGAGCACGTGCTGCGTTTTTTGCCAGGTTCGCTGAGCCAGTGCAATTCCGGCATGCAACAGTGCCTCTGAGTCTGTCTCCATGCGGGGGCGTCCGTCACCTCCACCCGCCTCAACTCCCCCGGCACACAACTGATGAGCCGCAGAATCCGACAGCCAGGCTCCGCCCAGCAGACGATGACCGGTGCGACTAAGCCGGCGGTCACAGAGCACAATGGCAGCGGAGCCGGAACCGATCGTCAGCGATGCAAAGGCTGATTTGATGGACTGCCGAGTCAGTGCAGTGTCCTGCAGCAGGCTGTCAATGGTGCCTTCCACAAGATCACGCCCGGTCTCGGTACCCACCACAATTCCCGCCCGAATTCGGCCCAGCTCTATCTGGTCTGCTATCAGCAGCAGGCCGTTGAGCAGCCCCAGACAGGCATTACTGACATCAAGCACCAGACAGTCGGCCGGCAGACCGGCTCCATGATGTACTCCGGCAGCTGTGGCTGGCTCCATACGGTCCCGGCAGACAGAGCCGTGCACAAGAGCACCGATCAGATCGGCCGACAGACCGGACTGCTGCAGTGCCAGTCGAGCAGTCTGCACACTGACAGTTCCGGGCAGCACACCCGGGTCCCACCAGCGACGTTCCCGAATTCCCGTCATCAGTTCAAGCCGTCCGGCGGGCAGCCCCAGACGCTGGTACACGGGAGCCAGTCGTTCTTCGATCTGGTCTGAGGTGATAACATGAGACGGCAGCAGGTGCGCTGCCGCCTCAATGCAAACATTGTGATATCTCATTCCACTGCTCACCCGAACTACTGCTGTTTTGCCAGCTTTGCCACAATATCGGCGATCGCGCGGCTGTCCTCAGCCGCTACCACCATGGTGTTTTTCGCAGCCACTTTCCCGTCGCGACCAATTACAAACGTCCAGCGTTTTGCGGTGATGCTGCGGATCAGGAGCTCGTCCTTCCCGTCAATCACGGCCTTCACCGACTTCTCTTCTTTCGTCACGGGAACACCAAACGCTTCAGCCACTCGCCCTTCAGTGTCAGCAAGCAGCGTGAAATTGAGATTGTGCGCCTTGCGAAACAACTGATGATTGCGGACAGAATCTCCGCTGACACCCACGACCTCGACACCCTTTTGCTTCAGCCCGGACAGATCATCACGGAAGGCACACGCCTGCTTTGTACAACCACCTGTCATGTCAGCCGGGTAGAAGTACACAACGATGATACTGCTGCCCACGTGATCCTCGGACTTCCACGACTTACCATCCTGATCGAGTGCTGTGAAGACGGGTGCTTTGTCGCCCACGTTGACGTCCGCTGCGGTGACGCCGGCAGACGCCTGAATTCCGGCGACTGCGGCCAGCACCAGCAGAGCACGGCGGGAAATCACTACTGCGGCAGTCCTGAAGATCCACATTTTCATGGCCAAATCCCCCTGTTTTTCCCAGTTTGTTTCGAAATTGCACTGAGCGCAAAAAAAAACGGCTGACAGAGAACTGTCAGCCGCCGGAAGAGATCCGAAGGAGTGATCAGATCACTTCTTCTTAGCAGCCTTCTTTGCAGCCTTCTTTGCAGGTGCAGCGGTAGCAGCCTTCTTCGCGGCCTTCTTTGCAGCTTTCTTTGCCACAGTACGTTCCTCCAGAAAACGTTGAACTTGTTGTGGCAGTCCTGCCAAGGCTTACCGGGCTTTGAAAACTCAGGACAACCACGGACCAAAACATCACTCGCCGTTGTCCCACTGACAACAGCGAAGCAGATTCCATTCTTGCCTGATGATCGCTTTGAAGTCCGCTTTGAAAGGCGATGTCCTTCGCCACGTGCATCCAGCACTTGTGCAACAGAATCTGCTGTTGGTGATCAGAATGGTAGGTGAATATATGGATAACGCAAGACTGTTAGCCAGTTTTCTGCAACTGATCTCAGGATTTTTTTGATATCACTCTTGCAGTCAGCCTTCGACAATCATGCCTCACCATTCGTCGCTCGATCATCGTCCGATCGATCATCACTGCTCCACACTCTTGCACCGCACTCCAATAACTGACACACACTGCTGCAGACAGACAGCAAAGACACGCGTCACTTCTGCAAATGCTGCTCAGTCCACACTGTCGTTCTGCAGCATCAGCCGAAACATCACAACTCACTCAACACTCGCTGCATGAAGCGAATGCTGCTCTCTGCAATGAACTGCGCACCAGGCGAGTAATCAAAGACCTCAACAGATACCCAGCCACTGTATCCACTGGACTGCAGCGCCGACAAAATCGGATGATAGTTCGTGTCCCCCATCCCAGGCCCCAGCAGATTTGTGTCGTTGACATGGAAGTGCCGACACAGATCACGGTGGCGATCAATCAATACCGGTATCGAATCGGACTCTGCACCCAGCATCGCCTTCACATCCTGATGCAGCATCACTGCCGGATGACCCACACGATCAATCAGCTGCACGGCCTGGGCACAGGTGTTGATGAAGTCTGTCTCCTTCGGAGTCAAAGGCTCGACACAGAGTGTCACACCAGCTGCAGCAAAGGAAGGTGCAGCCGCAGCGAAGACTTCCGCAGCGTACTCCATCGCCTGCTCCCGACTGACTGCAGGAAGAAGATTACGCTGCTGCGGAGAACCAAATACCATGACCGTCCCGCCCAGCTGCCCACAAACATCGGCAAGGAATGACAGATACTTCGCAGTCGCCTTCCGCACGGCAGAATCCGGGCTGGTCAGATAGTACCCGCTGGTCCTGGCCAGCAGCCAGTGCAGACCGATAATCTCCAGACCATGCTCGGCTGCCACTTTCCGCATCTCAGAAAACACTGCCGGAGACACTGACTGCAGGTCTGCCGCAATGGAAAACGGCGCCACCTCAATCCCGCCATATCCCGCCTCGGCAATCAGTCGACACTGCTCGGACCACGGCACGTTCTCATACAGTTCCTGACATATTGCAAACTTCACTGTGATCTACCCTCCCCAACACGACCAGCCTCACGCGTGGTCGCCAGAATCGTCAGAACCCCGCCAGATGCTGCAACCAGCAGCCGCTGCGTCCACATTCTCCCGATTTGCCCCGCCGTTGCAACAGCGTTTGACCGGCCACAGTTCCTGACCTAGTGGTTTCCAGTTGCTTTTTTTCCCGCAGCCGGGCTTGTTGCACCGGTCAGACCAGACTGGAGATTTGGATCTTGTCGGCGTCCTACAGTTCGCAGTCGGCGACCTCCACCGAATCATTTGAAGACCTGTTTGAACGGGTCAACATGATTCTGGGTGACGCTGCGCCAGTGCGACAGGACAGCACCGAAACCGACTCGTTCGTCCCGCGACAGCCACTGACACTCAAAGATGCGGGCGTCACCTACGCGGTGCTTGAACGCATCATTCTGCGCTTCATGTTCAGCAACTCGGCAGTCAGCGGACGTCGCATCGCTGCCCAGCTGCGATTGCCATGGAAACTGACCGAGCCTCTGCTGAAGCAGCTGCGGCAGGAAAAACATATCGATCTGTCCGGCACAACTGCCGCCGGTGATTCCGAATTCATACTCACACCAACCGGTCGCGAACGCGCCCGACAGTACCTCCTGGAATCCAGCTATTTCGGAGCTGCACCGGTCCCGCTGGAAGACTACGCAGCAGCCGTCGCCATGCAAAGTCCCTCCAGACTGCAAATTCGCATGGCTGACCTGCGCCGCGCTTTTCGAGGCCTGGTGCTGAGCGACCAGATCCTCGAACGACTGGGCCCCGCCATCAAAGCCGGACGCGGACTCTTCCTCTACGGCAATTCCGGAAACGGAAAAACCAGTATCGCCGAACGAATCTCAGAAGCCTTCGGTTCAACCATCTGGATTCCACGATCCGTTGCCGTTGAAGGCGACATCATCCGCATTTTTGATCCGCGAGTCCACACAGAGACAGACGACAGCACTGCCGGCGGAGGCCTGCTCGACTCACAGGATATCGACCGCCGCTGGGTTCGCATCAAACGCCCCACCATCGTCGCCGGCGGGGAATTGACCATGAATGAACTGGAACTGCAGATGAACCCCACCTCGCGAGTCTGCGAGGCACCGCTGCAGGTCAAAAGCAACTGCGGAACCCTGGTCATCGATGACTTCGGCCGACAGCGCATGCCCATCGACGAACTGCTCAACCGCTGGATCATCCCACTCGAACGCCGACATGACTTCCTGAATACGCCGTCCGGAAAAAAAGTGCGGTTCCCCTTCGACCTGCTGATGGTGTTCTCAACCAATATCGAGCCAAACGAACTGGTCGATGGGGCGTTCCTGCGAAGAATCCCCTACAAAATCGAAATTGCTGATCCCTCAGAAACGGAATTTCGCCAGCTGTTCGATGCTGTCTCACGATCCATGAATGTCCCGATTGATGAAGACACCATGGAGTACCTGCTGGACAGCCACTACCGCAGCGCAAACAGACCACTGCGCTGCTGCCACGCAAGGGACCTGCTGCTGCAGGTGCAAAATTACTGCCACTTCCACGATACTCCGATGCGTGCAACTCGAGCCGCTCTCGACGCCGCTGTAACCAACTATTTTGCCATTACCGCACCGGCCAGATCCGGACGCAGCAACAGCACCCGACACTGAACGCAATCCGCCGCGCGCGTTTATTTTCCGCCTTCCGAGCGTCCCTGCACCTGCACAGGACTGCGCAAATCCAGACACACCAGCCAGTCCTCGCTGCGCAGATACAATCGACCATCCGACACCACCGGTGCTACCCAGGCTGGATTGCCGATTTCATCCAGCGCGAAGCGGCCTCGCTCCACAAAACGATCTTTGTTCACATCCACGACAGCCAGCGTGCCGCGTTCGCCCAAAACAATGAACCTCTCACCCACTCGCGTCAATGCTCCGCGGCCAAAAAATGGGTACGGGATCTCTTTCCCGGTCTCCGTATCCACAACTTTTCCGTTAGCCCGGTTGACTCGCAGACTGGTCAGGTCTCCCTCAAAACCAGATGTGCTCCACTGGACCCCGCCATCCTGCAGCCGCACACATCGCAGCTCACCCTCGTTCTCATGCCGTCCCGAAAAACCATAGACGCAGCCGTCAGCATGGATCGGTGTCGACCAGTGTGCCAGCAGATTGCTGCGATCAGCCCAAACCGGAGCAACCGAACGTCCGTCTTCGCTGACTTTCAGTAATGCTGATCCGACCTGATAGGCGGCAGACAGAAAGATCTGGTCACCCACAACAATCGGCCGGGCCGCATTCACGGATTCGTGCACTCGCGAACGAAACCACCAGAAGAAGTTCGTCGCGCCAGTCTGAGGGTCCAGCGAGACCAGGCCCTGACGGACCAGACACAGCAGGTGCCGACGCCCATGTATCTCGGCGATGATCGGAGACGAATAACTGACCACCATCTCTTCACCGGTCCAGGCATAGCTGGTTCCTTCCGGAGTCTTTGTACCGTCCCACGTCTGCTTGCCCACAGCCTCCCACTGCACCCGGCCGGTGGCTGCATCAAAAGCCACCACTCCGGAATTCGGCTGGCCCCCAACAAGCACTATCAGGCGATCCCCGTCCAGCAGCGGTGAACACCCCATGCCAAAAAACCATTCCGGCAACTGATAGCTGGTTTTGAGATCGTTCTTCCAGATCAGACTGCCGTCCTGCAATGAGAGGCAGCACAGCATCCCCTCGGCACCCAGTGTAAAACAGTATTTCTGGGTCAGGACCGGTGAACAGCGGGGACCGTTATTGTAACCGTAGGGATCTTCAAAGGCCGATTCGTACGAGTACTGCCAGATCTCTTCCCCCGAACTGCGGCGACGACAGGAAATGATCTCCTGATTTGCTTTGCGATGATGCACGACCAGACGATCACCGAGGATCGACGGGGCGCTGTAGCCAGTGCCGATGGCCTGTTTCCAAAGCATTGGCGGGGCGCCGGCCGACCAGTCGAGCACCAGGTCTGTTTCGGAAGATTCTCCGGTATGTCGCGGCCCCAGAAACCACGGCCAGTCCTCGCCCCGCGTTACACTGCCGCACAAGCCGAAAGCACCGGCCAAAGCCAGCACCAGCAGCATACCCGGAACGTCCTGCACTCGACCAATTCCACTCAATCGCATGCTCACAGATGAGCTCCGTTTCTTGCACATGTGCTGTTCCAGGCCGCCATGGAAGATCGACCCGCAGCAGAATCGTAGGCATACAGAGTAGAATTTTCTGCAGGAAATGTCATCCGTCGCCTTGCGATTCGGCGGCACACCCGTCAAGTTCTCGCCGTCGCCGGGCTGCCGGCTGCAGTCCGGCTGCAACAGGGAGGCCTCCATGGAATGTTACGATCGACCGGATCTGTGGGACTTTGCATTTTCAGACGAAACAGAATACGAAGCCGATTTTATCCAGCAGACAGCAGCTCGCTGGCTGGGTACCACGGCTCCGAAGGTGCTGGAGATTGGCTGCGGCGGCGGACGACAGACAGTGGAGCTGTGTCGCCGCGGTCTGGAAGTCTCTGCCTATGATCTGAACTCGCACTGCGTTCAGGAAACGCAGCGGCAACTGCGACGACGAAAGCTGCAGGCCGAGGTCTTCATGGCCGACATGGCCGACTTTCGGACCACCGGCACATTTGACGTGGCACACTGCCTGGTCAATACGTTTCGCCATTTGCCCAGCGAACAGTCAGCGCGGTCCCATCTGCAGTGTGCCGCGGCAGCACTCAGGCCCGGCGGACTGTATTTGCTGGGGTTTCACCTGCTGCCCCCTGATGCTGCGGAGGAGGACTGTGAGCGGTGGACCATTCGAAAGCGGGGACGCACCGTAACGGTCACTGTCCGAGTTCTGCAGTTCTGTCGCCGGACACGCCTTGAAACAGTGCGGTTCAGCCTGAAGGCCACCCTGCCCTCAGGCATCGTGCGGTTGCGAAGTGATCATCAGCTGCGAATTTATCGGGCTGACCAGTTTCGCAGGCTGCTGAATTCCGTGCCGGAATTTGAACTGCTGAGTGTGCACGATTTCTGTTACGAGCCGGATTCGGAACTGGTTTTGGACGATCAGCTGGGTGATGCAGTCTTTGTGCTGCGTCGGCGCACCTGATGACGCTATGCCCGTCAGACGCGCTGCCGAATTCGATACTCCTGCACGGCTCCCTCGAACCACCAGCATTTTCTGCCAGGATACAGTCTCAGCAGCCGCACACTGGAGTCTTTTTCTATGAGTTCCTCGCTGCCTGGTCCCGAGGCCTGTATTGAGCTTGAAGGGGTCAGGGTCAACAATCTCCGACAGGTGTCCCTGCGAATCCGCCATGAGGCTTTGACGGTCATTTGCGGGCTCAGCGGTTCCGGCAAAAGCAGCCTGGCATTCGATACTCTGTACGCAGAGGGTCAGCGGCGGTATGTCGAAACCTTTTCGCCGGCTGCGCGGCAGTTTCTTGAGCGGATTGAGCGTCCGTCGGCCGACCGAATTGCGGGACTGCCGCCGGCTGTGGGAATTCATCAGTCAGCCCGCGGTGACGGCCCCCGCAGTACTGTCGGCAGCCGCACAGAAATCCTCGAAGCCCTGCAGTCTCTGTATGCTGCCTGCAGCACCCTGTATTGCCCGTCGTGCGGAATCATGGTGTGCCGCAATTCCCCGGCGACAGCGGTTTCTGCAGTGCTGCGCGAAGTTCCCGGCTCGCGACTGCTGCTGGGATTTCCGCTAAGCAGAGTGCCAAACGGAGCGCCGGCGACGCCCGAGTTCTGGCTGCGTCAGGGAATTACTCGCTGTCTGCTGCAGAACCGCCAGGTGTCGCTCGATCAGCTGCCGACGGGCAGCGAGCTGCCGGCCGACACACTGTTGATCGTGGATCGACTTCGAGCTGATACTGGACAGGCCGTCCGGATGGAAGAGACGGCAGCCACGGCAATGCAGCTGGCCGATGCGCTGGTGGTGCTGAGTGATGCAGCGGCGACGGCATCGTCAGTAACGGCGACAGTCGATGATCGCCCGTGGCGGAAGCTGGTGTTTCCCGTGCGGCTGGAGTGTGCCGGCTGCGGAACAGAATTCGGTGAAATCACATCGCAGCATTTCAGCTTCAATTCACCGCTGGGGGCCTGCCCTGACTGTGGTGGCACGGGCACGGCCGGTGAGACTTCCGCGGCAGATCCCTGCAACACCTGCAGCGGCACTCGCCTCGCAGCATTCCCTGCAGCAGCGCGATGGCGGGGAGCGACGCTTCCGGAAATTTGCGGTCTTGAGGCGGGCACACTGCAAACGTGGCTGCAGCAGTCCGAAGCAGAGCTTCCGGATGCTGTTCGCCGCGCCGTCGCACCGGCATTTCGTCATGCATTCAGACGTCTTGATCTGCTGTGTCGGTGCGGTCTTGAGTACCTCAGTCTGAGCCGCAGCATGAAGTCGCTGTCCGGCGGCGAAGCTCGCAGAACTCTCCTGACAGCAGCTCTGGGTGCAGGCCTGACAGGGACTCTGTATGTGCTGGACGAGCCAACGCAGGGGCTGCACCCTGCCGACACAGCACGCGTGCTCGCGGTGATTCGGGAACTGCAGCAGGCCGGCAACACAGTGGTAGTTGTAGAGCACGATCCTGTGGTCATTATGGCGGCCGACGAGGTGATTGAAACGGGCCCTGGAGCGGGAGACGAGGGGGGGCGGATTGTCTTTCAGGGACCTCCGCAGCTGCTGCCTCAGCAGCAGACGGAAACAGGCCGCCTGCTGGCTGGTCATAGATCGCAGACGGTCGCAATTTCAGGCAGGACACAACTCAGAGCGCCGCGAACCCCCGTCCACTGGCTCAGACTCACCGATATCCACTGTCGCAACCTGTCCGGCATCACAGTGGATTTTCCGCTGGGTGTCCTGTGCGGCATCTGCGGTGTCAGTGGCAGCGGCAAAAGTTCACTGCTGACTGAGACGCTGTATCCGCACCTGCAGAACGGACTGCAGCCCGGCAGAAGCCGACGACCGCTGTATTCCCGGGTCGCAGAAATCAGCGGTGCGCAGCATCTGGAGAGTGTGCTGCTGATGGATCAGCAGCCGGTGCGTCGCAGCAGTCGCAGCATCCCGGCGACATGGCTGGGCATTTACGACGAAATCCGGGCTTTGCTGGCTGATACTCATGAAGCCCGTCGTCGCAATCTGACTCGCGGGATGTTCAGCTTCAATTCTTCACGAGGTGGTCGCTGCCCGGCCTGCGAGGGACGCGGTCAGATCACGGTCCCGATGCAGTTTCTGGCAGACATCGAAACTGTCTGCGAAGCGTGCGGTGGTCGCCGGTTTCGACCGGACATCCTTGAGATCCGTTACCGGGGTCGCAGCATCGATGAGATTTTGCAGATGTCGGCCGATGAGGCATTTCGATTCTTTCACGCAAACTATCGGATTCAGACCAAACTGAATGCGCTCCGCCAGGCTGGCCTGTCTTATCTGCGTCTGGGGCAGCCACTGACCGCGCTTTCCGGCGGGGAAGCTCAGCGTCTGCGAATTGCCGCGATGCTGGCCGGAGTCCCGCAGGATGCGGTGGAGCCTGCAGGCGAAGAAACGGCCGCTCAGCTGACAAATTCAGGCCGCACGCTGTTTTTGTTCGACGAACCTTCCGGCGGTCTCCACGGCCGCGATGTCCAAAACCTCGTAGTCTGTCTCGACTTTCTGCTGCAGACGGGGCATTCGGTGATTATGATTGACCACGACCCGGAGCTGCTGTCACAGACAGACTGGCTGATTGAACTGGGACCAGGCCCCGGGGCCCGGGGCGGCAAAGTGCTCAGATCCGGACCCACAGCCGACTGGAAAGGAGACCAATAGTGGCATCCATCGCCGAAGCGATTGCCTGCAGTGATGAACTGCTGCGGCAGCATGGCCTGTGGCAGCAGGGGTGGCGTACCAGGCCGGACCGGGCCAAAACGCGAGCCGGCTGCTGTCGATACACTCGTAAAATTATCGGATTAAGTGCCCCGATCACGGCGCTGAATTCATGGGAACAGACTCTCGACACCATCAGACACGAAATTGCTCATGCGCTCGTGGGCCCCGGACATGGCCATGATGAAGTGTGGCAAGCGATGGCTGAGAAGCTGGGGGCCACACCCAAAGCATGCTGCCATGCTCAAAGCCCGGCGGCACGTTATCAGCTTCATTGCCAGCGTTGCGGCAAGATGGTTCGCGGTTACCACCGCAGGCCCCGCATCGATCTTTCAAAATACTGGGCCTCCTGCTGCGGCAAGGCGGGACTTGGCTGCCTGCAACTGGTCGAATCAGTGCCGGCCGGAAACCACCTGCCTGGCGGAAAGTCGGATTCACAATGAGTCTTCAGCCGAAGGATCTGTTCGTCAGCGATGATGCACCAAAAGCGGATGCTGCCATCGTCTGTGGCTGCTCAGACGCCGCAGAACTGCAGCAGCGAACCACGGCAGCAGTGAAATTGCTTTTGTCGGGAAAAACTGGCCTGCTGCTGCTGTGTGCCGGTGGACGCTCGCAGTCCGAGGACAATGAATCCCAGCAGATGACGTCCATCGCAGTACAAGCCGGCGCCTTGCCGCAGCAGCTGATCACGGTGTCAGCCTCAGGAGAACTCTCAGAGATTGCTCGCGATTGCGCGAAACTGCTGAAACAGGACGTGCGAATGACCAGCATCCGCAGCCTCTGGCTGGTTTCTTCGGCATGGCACATGCTGCGACTGCGGATTGTGATGAAGCAGCACCTGCCGCGGCAGCTGAGGCTGCTGTGTCATCCGACGGACGCCGGAATCACAGCGGCAAACTGGATGAAACAGCCGCGTGGCAGAGCTCTGGCGGAGAATGAGATCCGGCTGATCGAGAAACTGCTAAAAAACGGCTACTCGCTGAAATAATCTCAGCGACGCCCGGCGTTTTGCAGCGGCAACATTGACAACGCAGTACGGGCAGCCTGCTGCACCGTCGGATCAGATGATTCGGCACACTGGGCCAGCATCTTCTCCGCCAGTGCCTGCTCATTAAAGACCATCAGCATCGTGATGGCAGCCTCGATGCGGGCCTGTCCGCCGGACGATTCCGCCAGTTCACGGTAAGCAGCCCGCTCCGCCGCACTGCCCCCGCCAGACTGTCGCAGGTCACGCCAAAAAATCGCCTGCTGCTCTGCCGACATCTGCGAGTAGAACGAACGCAAAAACGCCAGCGGCAGCCCGCCCACCGCTGCAGAGGGGGAAGTCGCAGGGACACTGCTTTGCTGATTCCCGGACAGGGGCGTCCCCGCTGCACCAGTCACTTGTCCCGCACCTGGAGACGGACCCGACACCGAGGCTGGCTGCATTGAAGGCAATACCGCAGTACCAGCCGCTCCGCCCTGCCTTGCGACCATAAACTGAGCATGCGGCTGAGCTTCGGCTGGATTGACGAGACCACGGGGATGCACTGTTGAACCACTGGCAGCTGTTTGAGCCATTTCCGGGACTGCAGGCAAATACTGATCCTGCGGGACACCTGCCGTGAATGCTGCCGGCGTCGGCTGTGCATTTAAGAAATTCTGGGGGCCGGCTGCGCCGGGCACAAATCCGCTGTATTGCGACGCCACACCTGCAGTACCGTTCCAGCCTGTCTGCGGCAGGCGTGGCAGCATCTGTGCCGGCATAGCAGCCGACGAATTCACAGGCTGCCCATGAACATAGATCTGTGGCATCGTCGCAGGCGCAAGCTGACCATACCCGCCGACCGGATCATGATTCTGTTGATACCCAGCCAGCTGTACGCCCGCGGGAAACGCGATTTGCGGCAACGTCGGAGCAATGGGCATCGCCGACTGAGGCATAGTTGCGGTATTCGTCGGCAACAGCATCGGTACGTAATACACCTGACCAGAGGCATCCCTCACCAGTACCATTTGCATGCCATTCGCTAAACCGCTCATCGCGGAAACCTGCGGAACGGCCTGCAAAGGAGCAGCGGGCAAGACACCAGCATTCGCCACAACAGTCGCCGCCGTATTGACAGCGCCGCCTGTTGCTGCAGCAACAGCCGAAGTATTTTCCGACTTCGCAGCCCCAGGTTCGGGCGACTCTCTTCGATGGCTGCCATGAGACGCGATTGTCTCAACCGGCGGCAAAGTCTTTTCCGACACTTTCTTGTCTGCGCCAATTGCCTGCTGCCGTGTTGCAGCGCCCTTCATCGGCTCAATCAGTCCACCGCTGCGACGCCGACTTTCAACGCTGCGAACACCCTCCACGGGTCCTGAATCAACAAATGCAGCAATGTCCGCATCCGGAGATTCTTCTGACAATTGCGAAAACTGGTGCACACCATCCGATTCTGTCAGCCGCAGGGACGTATGGCTAAGCAACGGCCTGCCGGAGCCCGAATTTCGAGAGCCCGATCGGCTGGAAACATCGTCTACACTCTCAATCGGGGGCAGCAACTTTTCAACCGGGCGATCTTCGACATCAGCAAAACTCCTGGCGACGCTTTGATTCGTACCAGACGCACTCTGCGACGCCACGTCATGTGGCTTTACCGCTGCACCGGTGACAACTTCCACGCTCGTCGCCGGAGGCACCGGCCCGGCCGTCCCGCTGTCAACTTTTTGCGAATACAGCGACTCAAAGTCCACCGTCTCTGGCCGGGCGGAGGGCATAGTGCCACCGGTTGATTCAGGCTGCAACTGCGACGGAGGGCCTGAGGCCATGGCTGCCGGCGAGACACCGCTTTCTGCCGCCAGCAGTTCACCAATCTGTACAAGCGCCTCAGCCGCCTTCTGACTGGTCGGATCCGCGTC
>JBJTPZ010000425.1:0-5375 GCA_046075365.1 Planctomycetaceae bacterium
CGGACAGGTTGACACACACGATTCACCCAGCGTTCACCATGCGGCGGTTCAGCCCCGTTCTCGCAGCCAGGTACCGATGCTGAACAGACAAATCCCCACCACCAGAGATGCCGGCATCACAATCAGCCGAAATCCAAAGAACAACTGAAAAATAATGATCGATGGCAGCAGGGCCAGAGTGATCAGCTGCAGTATCAGTCCCAGCGTATGTCGCATCCGCCAACCTTCCTGAATTCACACGTGACCGCAAGGCCACAGGATCGTACCGCGACAGCACTCTTCCGCCGGGCCTTCCAGCCGCAGCTGCAGATCGTCCGACAACAGCACCCTCAGCAAACCGCCTGCCATCTGCACACTGACCGCCTGGCCGGACTGCAAATGCCCGGCAGCAACGGCCGCTATGGCCACCGCACAGGCGCCGGAACCGCAGGCCAGAGTCTCACCGGAACCACGCTCCCAGACCCGTACCGTCAACACACTGGCTGACCGATCTGAGATCTCTACAAATTCAACATTCGTCCGATCCGGAAAGGCCGAGTGCCGCTCAATCTGCGGCCCCAGCCGTTCAAATGGAATCGCTGGAATTGAATCCACAAAAAACACTGTGTGCGGGTTGCCCAAAGACACATGCAGCGGCTGTCCCAGCAGACCCGGAACCTGCACATCGGCCAAAGACTGTCGCCGTACGCAACCGCCGATACCAGGCTCGGCAGTCAGCCGCCCCGGCTGCCCGACATCAATCCGCACCAGCGCCCGCCGCAAGGCCGGCTCGGAATCCACGATCTGCACCCCAATCAGACGCTCTGCCATCGCTATCTGAAATGAATGGCCAGCCCGACCTGTCTGATGGAGCCACATCGCCATGCACCGCAGCGCGTTACCGCACAGCGAACCCTCACTGCCATCCGCATTAAACATCCGCATGCGAGCCACAGCAGCAGGGATATCGGACGGCAGCATCAGCACCAGTCCATCCGATCCCACCGCACGATGACGATCACTGACAAAACGCGACAAACTGGACAGGTCTTCCGGAACAGCATTTTGACAGCAGTCCAGAAACACGTAGTCGTTGCCGCAACCATGCATCCGCAAATACGGCAGTTCCGACAACGTTCCGCCCACAGCCACGCCCTCCCCTCAAACACATCTCATTCCAGCTCGTCCACCGGAGCTGTCTGTTTGTTGAGTGTCCAGCGCAGATAGGCCTCCAGCAGACCGTCGATGTCGCCGTCCAGCACATTCGCCGGATTGCCCACCTTCATTCCGCTGCGTACATCTTTCACAAACTGGTCCGGATACAGCACGTAGTTCCGCACCGTCTGCCCCCCGAATCCAATCTTTCCCTTTGTATCGTGCCGATCAGCCACGGCCGCCTCACGCTTATCCAGCTCGATCTGGTAAAGCTTGGCCGTCAGCATCTTGCGAGCCAGTGCGCGGTTTTGATGCTGGCTGCGTTCGTTCTGGCAGGCTGCCACGACACCCGTGGGAATGTGAGTCAGTCGAATTGCCGACTCGGTCTTGTTCACCTTCTGACCACCAGCACCGCCGGCACGGTACTTGTCCTCGCGAACGTCCTTTTCCCAGTTGATGTCGATTTCAAAACTGTCATCAACCTCGGGCACCACGTCCACACCGGCGAATGATGTGTGACGCCGACCGGCCGAGTCAAAAGGACTGATGCGGATCAGACGGTGATTGCCCGTCTCACCGTGCAGATGTCCGTAGACATAGTCACCCTTGATCAGCAGCGTCGCATTGCGGATGCCGGCCTCTTCCGCCGGGGACATGTCAACCTCTTCCACTTCAAATCCGCGACGCTCGGCCCATCGCGCATACATGCGCATCAGCATCTGAGCCCAGTCGGCAGAATCTGTCCCGCCCTCACCAGCCTGCACCGTGACATAGGCGTTGAAGGAATCCTCCGGCCGCGACATGGTCGTCTGCAGCTCAACCTTGTCCACCTCAGCGGCCAGACGTTCTGACGCCGCCCGCAGCTCGCTCATGTTTTCGCCGCTGGAATCTTCGTCGGCAAACTCAATCAGCACCTGCAGATCGTCACCGGACGTGACCAGTTCTTTCAGCGGAGTTGCCACGGATTTCAGCTTCCGCAGCTCGTCCATCACCTGTCGAGCGCGTTCCTGGTCACCCCAGAAATCGCTTTCGCTCATCCGATCGTTGATTTCCTGAATGCGAGCCGTTTTGCCGCGCAAGTCAAAGACAGTCCTTCAGGTGAACGACGCGGCGAATCAACTCGTTGCAGTGACTGCGAAATTCCGGATCCATGACTTCGTACTGTACTTTCAGAGAAAACAAACAGGGCAGGGCGGGTGCCCGGCGAAGCTGTATACTGTACGCCGGGAGGCAACAACCAACAATTGCGAATCGTCCATGAAGCGAATTCGACGCGGGAATTCCCGCCGATTGAGACTTATGGGAGCTGGCGATAGCGAATTTCCGAGATTAACTGCTGCTCCAGCTTGCGATCCCGCCCCACTGAAACCCAGCGCGAAACACCGGTCTGCCCCACCACCTGACTCAAATCCCGACTCAGCACCGTCGATTCCGGAAACGTCGCACCACCCTCGTAATTTGCCGCCAGACCCGGCAAATCCTCCTGCTCCTTGTCAACCCGCACCGTCAGCAGCGTCTTGCCATTGTCACCCGGCTGCACACCAATCGTCACCTTACGCCGAATTGACTGCAAAGTACTCTCAAATCGACTGGCCAGCCCCACTGAATCCGGATGCCACGGTTCCAAAATTCCGGCCCCCGCACGGTACTCCGTCTCAATAACCCCCTCCAGACGGCTTTCCCGAGCAACCTGGAAGTGGTTCCGGTTCAGCACCATCACCGCTCGTTCCCAGTAAAAATCCGTACTGGACGGCGAAAACAGCAGTCCCGAAACGTCACCGTGTGGCAGACCCGGACGCATCCCCGACAGGCAGCCGGCAACCAGCAGCAGGCCCAGTGCCAGCATACAAATGCTGACCCGAACCACCCACCTCGTAAACCTCTTTTGCCATTGACCTCGCACGTGCCAAACCCCATGCAGAACCCTGGCGATCCTCAGATCCACACTCCCGTCAGTCTGACAGGACCCGGGAAATGCCTCAAGACCGACTTTTCCCGGCCTGTCGGACCGTTTTCACCCGCCGCGGCGGAAACAGTTTTGCCCGTCAGTGCCACCTGCGTAGAATGAATCAGTGATTTTCAGGCCAGCACCGCTCACGCCATCAGCACAGACGGAAACCGCCATGCTCATCGGACTTCCCAAAGAGATTAAGAGTGACGAATACCGAGTGGCCCTGCTGCCCAGCGGCGTCGAGGATCTGACGCGGGCCGGCCACAAAGTGCTGGTCGAACGAGGCGCAGGAGCCGGCAGCGGCATCGCCGATGACGATTACGCAGCCTGCGGTGCAGAAATCGTCAATTCGCACGCAGAAGCATTCGCCGCCGACACCGTAATCAAGGTCAAAGAACCACTGCCCGCCGAATGGCCACTGCTGCGCCGCGGACAAACGCTGTTCACTTACTTCCATTTCGCCGCCGACGAAGAACTCACACGCAATGTCCTTGAATCCGGTGTCACTGCCGTAGCCTACGAAACACTGAAGGGACGCAGCGGGGACCTTCCGCTGCTGACGCCCATGAGCGAGGTTGCCGGACGCATGAGCATTCAGCAGGGCGCCAAATTTCTGGAACGCCCGCAGGAAGGACGAGGTATTCTGCTCGGAGGTGTACCGGGAGTCGAGCCGGCACACATTGCCATCCTCGGCGGCGGAGTCGTCGGAAAAAACGCAGCACGCATCGCCGCCGGATTTCAGGCCGACGTCGTGCTGCTGGACGTCAGCGTCGAACGCCTGCGGTACCTCGACGACATCATGCCCGCCAACGTCAACACACTGTTCAGTGATCGACACAACATCCGCGAACAGCTGCGCAAAGCCGATCTGATTATTGGCGGAGTCCTGATTCCGGGCGCCCGAGCACCCCGGCTGGTAACCGCGGAAGACCTGCAGATCATGAAGCCCGGAGCAGTCGTGATTGATGTGTGCATCGACCAGGGCGGCTGCTTCGAAACCTCACGACCCACAACTCACTCCGCCCCCACTTACCTTGTCGACGGCATCCTGCACTACTGCGTCACCAACATGCCCGGAGCCGTCGGACGCACCAGCACATACGCCCTCTGCAACGTCACCTTCCCGTACCTGAAACGCATCGTCAGCGAAGGACTGCAGGCAGCCTGCCAGCGTGACCCCGGACTGGCCGCCGCTGTCAACATGCTGGATGGTCGCATCACAAATCAGGCCGTCGCTGAAACCTTTGGACTGCCGCTGCACAGCCTGTTTCCCTGACGGTGCAGCGGCCACCGCTGCCCTTGAAACCGGGAAAAAGAATCGGGGGAGATCCGCACACCCGCTCGCCCCCGTAGTTTCCACACGGCGATACGAAGAAACAATCGACGCTCCAGCTCAAAACTGCAGCTCGCAACCAGATACCGACTGCCGCACGCAAAAGAAAATATTCGAAAGCCCGCAGCATCAGGGAAGAGTCCTAAACACCCCAAGGCACGCAGAACTCACACCCGCAGACTCCCGTCCGCAGCTCGCCTGACCGAACACCGAAAACCGAAAACTGCCCCTCTTCCTCCCCTCGCCCCCGTGAAACGGGGGAGAGGGGTCGGGGGTGAGGGGGCGATGGCATCCATGCCATAGAGAGTAGATTCGAGAAAGTTGAAAGGAGAGAGCAGCAGTTCAACACACACCTCACCGCCCTGCTGCATTTCCCTTCGCGGCTTCGCGGCTTCGCGTGAGACCAACCCTCACCAGAACATCTGCGCGGTCATGCCGTCCACGCAATCCACGAAGCGGGCAGACCACACCGGACCAGCCGGAACTCACACCCGCGGCTCCCGTCCGCGGCTCGCCTGACCACTGACCTACCCAACGCACAATTCTTCAAACTTTTTCCGCTGCTCAATCAGCGCAGCCACCTTGTCTGCCGGATTGCCCCGCGCCTCCAGCAATACCCAGCCACCATAGTTCACTTGGCGAAACAGCCGAAACAGCTGCTGCCACGGGTAGTCGGTCCCGGTCAGTTCACGAACATGGGCCGTCGCACCAAAACGCCCAGAAACCAGCCCAAAATTGTGCTCCAGCCCGTCACCTTTCAGATCCTCCGCATTGGAATTCCAGCACACGGCCACGTTGGGATGGTCGGCCACATCAAAGATCGCCTTCATCACCGGCAGCTCACTGGTCCCGGACCCATGCACCTCAACACGAATCTGCTGACCGTACTGCTGGCCATAAGCCCCCACTTCGTTCAGCGCCTTGCCAATCTGCTCAATCGTCTGCTCGCGCGAAACG
>JBJTPZ010000426.1:0-4297 GCA_046075365.1 Planctomycetaceae bacterium
AAACGCCGGGGAACAGGCCGGCAGCCGCCCTTTTCTCAGTCACGATGCAGAACCGCAAACCGACCCCGGCAGCCCGGACACAGCCCCTTTCGAAGAAAACGCACAGCCAAAATGGCAGCCGCCGACTATGGCATGTCAAGCCGGCTTAACAAAACTGCTTAACGAAATGACAAGGGGCCGAAGCACTTTCATGCCCCGACCCCTCCATCAAAATTCACCAGCTGTCAGACAGCGGCCGCGTCAGCCACCGCTCACAAAGCTGACGGCACCGGAGCAGGCTCAGCGTCCGCCGCAGGTTCAGCCACAGCTGCAGGCTCAGCGGCCGCCGCGGGTTCAGCAACCGCTGCGGGCTCAGCCGCAGCAGCAGGCTCGACCGGGCCAATCACTGGCGGCTCCGCAACGGCAGGCTCAGCAACTGCCGGCTCAGCAACAACAGGCTCAGCCACTGCCGCCTCCGGAGCAGCAGGCTCGGGGGCCGCCGGTACAGCCGGACGAGGATTACTGATCGGGAACAAATCCAGACCAGATTCCAGTGCCTGCTGGAATGTCTGCAGCGGCTTGCCACCACCGGCACCCGTCGCCGACAACACAACCAGATTGTCCGTCGCACGAGGCATCGTGGTGGTGCTGTGACCATTCACCAAAATCAGCTCTGGATGGTCGAAAGGAGCCTTCTGCAGCCGTACGCGATCGTCCGTCAGATGCTTCAGGAACTCAACCACCGCCGCAATCTCAGCCGGATTCCCCTGCAGCTGCGAAATGCCGTGCACATCCGGATCAAGGTTCTGGATGTTGGTCTTTCGGAAGTCGGCTCCCCGAGTATAGAACTGGACAACTTCCGTCAGCGACTTCATGCCGCCATTGTGCATATAAGGTCCGGTCAGCTCTACGTTTCGCAGGGTCGGAGTCTTAAACGCACCGTCCACGGCCACCCGCCGATCGGGCGTCACCACATTCAGCGGATCGATGTTTTCGCCCAGCTGCTCGCGTCGACTGTACGACAGCGGCCCCAGCCCCGGCACCGTCGCGCCCACACCAATGTCCTCGGCCGTCGGACGCACACCAATGTTGTAAAAACCTTCATCGTAGAATGCGATGCCAATCGCCATGGGCATCAGCGTCACACCATGACCATCGGGCTCAGCAAGAACTCCGCGAATCGAACTCACCGTCGCCCCCGCAAACTCAGGACCATGGTGACAGTTGATGCAGCGTCCCTCGTTCATGAAAATTCGCAGACCTTCCTTCGCCTGCGCACTAAGCGCCGTCTGGTCGCCTTTGGCGTAGCGGTCGTACGGAGCATCGTCTGACACCAGAGTCGACTCGTACATCATGATCGCCAAACCCCAGAACAGCGAAAAATTCGCTTCCATGTGAGTATAGCCGTCAGCAGTCAGCTTTTGGCCATTCCACCACTTCGGCTGAAACGCCTTGCGGATCAAAGCCGCATAGCCCGCTGTACCCTGATCCAGACCACGGCCGCAGGCATCACGGTACAGGCCCAGGACGCTGTCATCCTCTGCCACCTGCTGCTGAGCCAGCGGACGCAGCCCCAGCAGCTTGCGGCCAATTTCAGAAAACTCACGCCCCGACCACGACATTTCCACACCACTGTCCGGAGGCCCCGACGCCTGCGATGCAAGGCTGGCGTTGTCAATCAAAATTCGCACCGGAACCATCGTGCCGTCCGGATTTGACTGCAGTACCCGCGCACTGGGATCCAGCTCACCCAGCGGATTCACACCGTTGAAATAACGCCGCGCCCGACCGTCCCAGAACGTGCGATCAAAGAAAATTGCATTCACTGTCGTCGGCGCATTCCGGCCCGTGACCTGCCGCACCGCCACACCGTCCACCTGAGCTACTGCATCCGGAGTATCCACACCGTCGTCCCACGCACTGCCCGCAGTGTGCCACGTGTAATGACGATTCAGCACACCCTCAGCACCGCCCACTTCCATCGTATCGCGAGTCACCGGGTTGGTATCAGCATTCGCCGGTTCCGTCGGATTTTGGATCCGATGAAATGGAAAATCATCCTCCGACAACAGCCGATTGGCACCCCGAAAATGCTGCACTGCCGACGCCGCAAGCCCCGGACCTGCACTGGTCTGATGGCCAAAGGCACTGCCCGGAGCACCCGGGTGCAGAGTATTCACAGTACGAATGTCGGCACCAGCGTTCCAGTGACACGTTGCACAGGCCGTCCGCCCGTCACTGCCCACCTGCATGTCCCAGAACAGTGCCTTGCCCAGCACAATCGCCGCGTTTCGATCCACAACATAATCCGCCAGATCCGCCGGTGACGGTACCGGAATCGAATCCAGCGGCCCAGGCTGCGGACGCTTCGTCAGCACCGAGACCTGACAAATGGCCGCACCATCCGCCATCGCAGGACTCTCAGATGAAAATCGCAGACCCACGACCGCCTTCTGCGGAATGAAATCAATCACCTTCTCTTCCCAGCCCATCTGGTTCGGAGCCCAGCTGGCCGGCTTCGTCATCGTAAACGTAAACTTCTGCAGACCCACCAAAACCGACAGCGAACGCGGCTTCAACGGATTCGTTCGCCAGTTGCCAGACATCAAAAACCGAATGCGATACGGAGTTCCCGGTACCAGATTCAGCGTCTGATACATGGAACCCGAACGAGTCCCGTTCAGGTCCACCACATTCCCCACGTCCGCATGAGCCGACAGACTGCCAATATGCAGCCCCACATCGCCCATGTCCACAGTCCACGCACCAAACGTCCGAGGCGCCCGGAGTATCGTTTCCGCAGCACGCAATTCACTGCCGGCAAACCAGCCGTCCAGAGCCATATTCATCATGCCCGTCGCCGGGTCAGTCAGCCCCACCGGCTCAACACCCGTCTCCGGTGCCAACAGTTCAGCAACCGCTGCCTCCGGAAGACCCGGAATCAACGGCTCGGCAGGCACCGAAGCCTGCCCCCTGGCCTGAACACCCGCATTCAGCACCGCAGCTGTCGCCACGGCCGCTGTCGCCCGTCGGAACCACGCCGACAGACCGCTGGATCGATTCATAAACTTCTCCCCACGATGTCATTCTGAGTTGCAGAAGCACTGCGGAATACTGCCCGCAAAAATGGTCATGCCCCCGTAGCTGTGAGCCGCTGCAGATCCGACTCGCAAGACTCAAAATGCACGCGATGTACCGGATTCCGACGTCCGGATTGTTTCTTCGATGGAATTTATGCAATCCTGTTTGACTAAGCTGTCACTTATCAGCCGGTACCGGTTATGACGAAAGCAACCGTCACTTTTGCAGTCCGCCGTGGCGGATTTCGGAAAACGTGGCACGCTCCTGCGATTCTGTCAGCGGGCCCGGCACGATCCGTCAAACAGGCTGAACCGCCTGCCTTGACAGTCTGTTCAACAGGTACCCCATGCTGCCGATCAGCCAGCACCGACACGTGGCTCCATGTTTCCAGCAGACCCATTGCCCCTCAAAACAGGGTTTCCAGCAGCGTCCAGCAGGGACACGCCACTGCCGGCGGGGACACACCACTTCGGGCGGGGACACACCACTTCGGGCGGGGACACACCATCGTGCCCGGGCTTAAAAACTCAGACTGCGTTCGAGCTGCGATTAGTCCCGAAAGTCATTCCTGACCGGGCTGCGATTGAACACCTGGCGACTCCGAGCGAACCAGTATTTCGCAGGCCCGCTGCAGTTCAGGCCACAGAGAAAGAGGAGGGCACCAATGAGACGCAGACACGTGCAGCAAGAGGAAGAGGAAATGAGACACGAGCCAGAGAAGCTGCAGAGAAGGAGAATAGTCCGAGCGGGGTTCCCGGGTGACGGATGGCGGTGAGCAGGTCCGAGGTGATGATCGCCGCCGCCCCGGCGAGCAGGAGCGCGAGGAGCGCGTTCCACCGTGGATCGGCCCACGAGATCCGATCGACCGCGAGGTGGCCCAGCGCGAGGCGGTACACGAGGAGTGCGGCCGTGAACGCACCGGCCCGCACGATGAGCGTCGTGGTTCGAGCGCCGAGGTCCGGGGCCTCGCTGATGAGCCAACCGAGGAGGAGCGCCGCGGCAACCACGGCGACCACCACGGTGCCCGGAACCTCCGGCGAGGATCCGACGTGGACCGCCACGAGGAAGAACGCGTAGCTGAGGGGCAGCGCCCCCCGACCCACGGGCCGCAGCTGCAGCAGCTCCCCTGCCGCGATCGCCGCGCCCAGCACCACGAGGGGGAGCAGCTGCGCCGTCGAGTACCGAACCCAGTTCGGCAGGGCCCACGCCGCCACGAGCAGGAGCACTGCGCCGACGG